>JANWLR010000062.1 GCA_025450755.1 Sphingomicrobium sp. | reverse complement strand
TCCGGCGAAAGCTTGAGCAAGCGCGGAGTCTGGCCAGAAATCGGCGGACTCGCGAAGATCCGGTCGATCGTCAGCTTCTTCTGGGGGACGCCCGGCGGAGGAGCGAGCGCAAGGACAAGCGGCGCAGCAGCCGCAACAGCAAGGAAACGCATGCCGCCTGTTAGCGGCTGCGCTCCGTGCTGCAACTATTCAAGATGAAGCTCAGGCTTCCGGCGCGTTCTCGGCGCGCTGCGCCTCGGTCTCGGCGCCCTGCCCGCCAGCGACGTCGCGCTGGATCGTTCGGCGCTCGGCGATTCGAGCCGCCTTACCGGTGCGGCCGCGCAGGTAATAGAGCTTGGCGCGACGGACATCGCCACGGCGAACCACGTGGATCGAATCGATGATCGGAGAATAGAGCGGGAAAACGCGCTCCACCCCTTCGCCGAAGCTGATCTTGCGAACGGTGAAGCTGGAGCCCACGCCCTTGTTGGCGCGGGCGATGCACACGCCTTCGAACGCCTGCACTCGGGTACGGTCGCCCTCGATCACCTTGACGCCCACGCGAAGCGTGTCGCCGGGCCGAAATTCGGGAATCTTCTTGTCGGCGGTGAGTGCCTCAATGGCCTCGCGCTCAAGAGTCTCGATCAGGTTCATGTCTTCTTCGCCTTCGTATCTCGTCGCTGCGCGCCAGAGGGCGGTGCCTGCGATGCGCCCCCGTGGCGCTCGATCAGGTCCGGCCGCCGTAGCCGTGTATCTTCGACCGCACGTTCGTGTCGCCACGCCGCGATCTTCGCATGATCCCCCGACCGCAGCACTTCGGGGATCGTGCGCCCTTCCCACTCCACAGGTCGGGTATAATGCGGATATTCGAGAAGCCCCGTCTCGAAGCTTTCCTCCTCTCCGCTGGAGGCCGCGCCCATTACCCCGGGAAGCAGCCGCACGCAAGCATCGAGGATGACCATCGCGCCAAGCTCTCCGCCGGAAAGGACATAGTCGCCAACGGAGACCGGTTCGAGGGACTTGGCCTCGAAGATTCGCTCGTCGAATCCCTCGAAGCGGCCGCAAAGCAGGATGACGCCCTCTCCTTCTGCAAGTTGGCGAACGCGTGCCTGCGTGAGCGGCGTCCCCCGAGGCGTCAGCGCCAGCATCGGCCGTCCGTCAGCGACGCTGTCGAGCGCCGCCGCGAGCACGTCGGGCCGGAGCACCATTCCTGCCCCGCCGCCCGCCGGTGTGTCGTCGACGCTGCGGTGCTTGTCTGTCGCGAAGTCGCGGATGTTGCCCGCCTCAAGGTTCCAGATGCCCTCCTCGAGCGCACGCCCGGCGAGGCTCGTGCCCAGCGGTCCCGGGAACATGTCGGGATAGAGCGTCAGGACGGAGGCGCGAAACTGCATGGCGGAACCGCAGCTATCACAATCCATTGGGCTGCGCATGGACGAGAAGCAACCTCTCGATTGCCTGATCGTCGGTGGCGGACCCGCGGGCCTGACCGCCGCCATCTATCTCGCGCGCTTCCATCTCGATATCGTGGTGGTGGACGGCGGCAAGAGCCGGGCCTCGTGGATCCCATGCACCCGCAACGTCTCGGGTTTCCCAGATGGAATTAAAGGCACCGAGCTCATCCAGCGCATGCGCGACCAGGCGTGCAAATATGGCGCGAAGATCGAGACCGAGTTCGTCACCAAGCTCGAGCGCGATACAAAATCGGGCTTGTTCACGGCTACGTGGGGATCAGGATCCGCAATTGCGCGAATGGTGATGCTGGCAACGGGAGTGACCAACCGCCGGCCACCGATGGACGAGGAGCTTCACGGCGATGCGCTGGCGCGCGGGCTTGTCCGCTATTGCCCAATCTGCGACGGCTACGAGGTCACCGACAAGAAGGTTGGCGTGATCGGCAGCGACAGCCGTGGGATCGCCGAGGCACTGTTTCTCAGGAGCTACACCGCCGACCTGACGCTGATCGCGCCGGACAAGGCACTCCGGCTCAAGCCCGAAGAATACAAGAAACTACACGACGCCGGCATCGATTGCGTCGACGGGCCGGCGCAGGCCGTCGCCATTCCGGACGGCTGCATCGTCGTCGATACCGCCGAAGGTCACTACACCTTCGACAGCATCTATCCCGCGCTTGGATCGGACACACACACCCAGCTCGCGGAGATGGTCGGGGCAAAGCTGTCAGGCGACCAATGCATCCTTGTCGACCGACACATGCGGACAAGCGTTAGCGGCCTCTACGCTGCGGGCGATGTCGTCATTGGCCTCGACCAGATCAGCCACGCAATGGGCCAGGGAGGAGTTGCCGCAACCACGATCCGGAACGACCTTTGTGCGCAATTACCACGCTGGCGCGAGCCGCTTGCGGAGCTGCAGGAGACCAAAAGCGGCAGTTAGGCGAGGAATTCCGGGTCCAGGATGATGCGGCCGCCCTCGAGATCGGCGATGCCGGGCTTGAACGGAATCAGCGATCTTTTGCCGCTAGCATCTTCGACTTCGAGCAAGTCGCCGGCGCCGTAATTCTCGATCGCCGCGACCTTTCCCCATTCGAGATCCTGCGAGTCGACGCAAGCTAGGCCGATCAGGTCGACGTGATAATATTCGCCCTGCTCGAGCGGCGGCAGCGCCGACCGATCGACCTCGACGAGCGAACCCCGCAAAGCTTCTGCATCTGATCGATCGCGGACGCCGTGGAAGCGCGCGACGGCAGTCTTGCCGCTATCCCGAATGAAAAGGAGGCGCCTTTCGACTCCTCCCACATATAATTTGTCGTAGTGCGACAGGCTCTCGGCGCTCTCGCTGAACAGCTTGAGCCTGAGCTCGCCCTTGACGCCATGCGCGCCGGCGATTGCGGCGAGCGCAATTTTACGCTCGCCGCGGCTCATGCTCAGGCCTTGGTGTCCTCGGCGGCACCTTCCGCCGGCTCTTCGGTCGACTCACCACTCTCGGCGCTCGCTTCCGCGGGCTGTGGGGATTCGGTGCTGGGCGGGGCGACGTCGTCGGCTCCTTCGGCGGGTTCGGCCACAGATTCGCCCTCGTTCGTCGCGTCGGGCTGTTCGACAGCAGCCTCCTCGGCCGGAGCTTCGGCAGCAGCCTCTTCGGCCGGCGCCTCTTGCGTGTCGGGAGTTTCGACAATCTCTTCCTCACCGGCCGGTGCTTCGGCAGCGGTTTGTTCGGCCACTGGCGGGGTCTGCTCCGCGACTTCGTCGGCCACGACCTCTGCCTCGGGCGTCGGCTCCGCAGTTGCGGCTTCGACTTCTTCGGCGACCACCGCTTCAGCCTCTTGCTGGGACGCAGCGGCGGCCTCGGCGGCCTCAGCCTGCTTTGCAGTGCGCTGCTCGACGCGCTCCTTGGCCTTTTCGCCAGGCTCTGCCTTTTGCGGATTGTTGCGCGCCTGGCGCTCGCGCAGACCAGCGGCGTCGAGGAAGCGCAGCACGCGGTCCGATGGCTGCGCACCGACGGCGAGCCAATGCTGAATGCGGTCGGTGTCGAGCTTCACCCGCTCCGGCGAATCCTTCGCCAGCAGTGGATTGTATGTGCCGAGCTTCTCGATGAAGCGGCCGTCGCGGGGAGCGCGGCTGTCGGCAACGACAATGCGGTAATAAGGCCGCTTCTTTGCGCCGCCGCGTGAGAGGCGAATTGCTAGAGACATTTAGTATTTCCTTTCAGTATGTTCTGCTATCTCTTTGAGAACTTGTCGAAACCAGGCGGAAGGTTGAACGGCGCCGCTCCTCCAAGACCGGGAAGTCCAGCGCCGCCATCGCCCAACCCCGGCAAGCCGCCGGGAGGAAGGGCGCCAGGGGGGGCAAGTCCGCCGAGTGCGCCTTCCATGCTACCCTTGCTGAACATCGCCGCGAGCTTGCCGAGGCCGCCCATCTTCTTGAGTCGCTTCATCGCGGTCGACATTTCCTGGTGCATCTTCAGGAGCTTGTTGATTTCCTGGACCGTCGTGCCGCTGCCCTTGGCGACGCGGATCTTGCGCTTCGCATTAATGATTTCGGGCCTCGCGCGCTCCTTCGCCGTCATTGAGGAGAGCATTGCCTCCATGTGCGTCAGCACCTTGCCGTTCTGGGCCTGGTCGACCGCGCCCTTCATGCCCTTGAGGCCGGGCATCATGCCTGCGAGCGCGCCGATGCCGCCCATACGCTGCATCTGCCGAAGCTGCGCCCAAAGATCGTCGAGGTCGAACTTGCCCTTGGCCATCTTGGCCGCGAGCTTCTCTGCCTCTTCGACCTGGATCGTTTCCGCGGCGCGCTCGACGAGGCTTACGACATCGCCCATGCCGAGGATCCGGCCGGCGACCCGTTCCGGGTGGAAGGCTTCGAGCCTGTCAAGCGCCTCACCGACGCCGGCGAACTTGATCGGCTTGCCCGTGACTGCACGCATCGACAGCGCGGCGCCGCCGCGAGCGTCGCCGTCCATTCGGGTGAGGATCACGCCGGTGAGCGGCACCTCGACCGAAAAGCCCTTGGCAACATTGACTGCGTCCTGGCCGGTCAGCGAATCGACAACGAGCAGGGTTTCCGCGGGCTGGGCCGCGGCCTCGACCGCCTTCATCTCGCCCATCAGCTGATCATCGACATGCAGGCGACCTGCAGTGTCGAGGATGACAACGTCGTAGCCCTGGAGCTTGGCGGACTGGATCGCGCGCTTGGCGATATCCACCGGCTGCTGGCCGGCCACGATCGGCAGCGTGTCGACGTTCGTTTGCCGGCCGAGCACCGCCAGCTGCTCCTGCGCCGCCGGCCGCGCCACGTCGAGCGACGCCATCAGCACCTTCTTGCGCTCGCGCTCTGACAGGCGCTTGGCGAGCTTTGCAGTGGTGGTGGTCTTACCCGAGCCCTGCAAGCCGACCATCATGATCACGGCGGGGGGGCTGATGTTGAGGTCGAGTTCGGCGGTTTCGGCGCCCAGCGTCTCGACGAGCGCATCGTGGACGTACTTGACGACCATCTGTCCGGGAGTGACCGAGCGAAGTACTTCCTGCCCAACCGCTTTTTCTGTGACCTTGTCGACAAAGTCGCGGGCAACCGGGAGGGCGACGTCAGCCTCGAGCAAAGCAACGCGCACCTCGCGCATCGCCGCGCGCACGTCGGCCTCGCTGAGCGCCCCGCGCCCGCGAAGCCGGTCAAAAACGCTGCCGAGCCGATCGCTCAACGTGTCGAACATTCAAATCTCCTTCGGTGCCGAGCGCCGCATATGGGGATACGAAACGCAAAATACGCCGGCGGACGAAACCTCGTCGGCCGGCGCGCACCCTTGGGCGCTCGACATCGATGTATGTCCGTTAAGACGCGGCGGCGCTTAGCCGCTCACGCGTCGAAGTTCAACCTAGCCGCGGCTTCCCTTTCGGCTTGCGCGGTCGGCCACCGCCGCCAGGCCCGCCACGGGGCTTGTCGGTCCCATCTCCAGCTGGCGGCCGGCCGCCCCGCCGATGTCCTTGCGAAGGGCCGCGCGGCGGGCCGCGCCGGTCATTGGGCCGCTGGCGCTCCGGCACCCGGTCCATGGGCCGAGTTTGCTGCATCTGCTGGCGCGGCCCGACCGCATAGCCTTCCTTCAAAAGCTCGGTGAAGGCAGAACGGGTTGTCTCGGCGATCTGGCCCTGAAGTTCCTTCGGCAGGTCGGCGAAAGTAACGTTAGCGTGGATCGCCTGCACATCGCGAAGCAATTGGTTCGGCAGCCCGCCGGATGCGCGCTTCAGGGCCCCGATCGCCTCCAGCACGGCGGAGAAGATGATGGATTGCATGACGTCACTCGCCGCTCTCGTCATTAGAGTTTCACCCTCGCTTGTAGACTTGCGCCGAGCCGCTCCCTAAGTGCTCCCCGGCAATGAGCTTCGCGCGCCCCGACGCCGTGGACCTAGCCGTCCTCTACGAGCACCCGCAATGGTTTCAACCCCTGTTCGCGGCCCTCGAGCGGCGCGGCATGCGATACATCCCCATTCACCTGACCGGCCATCAATTCGATCCGGCGAGCCGGGACGTGCCCGCTCCGTTGATCCTTAGCCGCGTTGCTCAGTCCAGCTTCCTGCGTGAGCCCGAGCACCCGATCTTCTACGCCGAGGCGCTGCTCGATCATTGGTCCCGCTGCGGTGCACTGGTGCTGAACGGAGCGGACGTGCTGGCCATCGATTCGTCGAAGGCGCGGCAGCTCGCGCTGATTTCGTCGCTCGGCTATGCAATTCCGGAGACGCGTGTCGTCCACCGTGTCCGCGACCTTGGCGCCGCTGCGCACGACTTCGTTTATCCACTGATCGTCAAGTCCAACATCGGCGGGTCCGGTGCGGGCATTGTCCGCTATTCGTCGCGCGACGAGCTGCTGGCGTCGATCGAACAAGGAACCGTGCCACGATCGGTCGATGGGGTCCTTCTGATCCAGGATTATGTCCCGACGCGCGGAGGCTCCATCACCCGCATCGAAACCCTCGGCGGGAATTTTCTCTACGCGATCGAGGTCGAAAGCCGTGATGACAATTTTGACCTTTGCCCAGCCGACGCCTGCCTCGCCCGGCCAGGACGAGCAGCCATTCGGATGGCCGCGGTGACTCCGGCCGATCACCTGATCGAGGCGGCCGAGCGGATCGCGCGTTCCGCCGGTCTCGATGTCGGCGGCATTGAGGTGCTGATCGATGATCGCGACGGCAGCCCAAGATTCTATGACATCAATGCCATGTCCAACTTCGTTGCCGACCCTTTGAACGTGCTGGGCTGGGACCCGCACGACCGTCTTATCGACTTTCTCGAAGCCCAATTGAAAGGCAGGGTGGCGGCATGAGGTTCGGCTTTTGGATGCCCGTCTTTGGCGGATGGCTGCGCAACATCCCGGACGAAGGGATGGAGGCGAGCTGGGACTATGTGAAGCGGCTCACCCAGCGCAGCGAGGAGACTGGCTGGGACCTGACGCTGATCGCCGAGCTCAACCTCAACGACATCAAGGGGGTCGACCAGCCAGCGCTCGACGCCTGGTCGACAGCCGCCGCGCTGGCTGCAGTGACGTCTAAAATTGAGCTGATGGTCGCGGTACGGCCCAACTTCCATCAGCCGGCGCTGTTCGCGAAGGCAGCTGCAAACATCGACAAAATCTCCGGCGGCAGGTTGGCACTCAACGTTGTTTCTTCTTGGTGGGCCGACGAAGCGATCCAATATGGTCTCCAGTTCGACCAGCATGACGACCGCTATGCGCGAACGACCGAGTGGCTTCAGGTCATCCAGGGTCTTTGGACCAAGAAGCAGTTCAGCTTCGACGGGGAGCGGTACAAGCTGACGAACGCGATTGCCGAACCGAAGCCGGCCCGAAAGCCCTGGCCTGTGATTTATGCGGGCGGCGAGAGTGAAGCCGCCAAGACGATGATCACGACCCTGTGCGACGCCTATGTCATGCACGGAGACCCGGTCGAGGCGATCAAGCCGAAGATTGCCGACATTGAAGAAAGGCGTGCCCGCATCGGCAAGGGGCGGATGCAGTACGGTATGGCTGCCTTCGCAATCGTGCGTGACAGCGAAGCCGAAGCGAAGCGGGAACTCGCGCGGATCACGCAAATGCCGCCCAAGCCGCCCAAGGGTTTCGACAATTTCGAGCAATGGTTGTCCGGAACCGAGCTGGAGCGCGAGCTTAAAATCCAGGAATATTCTGTTTCGAACAGAGGCTTGCGACCGAATTTTGTCGGCACGCCTGAGCAAATCAGCGAGCGCATCGAGGAATATGAGGACGCTGGCCTTGACCTGCTGCTCCTGCAAATGAGTCCGCAGGCCGAGGAGATGGACCGCTTCGCCGCGCAAGTGATCGAGCCGATGCGCGCTCGCTCGCTGGAGCTTGCCTGACAGCCGTGAAACGCCGGTTCGACAAGATGCATGGCCTCGGGAACGATTTCGTGATCGTCGACGCGCGCAAGGAATCGTTCGAGGTCACGCCAGCGCTTGCTCGGGCGATTGCGGACCGGCGCAAAGGAGTCGGGTGCGATCAGCTGATCGTGCTCGAGCCGAGCGACGCCGCCGACCTAAAGATGCGGATCTGGAACAGCGATGGCGGCGAAGTCGAAAGCTGCGGCAATGCCGCCCGCTGCGTTGTGCAGCTGACCGGCGCCCGTCGGATCGACAGCGAAGGCGGACTGCTCGAAGGCAGGGATCTGGGAGCGGACGTCGAGGTCAGCATCGGGCAGCCTCGCTTCAACTGGGACGAGATTCCCCTCGCTTATGCTATGGACACGGCCGCGCTTCCGATGGCGTGGGGCGGACTCCAGCACCCCTTCGCCGTCAATGTGGGCAATCCACACTTGGTGTTCTTCGTCGCCGACGCGCGTGAAGTAGAGCTCGACGAGCTCGGCCCCAAGATCGAGCACGACCCGGTCTTTCCCGATCGGATCAACGTCAACGTCGCGACCTATGTGCACGATCGCTTGAAATTGAGAACCTTCGAGCGTGGCGCTGGCGAAACTCTTGCCTGCGGAACCGGCGCCTGCGCCAGCGCAGTCGCGGCAATCGCAACGAAGCGCGCAGAATCGCCGGTCAGAGTTGACATGACCGGCGGCAGCCTGAGCATCGAGTGGGCGCCAGGCGAAGCGATCCGAATGCGCGGCGCTGCGACCCACGTCTTCAGCGGCGAGCTAAAACTCGAGGCGCTCCAATGAGCGTCGAAACGATTACGCTCGGATGCCGACTTAATTTCGCCGAGAGTGAGACGATCGCGAGGTCGGCTCCGTCCGATGAGGATTGGATCATCGTCAACAGCTGCGCCGTAACCAATGAGGCGGTGCGGCAGACGCGGCAGGCGATTCGTCGGGCGCATCGGCAAAGGCCAAGCGCAAAGATCCTCGTCACCGGCTGCGCAGCGGAGCTCGAACCGCAAATTTTTTCCGCCATAGCCGGTGTTTCGCGAGTCACCGGAAACACCAACAAACTCAGCAGCTTGGCGACGAATGACGTCATGCCGCCAGTGCCGTCGGGCTTCATGGGACACGTCCGCAGCTTCGTCGGCGTCCAGACCGGCTGCGACCATCGCTGCACCTTCTGCTCAATCTGGCAGGCGCGCGGACCGAGCGCGTCGCTTCCGTTCGAGCAAATCCGCGATGCGGTCGCGCGCGAGATCGATCGCGGAGCACAGGAAATCGTCCTTACGGGCGTCGACATCACCGACTATCGGGGCGCCCTTGGCAGACTCTGCCAGCGGCTTCTCGCCGCTGAACCGCGCCTTGATCGCCTGCGCCTGTCCTCACTCGATAGTATCGAGATTGACGACGCCTTGTTTGAGCTCATCGCCGGTGAGCCCCGGTTGCTGCCGCATTTTCACCTTTCGCTTCAGGCTGGCGACGACATGATTCTCAAGCGGATGAAGCGCCGTCACAGCCGCGCCGACGCCGTGCGAACGGTCGAAAGGATCAGGGCAGCGCGATCGGACTCGACGATCGGCGCGGACCTGATCGCCGCGTTTCCTACTGAAACCGAAGAAATGTTCATTAATAGTGTGAAACTGTTGGAGGATTGCGACGTAATCGCCGCCCACATCTTCCCATTCTCGCCGCGGCCGAACACCCCGGCAGCGCGTATGCCGCAACTGCCGCGCGAGGTCATAAAAGCGCGTTCGGCGCGCTTGCGCGAAGTCGCTGCCGTCCGCAGGCGGCATTGGCTCGACAGTCTCGTCGGCACGACCGAGCGAGTGCTGATCGAAAATGACGGCAGAGGCCACACGGACAATTTCGCACCTGTGCTGATTGAAGGCGCCGTCCGCGGCGAGGTAGGTCGAGTTCAGATCACTGGTTCTGAAGGCGAGCAACTGACGGCGGTCTGGGCATGAGCTGGCTCGACCGTCTGCGCGGCGGGTTTCAGAAAACTGCCGATCGCGTAGCCGACAATCTCACCGGCCTGACCAGCCGAGCCGCGCTGGACACCGCGACGCTCGACGACATCGAAGAAGCGCTCATCGCCTCCGACCTCGGCCCCGAGGCGTCGCGCCGCATCCGCGAAGCCATTGCGCAGCAGAAGTTCGAGCGCCTGGACGAGCGCGGACTTCGTTCCATCCTCGCCGACGAAATCGAGAAGATCTTAGTCCCCGTCGCCAAACCGCTGGAAATATGGGGTTTTCCACGCCCGCACGTTATCCTTGTCATCGGCGTCAACGGGTCGGGCAAGACCACGACGATCGGCAAGCTCGGCCATTGGCTGAAGGAGCAGGATTATGGCGTCCTGCTCGCCGCTGGAGACACCTTCCGCGCCGCGGCGATCGAACAGCTTCAGATCTGGGGCGAGCGGATCGGCGCGCCGGTGATCGCCGGCAAGGAGGGTGGCGACGCAGCCGGGATCGTGTTCGACGGAGTCAAGCAAGCGACCGCTTCGGGAGAGGACGTGCTGATCGTCGATACCGCCGGCCGTCTCCAGAACAAGCAGCATCTGATGGATGAGCTGGCGAAGATCCGCCGCGTACTCGGTCGCCTCAACCCTGAAGCGCCGCAGGACATCCTGCTCGTCCTGGATGCAACAACCGGGCAAAATGCCCTTGCTCAGGTGGAAGTGTTCCGCGAGACCGCCGGGGTGACCGGCCTCATCATGACAAAGCTCGACGGGACTGCGCGCGGCGGAATACTCGTCGCGGCTGCCGAGAAATTCGGTCTTCCGATCCACGCGATCGGAGTTGGCGAAAAGGCGGACGATCTCCGGCCCTTCGATCCTCGCGCCGTCGCGCGCGCAATCGCCGGACTCCCGCCCGAATGACTGCGAAAGCCGAGCCGCAGGGCGGCGCCAAGCTGCTCATCGACCTGGGGCCGCTGCTGGTCTTCTTCCTGGCCAACTTCCTGGCGCCCGTGCCGTCGGTCGCGAAAATCTTCGTTGCGACGGGTGCTTTCATGATCGCGATGATCGTCGCGATGATCTTCTCGGCACTACGCTATCAGCGGATCAGCCCGCTCCTTTGGTTCTCGGGCGTCATGGTCGTAATCCTCGGCGGCCTGACGATCTGGCTGCACAATGAAGCCTTCATCAAAATGAAGCCGACATTCTATTATGCTCTGGTGTCCGCGCTTTTATTCTTCGGCCTGGCCACCGATCGTCCGTTGCTGCAGCGCGTGCTCGGCAGCACCTATCCCGGACTCGACGAAGACGGATGGAAGAAATTGACGCGTAACTGGGCGATCTTCTTCGCCTTCATGGCATGTCTCAACGAGGTGGTTTGGCGGAACAGTTCGACCGACTTCTGGATCGGATTTAAAATCTGGGGAGCACTCCCCCTCACCTTCCTCTTCGCCGCAGCGAACATCCCGATGCTCCTAAGGCATGGACTGATGAAGGACGATGCCGTTCCCGTTGAGCCAGGACCGGTCGAATGAGCGATCCGATCCTCTCGATCCGTGGCCTTCGCAAGACCTATGGCACCGGCGTCGACGCGCTGAAGTCTGTGGACCTCGACATCCGGCGCGGCGAGATCTTCGCGCTTCTCGGCCCCAACGGCGCCGGCAAGACGACGCTGATCAACATTGTCTGCGGCATAGTCACCCCGAGCAGTGGCGAGGTTCTCGTCGACGGCCGCAATTGGCAATCGAACTACCGCTACGCGCGCGAGCGGATCGGGCTTGTTCCGCAAGAGCTTACGACCGAAGCCTTCGAAAGCGTCTGGAACACTGTCAGCTTCTCGCGCGGCCTGTTCGGCCGGCCGCGCAATAACGCTTACATCGAAGACATCCTGAAGCGCCTCTCGCTGTTCGATAAGTGCAATTCGGAGATGCGCTTCCTGTCCGGGGGCATGAAGCGGCGCGCCATGATCGCCAAGGCCCTTTCCCACGAGCCGGCCATCCTCTTCCTCGATGAGCCGACCGCCGGTGTCGATGTCGAGCTTCGGCGAGACATGTGGGATCTTGTGCGCAAGCTCCGCGCCGACGGCACGACGATCATCCTCACTACGCACTACATAGAGGAGGCAGAGGAGATGGCCGACCGCGTCGGCGTTATCAGCAAGGGTGAGCTGATCGCCGTCGATGAGAAGCACGATCTCATGGCCAAGATGGGCAAGAAGACGCTCGACATCGTCCTCGCCGAGCCTCTCGCGTCGGTGCCACCGGAGCTTTCCGAGTGGAACGTCGAACTCGGCGACAATGGACACCAACTCACATACCAGTTCGACAGTCACGCCGAGCGGACCGGAATCGCCTCGCTGATGCGGCGGCTCTCCGACCTCGGCATCACCTACAAGGATCTGTCGACGCACCAGTCGAGCCTCGAGGAGATCTTTGTCGAACTGGTTCACGGAGGCTCGAAATGAACGGCCACGGTATCGCTGCCATCTATCGGTTCGAAATGGCGCGCTGGAAGCGGACGCTGTGGCAGAGCCTGATTACTCCGGTGATCACTACGGCACTCTATTTCGTAGTGTTCGGATCTGCGCTGGGCAGCCGCATGTCGACGATGGACGGGGTCAGCTTCGCCGCCTTCATCGTTCCCGGCCTTACCTTGCTGTCAGTCTTCATGCAGTCGATCTTCAACGCCAGCTTCGGCATTTATTTTCCGAAGTTTACAGGCACGATCTACGAACTTCTTTCAGCACCCATCTCGAGCTTCGAGGCCGTACTCGCTTACGTCGGCGCGGCAGTCACCAAGTCCGTCATCCTCGCACTGGTGACGATTGCCACGGCGACGATCTTTGTCCCAGTCCACATCAATCACCCGATCGCGATGATCCTGTTCCTGGTGGGAATCTCCGCCGGATTTTGTCTCTTCGGGTTTGCGATCGGAGTCTGGGCGCAGAATTTCGAGCAGCTGCAGATCATCCCGATGCTGATCATCACGCCGCTGACCTTCCTCGGCGGCGCCTTTTACTCGGTCAAAGCGCTGCACGACCCCTTCCGCACGATCACCTTGTTCAACCCGATCGTGCACGTGATCAGCGGCTTCCGCTGGAGCTTCTATTCGGTCGCCGACGTGCCCGTTTGGTCAAGCGTGCTGGTCACCTTGGCGATCATCGCCGGGTGCATGGCGGTGATCGCCTGGATGTTCCGTACCGGCTACCGCCTCAAGCAGTAGCTGCGCCCAGTCAATCCGGAGGGGACTGGCGAGCACGAGGCCTAAGCCGTCAGCTCCGGCGTCTCGGCGCCCTGCTGATTCGCGCGTTCGAACCCCTGACCATCGAGGTTCCGGGCGACGAAGTCCCAATTGACGATGTTCGACAAGACGCTCGAGGCGAAACGCGGTCGCTCGTTGCGATAGTCGATGTAATAAGCGTGCTCCCACACATCGAGCGTGAACAACGGGACCATGCCCTCGTGCACCAGAGGCGTGTCGGCATCGTGAAGTGACGTGACCCGGAGCGAGCCGCGGTCAAGCACGAGCCAGGCCCAGCCGCTGGCAAAATGGTTGACCGCCTCTTCCTGGAGCTTGTCGATCAGCGCCTGCGCACTGCCGAAGCCGTCTTCGATCAACTTGGCGAGCTTGCCATCGGGCTGCTGGCCCTTCGACGGCGCGAGGCATTGCCAGAAGAAGCTGTGGTTCCACAGCTGCGCACTGTTGTTGAACAGCTTGTAGTTGCCGGACTCTTTGGACCGCCGGACGACCTGAAGCAGCGAGGCGCCGCTGAGGTTCTGATCGGCTTCAATGAGTTCGTTGGTCTTGTTGACATAGGCCTTGTGGTGCTTGCCCCAGTGATAGTCGAGCGTCTCGGCCGACATGACTGGCGCGAGCGCATCCTTCGCAAAAGGAAGATCGGGCAGCTGGAAGGGCATGATGGAGCAACTCCTTAGATTTCAAGGGGAAGTGCTTCCCCTTAGCTGAGCCCCCCGCCCGCGTTGCTCTGACATGCTTGCGCAGCGGAAAATTTCAACCCAGAAACGACTGCGAAGCGCTGATTTGCGCTGAAGCGCAGGCGATGCGGGGCATTCGTGCGCATGAAGGGGGAAGCAGATGGCAAAGTTCTTCGCGAATTTATGGCTCGTTCTGTTCGTCGGCCTGGTCCTGGCGGTGGTGATCATCGCCGCACCGGATTTGACGAGCTATGCGCCCAATCCCACCGGCGACCTGCTGAACGGCCTCCTTCAGTGGTTGCACGTTTTCTTCGGAATCACCTGGATCGGCCTGCTTTATTACTTCAATTTCGTGCAGACGCCGGTCATGCCGACGGTTCCGGCCGAGCTCAAGCCCGGCGTTTCGAAATATATCGCGCCCAAGGCACTGTTCTATTTCCGCTGGGGCGCAGCCTTCACGGTGCTGACAGGCCTTTTGCTTGCCTGGTCATATGGCGAATTGGTCCAGGCGCTGACTCTTCAGCCCTCGGCGCGGCTGATCGGGATCGGCATGTGGCTTGCGCTGATCATGGCGTTCAACGTCTGGGTGATCATCTGGCCGAATCAGAAGAAGGTCCTGGGCTTCGTCGCCGCGGATGATGCTGCGAAGGCAAAAGCGGCAGCGACAGCTGGGATCGCCTCACGGCTCAACACCTTGCTCTCTATCCCGATGTTGCTGTGCATGACCAACGCACACTAGCGTTGGTCACGCGCGAGCCAGAGCAGCGCTTGCCGCGCCGTTATTGGCCGACGATCCGGTAGCGGGCGAGCTCGTCGGTCGGCTCGTTCCAGTTCGGGTCGATCCGATGCGCAGTCGTCAAGCTGCCGTATGCGTCGCGCAGCTGCCCTTGCTGTTCGAACGCGAGGCCTCGAACATAGTAAGCAAGCGCCGGCTTTTGCGTCCTGAGCTTGAGAGCGCGATCGGCAAGGTCGAGCGCAGCCGAACTGTTGCCCGCGTTGACGAGTGCGACCGCCTTGTCGAGCCAGGCCTCGGCCTGCATTGGATCCATCGCGATCGCTTCATCGAAGTCACGAACGGCAGATGCCTGATTTCCGGCAAAAAGGTACAGGATGCCGCGATTCACGAAGGTTCCGGCTCGATCGAAGCCCGTCAGGAATTTTTCGTTCAAGGCGTATGTGCATTCGTTGATCGACTGAACGTCATGCCGGCGTTCGGCTGCCGAGATGTAGCAGGTCTGTGCTGCGCTCCCGCCGAGTGTAAAAGCGGATTCGTCGGCAATGGCCGCAGACGAGAATGCGGAGAGCGTGAGGGCAGCACCAAGCAAGAGAGTCTTCATTGAAGCCTCCATGGTTTGCTTGCCGCTTATAGCACCGATTGCAGTTCGGCGGCAGAACGATTCGACGAATTGACGAACGTCAGCCCGTAGCCTCGGTGTCGAGAAGCTTGTGCCTTTTGAGGGCGTGGCGGAGCTGGTCGTAGCTCAGCCCCAGCGCCGCGGCGGTTGCACGCTGGTTGAAGCGATTACGCCGGAGCCCGTCCTGGAGAAGCTGGCGCTCGTAATCGGAAACGGCCGTGCGAAAATCTTTCGTTGTTGCCGCCGGCGATGGACTGGAAGGCTGGGCCCCCTCCTCCTCGCCCTCATTCGCAGCAACGAGCGCGGGAGTGGCTCGGGCCGGCTCGCCCACCGCGGGAGCCCAGGGCGAATGAAACGGGTTGAAGTTGATCTCTTCGATCGGTCGCTCCGGGTCTTCGTGCCTGTAGACGGCGCGCTCAACCACGTTGCGAAGCTCACGGACGTTCCCCGGCCATGAATAAGTCTCCAGCTCTGCAAGCGCACGCGGCGTGAAGCCGGGCCAGTTCGACCAGTCGAGCTCGACCCCCATGCGGCGGCCGAAATGCTCGACGAGCAAAGGAACGTCGCCCTGACGGGCGCGCAATGGCGGCAGCGTGATGACCTCGAAGGACAGGCGATCGAGAAGGTCAGCCCGGAAGTTCCCCTTCTCCACCTGGTCCGGCAGGTTCTGGTTGGTGGCGGCGACGATCCTGACGTCGACCGAGATTGGCTTGGATGCACCGATGCGCGTGATTTCGCCATATTCGACCGCCCGCAGAAGCCGGTCCTGTGCCGGCATGGAGAGAGTGCCGAGCTCGTCGAGGAAAAGCGTGCCGCTATCCGCCTCTTCGAATCGTCCGTGCCGGGTCTTGGCCGCTCCGGTGAAGCTCCCGGCTTCGTGCCCGAAGAGCTCTGCCTCGATGAGATTCTCGGGCAGCGCAGCGCAGTTCATGATAATCAGCGGACCGGCCCAACGCGACGACAGGTGGTGGAGACGTTCGGCGATAAGCTCCTTGCCGGTTCCGCGCTCACCGATCACGAGCACGGGGCGATTGAGCGGCGCGGCGCGGCTTGCGCGTTCGACGGCGTCGAGGAACGCGAGGCTCTGGCCGATGAATTGGTCCGTCCGCTCCATGCTTCCTTCGATCAGAAATCTGGCCGACTGTTGGTGGCAAATCCCACCATTTGGCAAGGATTTTCACTCTGGCGAAGCGAGCAAAAATAGCGAATTCCCTGATATTTCACATTTCCAAATAAATGGCACAACTCTTGTATGGTTTAGAACAAGTTTAGGGCCCTAATAATCGCATGCGGAGTGCCGAATGAGTATCTTTTCCCGAACACGGGATATCTTTGCTGCAAATATCACCGAGATGCTCGACCGCTCGGAGGATCCGGCGAAGATGATCCGGATGGTCATCCTCGAAATGGAGGAGACGCTGGTCGAGGTCCGCGCGTCGGCCGCGCGCTGCATCGCGGACGGCAAGGAAATGCGCCGGGCGCTGTCGCGCCTCGACGAGCTTCAGATGAGCTGGACCGAAAAGGCGGAGCTCGCGCTCAGCAAGGATCGGGAGGACCTCGCCAAGGCGGCGTTGATCGAGCGCCAGAAGGCCGCTGACATGGGCGCCGGGTTGCGCGACGAGATCAAGGTCATCGACGATACGCTGAAGGGCTACGAGGGCGACATCGCCAAGCTTCAGGGCAAGCTGCGCGAGGCGCGCGCTCGCCAAAACGCGATCGCCGCACGTTTCGAAAGTGCGGTTACGAGGGCCCGCGCCCGCGAGCTCCTCAACGGCAACCGCACCGAGGATGCGTTCAGCCGCTTCGAGGTACTTGAACGCCGCGCCGACTTCGCCGAGGGGCGCGCCGACGCTCTCGGAATGAACGGGCCGAAGAGCCTCGAAGAGGAAATTGCCGAATTGAAAGCTACAGAATCGGTCGATGCCGAGCTTGAGGCCATGAAGGCCGCGCTCAAGGCCAAGGGGAATAGATAATGATGGAAGACGTACTTCTTCCCGTCCTGATTGTCGGAATGCTGTTCGTCGGCCTGCCGTGGCTGATCTTTCACTATGTGACCAAGTGGAAGCAGGCAGCTACCCTGACGTCCGGCGATGAAAAGCTGCTCGACGAGCTTCACGAGGCAGCGCGCCGGCTCGACGACCGGCTGTGCACGATCGAACGGATCATGACTGCCGAAAATCCCAACTGGCGCCAGCAGTGCCTGCCCGGGCGTGACGACCAGAGCCGTCGTCTGCTGGTCGAGGGTGAGTGACGTGGCCTACGACCGCTATCCCGTCGAACGCCGTTCAAACCAGCCGCAACCGCTGATCGAGGAGCCGCAATCCTATTCCCTGCAACCGGCAAGCCAGACTCGATTCTATCGTGACAAGCACAACGGCAAAATCATGGGCGTCTGCGCGGGGATCGCCGATTACACCGGATTCGACGTCGCGCTCGTCCGAATCTGCTTCCTGGCCGCCGTTTTCATGAGCGGTGGATCGGTGCTGCCTTTCTACTTCATCGCCGGCTGGGTCGCTCCGACCAAGCCACGCGAGCTGGTCGACCAGCGCAGCGAAGATCGCCAGTTCTGGCAGGGCGTGCGTGCTTCGCCGACCCGCGCGGCGCGCGACATCCGTTCGAGGTTCAAGGATATCGACCGCCGCCTCGCGGACATTGAAAGCTATGTGACGACAGAGAATCGCACGCTCGCCCGTGAGATCGAACAGCTGCGCTAATCTGGCATTTGGGGGAAAATCGAATGGACGCCCAACTCGCTCAAGTCATCGATCTGATGCGCATCATCATGCCGATGGTCGCCATCATCGTCGCCGTTGCTGTCGGCGGTTCGCTCCTGAACAACTGGCTCAAGATCAAGAACGGCTACCCTCTCTCCAATTCGTGGGGAATGCCGCTTCACCCGAAAAAGGACGGCGAGACTTCCGAGCGCATTCGGCTCCTCACGACCGAGAATGCGCAGCTTCGCGCCGAGCT
Organism: Sphingomicrobium sp.; assembly: GCA_025450755.1. Classification (GTDB taxonomy): domain Bacteria; phylum Pseudomonadota; class Alphaproteobacteria; order Sphingomonadales; family Sphingomonadaceae; genus Sphingomicrobium. Next base: position 77,259 of record JANWLR010000062.1, on the reverse strand, counting down.
CGGGTCGATCAAGGACCGGCTAGAAACCTTGGAGCGGATCGCAACGGATCAACCTTCAAGACTTGCCCGCGATATCGACGCGTTGACCGTCGACAAGGGAGGTAATGCATGAATCCCGCTGCTGCCGTTATGCTCGCCATGGTCGTCATCGGCCTGCCGACTCTGATGATCATGCTGATCGCCAACCGCTTCTTCAGATATCGCGAGAAACGGCTCGAGGTCGAAGCACTGAGTGCTGCGGAGAAGGCCGCGCAATATGCGGCTCGGAGCAGCGAACTCGAGGAGCGAGTCAGCGTCCTTGAGCAGATCGTCACCGACAGCGGAGCGCAGACCGCTGCACAGATCGAGGCGCTTCGGAAGCCGGTCAGGCGCGTCGGCAAGGTTGCCCAAAAGCAAGAGCCGCTCGGCTAAACGACACCAACCGCGCGATTGAGGAGGCTGATGTGCCGCTATCAATGCTGATCTTCTTCATGATCGTCGTCGGAATCCCAACGCTGGGCGGCATTGGCTACAGCGCCTTCCAGCGCTGGCTGCAGCACAAGGAAAAGATGAGCCAGCTGATCGCCGACCAGACCGCAGAGAAGGCAGCCCAATATGCGGCCCATGTCGAGCGCATCGAAGCACGCTTGCGGGTCCTGGAAGCAATCGCGACAGATGGCGGTGCCCAGACTGCCGCTCAGATCGAAGCCTTGCGGCAAACTCGACCGCCGGCCGTCGGCGGTGAGATACTACCGACCCATGACTCGACCGCTTGAATCAACGCGTGCAGATCACGAGATGATACATCTAAGATACATCGCAGAGTTAGGGGGCTGCAGGTACAATGAACGTGTTTGAATTTGTCCTTGCCGTCCTGTTGATGGTGTTCGTTTTTACGATCGTCCGCCACAAGCTCGGCATCCCTGCGCGATCCATGCGCGAAATGCGCGGCGATCCACCAGTGAACGATGCGGAGAATGAACGCTTGCGCGGACAAGTGCAGCAGCTTCAGGAACGCATCCGCGTGCTCGAGCGCATCGTCACCGATCGCGGCGTCGAGACCGCCGCCCAGATCGAGGCCCTTCGCGATCGCGATCGCATAGCAGAAGAGGATCAAGCCTGATGGACGGCGGCCAGATCACTGCAATCGTCATTGTCGCGATAGTCATGGTCGCGTCGATCATCCGAGCCGGAGTTAAGAGCTCCTATTATCATCTCCGGAACGCCCGTCCCGACAGCCAGACCCAGGTGGAAAACCAGCACCTCCGTAGTGAGGTCCAGGAGCTCAAGGAGCGAATCAAGGTCCTCGAGCGCATCACGGTCGACAAGGAAAACAGCCTGGCGCGGCAGATCGACGACCTTCGCGACCGCTAGTGACCGCCGTCGCAGGGTGCTAGGCGCGCACTATGCCGGGTCTTCCTTCGCTTCCTAACCTCCTCGAAGAATATCAGCTCGTCGATGCTGAAGACCGTTACCGGCTGCTGATCGAGCTTGGCCGTCTCCTCGAAGAAATGCCGGAAGCTTTGAAGACCGACTCGACGAAGGTGCGCGGCTGCTCGGCATCGGTGTGGGTCTATCCAACGGTGGTCGAGGGTCGCCTGCATTTCCTCGCGGACAGCAACGCTGCGATCACCAAGGGCATTGTCGCTTTGGTTCTCTCTGCGGTGCAGGACAAGCCCGCCGTTGAGGTCGCCCGGATCGATGTTGCCGAATGCCTCGCTCCTTTCGAGCTGTCGAAGCATCTCAGCGCCAACCGCACACAGGGCATACCCAACATGATTGCTCTCATTAAGCAAACGGCGGAGCGCTTCGCCGCCGCTGCTTGAGGCATTCCCATCGCTCCCGGGAATGCTAAAGTGATTTGAATTAGTTAGCGTATCTTGGGGTGCAGGCATGGAGAATGATTCGATCCGCGCGAGCGGCAGCGACACGCTCATCGACATTTGGGTCGAAGGAAAGCTGCGCGCTATCTGCGTTAGCCGCGAGGCAATTGAGAGCTTCCTGGGACCGAAGAAGCCCGAGGCAATGTCCGACGATGACCGCTGCGAGTTCATCCGGACTCACCTCCCCCAGGTCCTCGCCGCAGCCCAGGCCAGCCTTCGCGGCAATCCCGATAAGACGACCATCGCGATCACGACTGGCGAGCTCAGCCCGGAGGGCGATCGTCGGAAGGGCGACCGCCGAAAGAGTGAGCGCCGGAAAGTCGCCAAGCCGGCCGAAGTCCTGCCTCACGGGGAACGGCGCCGGGGGCAACGCCGCAACGGCGACCGGCGGCGGTCGCCGAGCTAAAGGCCGGTTAGGCCGCCTTTCCGTTCTTTCTTTCTTCCGCCTTGCGCAGCACGTCATAAGCCGCCTGCACTTGCTTGAATCGCTTGGCAGCTTCCTCGTCGCCCCGATTGGCGTCCGGGTGCGTTTCCTTCACGAGGCGCCGGTGGGCGGCTTTGATCGCTGTAAAATCCGCATCGCTGTCTAGCTCGAGCGCATCGAGGGCCCGCATCTCGTCGCGGGTGCGGCTGCCGTCGCCCGGACCGGCCCATTTCCACTGGGCAGACTTGCGGAAACCCTTGGCGCCAAGCTCCTCCTCGGCTGCCCGCCGAGCGGCTTCCTCTGGGCTTAGTCCCGCAAAATAATTCCAGTTCCTGTTGTACTCGGCCGCGTGCGCCTCGCAGAAATACCATCGCTCGCGGCTGTGCGGCGCCTTAGGCGCCGGGCGGTCGCCGACCTCGTTGCAGCCCTCGCGATCGCACAAACGAAGCTTGGCCGCCGAGCGTCCCTTCTCGCCGTAGGACCGCCAGCGCGGGAAGCCCCAATCATCAGATCGCTTCTGCTTCGCCATCCTGCTCCAACTAGTCACTGAACGCGGCAGTTTCGAGCCGCCAAATGAATTTCCAAGCGCAGACCGCCAAGAGGACGGTCGGGCATGGGAATGCCAGAGGGCCTGTAAGCCGGGTTCTGTCCTCCGCTTTCGTCTGCAGGCGAAGGCGGATGTGCGGCCATTCCTCTACGGGACGGGTTGCCCCGCCCCTCAAGCAACCAACCCGGGCGGCGAGCCGGAACCAGGCCCATATGCCGCCCCTATTCGGTCTTGCACCCGGTGGGGTTTACCGTGCCGGCCCTGTCGCCAGGACCGCGGTGCGCTTTTGCCGCACCCTTTCGCCCTTACCCTGCCGAAGCGAGGCGGTGTGCTTTCTGTGGCACTATCCCTGATGCACCTTCGCTCAAGGCTATGGCGCACCGCCGGGCGTTACCCGGCACCGTGGTTCCATGGAGCCCGGACTTTCCTCGTTGGAGCAAGCTCCCCCGCGGCCGCCCAGCCCTCTGGCATGGCGGATATAGGTGAAGAGCAATGCCGTTGCGAGTCAGCGTTGCAATGTCTCTTTTGGGTGAAATGCTGAGCTTGGCCTTTCAGTTCGCAAAGGCCAGCAAATCGCACCGATCAAAACTGGACCTGCACATCCTTCACGCAATTGCCGCGATATCTCCGCTGGTGGGCGATCGTCTCTTTCAACAGAGTGGAGTTGCGCGGCCGGTCGACCTGCAGATGAAGGCTCTTCATTTGATCGATCATCAGGCTGCTCAGTCCCGCGTTGGTCGCGTTCAGTGCGTCAAGCTGCCCAAGCTTGCCAAGCGCGTCATTGCGCGACTGGCCGTCGAGTTGTTGGTCGGCGCTGAGGAATGAAAGGCTCGATTCGAGGAGGAGTTCCTGATTTTGATAGTCGCGTATGGCCGCGATTTCGCCATAGACCTCACTGTAGGACGCGGCCTCCTTACGGCTCATATGATCGAGGACTCCCGACGACTTTGCTGTGTCCCATGCATCTTGCGACCAACCAACGAGCGGCACCGAATAAACTCGGCCCATGCTCCGGTTGTCCCAATGAGGAGTCGGTTGAGCACCGGTGGCAAGGGGCATCGGGTCAGCGATCCATCGGCCGTTGCTCGCCTTCAGCCTGGCTGCCAGTTCGCCGATCCGGTCGCGGTTGCAGTCCTCGACCGAAATGCGCAGGGCAGCCTGGTTAGCAGCCTCTTCGAGTTCATTGGCGATCGCCTGGCGCGTTGATCCGACTTGCCAATTCCAACGCCAGTCCTCGATCATCTGCGCACCGGCGAGCGCGAGCAGCACGCCGATAACGACAATGATGATCTCGTGGATGAACTCGCGCCAGCCGTGCAGCGGCCTGAAGAAACGAAAGCGCATGTGGCTGTGCCCCCGCCATCGGCAGCCTAACAGAAGCGCTCGTGTCCGCAATGGGTCGAACGCAAATGTAAACAGCTCGGGTTTCTACTGCGGGCGCGGCAACAACAGGGCGAGCAATTTGGCGCGGCACTCGCCGTCGATGATCCCGTCGATAAGCTCCGGCCGGAAACGCCGTTGGAAGGCGATCACAGCCTTTTGCGGCTCAGTCACATCATAGCCGAACCGCTCGAGCGCGAGCAGGAAGCCGGCGTCGGTCCAGTACGGGTCGATCAGGTCGCGGGTCGGACTTGGGAGCGCGAGTCGGCGCTTGGCAAGCGCTTGCCACGGGAACAGCTCGCCGGGGTCTTCCTTGCGCGCCGGGGCAATGTCGGAATGGCCGACGACATTGCCCCGGCCAATGCCGTGCCGCTCCTTGATGTCGGCGACAAGCGGGATAAGCGACGCGATCTGCTCGTCGGGAAAGGGCCGATAGCCGAATTCGTGGCCGGGATTGACGATCTCGATCCCGACGCTTGCCGAATTGATGTCGCTGATTCCGCGCCAGCGCGACTTGCCCGCGTGCCAGGCGCGCATTCTTTCATCGACCAGGCGATAGACCGAACCGTCCTCGTCGATCAGATAATGGCAGGAGACTTTGGCTTCGGGCGAAGTCAGCCGGTCGAGCGCGCCCCGGGCGTCGGGCATCCCGGTATAATGAAGCACGATCATCGAGACCGGCAGCTGCCGCTCGTCGAAATTCGGCGACGCTCGTTCGATGAAATCCAGCTCCACGCGCACTATGGCGCACAGCTATTGCTGCCGGGTCAAGCCCCGGCCGCTGCACGACGATCCGGTCCGCCGCGCTTCTCCACGCGACTGCCGTCGCCCTTGAGACGATAAAGGCCTCGTGCGTTGATGTCGGATCCGAGCTTCGAGCTCTGCCCGATCACCGTCTCGCCTGCGCCGAGCATCAGCCAGCCGTCCTCGGCCATCGCGCCGGCAATGCGCTCGAACGCGAGCGTCTTCTTCTCCGGGCTGAGATAGAGGAGCACGTTGCGGCAAAGCACAATGTCGAAATCCCCCGGATGCGGCGCTGGTTCGAGCAGGTTATGGACCTGGAAGCGCACGGGTTTGCGCAACAGCTCGACCGCTCGCCAGCCGTCTGCGGTTTCCTCGAACCATCTGATCATCTGGTTGATGCCCAGGCCCCGCTGAACTTCGAACTGGCTGTAAGATCCGGTCCGAGCGCGGTCGACGCATCCCGTGGAAACGTCGGTGCCCAAAATGTCGATCGTCCAGCCGCGCCATTTTTCCGGCTCTTCCGCGAAAAGCATCGAGAGCGAATAGACTTCCTGGCCGGTTGAGCAGCCCGCCGACCAGATCCGTAGGCGCTTCGACTTGGCCCGCCGCTGAGCGAGCTCGGCAAGCGCGTGGCGCTGCAGCACATCGAAGGGCGCGCGGTCGCGGAAGAAGTAGGTTTCGTTGTTGAGCAGAGCTTCGACCACCTTTTGCGACAAGCTCGGCTCCTTACCCATGACGAGGATTGTGATGAGCTCGTCCAGAGTCGCGATTCCCCGCTCGCGCAGAAGCGCGGAAAGCGCGGTCTCGATCCGCCAGCGGCGGCTCATCGTTAGTTGCTGACCGGTACGTGCCTCGAGCAATCCAGCGAGGATGCGACTTGAACTATCGCTTATTTGCACGCGGCTGCTCCTCCGTACGCGAAGCGATCCGGCGCGCGATCTTCTCCGGCGGAAGCACCGCCGAGGCGAGCCCCGCCTCGAGCACCGCCCGCGGCATTCCCCAGACGGCACAACTTCCCTCATTCTGCGCGAGAATCGATCCGCCGCAGGCAACGAGCCGTGTCGAGCCTTCAACCCCGTCCCGGCCCATCCCGGTAAGAACGACACCGAGCGCGCCGGCGCCGAAGATCGCCCCGACCGACGCAAACATCGGATCCACGGAGGGCATGCAACCGCTGCTGCTGCGTCCGTGGGTCAGGCGCACCACTGCGCCCCCTGGCGTCGGATCTAGCGTCAAATGAGCATCGCCCGGGGCGACCAGGATGCGGTCGCGGGCGAGCAGCATGCCGTCTTCCGCAACCAGCGCCTCGCGGCCAGCGACCACGCCAAGCTGACGAGCGAATACGCTCATGAAGGGAATCGGCAGGTGCTGTGTGACCAGGATCGGCACCCCGATCCGCTTTGGAAGGTTATTGAACAGCGCGCCCAATGCGTGAATTCCGCCTGTGGATGCGCCGATTGCCAATATATCGATCGGGTCGGTCGGAGCTGCCCGGAGATAGAGGTAGCCGTCGCCATTCTCCGCCGCCGTCCGTGCCGGAACGGGTTGGGCCGAATAACCAAGGGCCTTCAGCTTGCCGAGGAGGACTTCGGAGAACTTGCCGTTGAATCGCCCCGTGCCCGGCTTGGGCATGGTGTCAGCCGCGCCGAGCGCGAGCGCGGCGACGGTCTGCTCGGCACCGTCGTCGGCAAGCGACGAGACGATCATTACCTTGGCCCCTCCGGCGGCGGCGATGATCCTCGGGATCGACTTGAGGCCACCAGCCCCGGGCATCTCGAGGTCGAGGACGACGATGTCGACGTTGCATTCGCCGAGCGCCTCGATGGCATCCTCGGCGGTTCCTGCAACGGCGGTGATCTCGAACACCGGATCACTCTCGACCATGCGCGAGAGAACCGCGCGCGCGACCGTCGAATCATCGACGATCATCAGCCTGATCCTTCGCCGGCCGGTGTTGCGGGTCTCCGGAAAGCGGTCCCGCGATCTGGCGAGCGCCCGCTCCATATTCACCTACTCAGGCGACGCCGACGAGCTGGAGCTTGATGTGGAGCGTTTCGCGGTCGAACGGCTTCATGACATATTCGTCTGCGCCCGCCTCGAGCGCCGCGCGAATGTGGGCCATGTCATTCTCTGTGGTGCAGAACACGACCTTTGGCTGGTCGCCGTGGCCGCGCTGCCGAAGCAAACGCAGAAACTCCATGCCGCTCATCACGGGCATGTTCCAATCAAGAAGCACCACGTCGGGCATCTTGGCTTCGCAACGGGTCAGGGCTTCCTGGCCGTCGCCGGCCTCGTCAACCTCGAACTCGAGCGTCTCGAGAATGTGTCGTGCGACCTTTCGGATCACCTTGGAATCGTCGACGATCAAACAGCTCTTCATGCGCTGGGCTTCCCCGCTTCGATGGCGTCGTTGTTAAAGGGTAAGGGTAACGAAGACATTAAGCGGCAGCCTTGGTCTCCGCTCCCGCAATCAGTGCTGCGACATCGACCAGCAGCAGCGGTCCCTGCTCGGTTTCGACCATTCCCTGGGACACGCGTTCCCACCCGGCTCCCATCGCCGCACGGACCGGCGTCGGGTCCGACAGCGCCTCGACCACGTCTTCGACGAGATCGACGATGAGGGCGTAATGATGACCGTCGAGCTCAACGACGGCCGCTTCGCGAATGCCGTCGGAACAGTCGGTCGTTCCGAGCTCGAGCGAACGCATGCAGTCGATCACGGTCATGACCCGGCTGCGAAGAGCAGAAAGGCCGGCGACGTGCGGCGCGGCTCGCGGGACCGGGATCAGCGTATCAAGCTCGACGACGGATTCGACGGCCGCAGCGGAGAGCGCGACCCGTTCGTTCGCAACAGTGACGATCAGCAAAAGCTCGTTCACTTGCCCCTCCCTGCCCCGGCCGTCTTGAGCGCCATCAACAGACCCGCCCGGTCGTAGCGGTAGATACTCTCATCTTTCTTGCCGGCAGCTTCGGGCTCGGCTCGAAGCCAAATCGTCTTGCCGGTCGTGTCTTCCGGTACTTCTTCGCCCTGGCAGGCAATGACTACATCAGCAGTTTCATCCTGCGGATCGTCGACGATTCGATATCCCGCGGCTTCGACAAGAGGCCGCAGCATGTTCTGCATCCACGGATCCCATACCGGAACCAGGCAAACGAGCTGCTCTGTCTTGCGCGCCGCGGCCCCGACATGGTTGGCGAACAGCCAGTGCGCATCGATCAGCTCGGCGGGCTCGTTATTGATCAGCGAAACGCCACTGATCTCACCCGGCCGTTCGGAATGGATCACATCATGCTCGATCGTCGCGAAGTCGACGACTTCGGCGAAAGCGTAACCGATTTCGTGGACTCCGTCGTTCAACCTGAACAAGCGGACTTTGCTCTCACCTACATCTGCCACTGTTGCGCCTGCCAAAGGCAGGATCGCATCGCCCACTTGCACTCGAAGCTGGCCAGCGGCTTCCTTGATGTTCGAGGCGGGCACTTCCTCAATCCGGTCGACCACGGCGAGGCGTAGCGCGCGACGGCCGCCGTCCAGGCCGTGGAACAGCAATACCGGTGTCGCCTTTGAGATTTCCTGGGACGGACCTTCCGCAATCCTCGCCGTCCGTTCCTGCGTCTCCAGTCGGACGCCGCCGACCTGCGCGATTCCAGCAGGGTCGAACAACAGGATCGGACTGCCGTCATCGGCAAGCGTCGTTCCGGCGTAGAGGCCGGTCGCCATCACCGCCGGAGCGGCTGGCTTCACCACCAGCTCTTCGTGGTCATGAATGCGATCGACAGAAAGCGCATAGACGTCGCCGCCAGCCGGACGCAGCACGATCAACGTGCGATCCTGCTCATTTACATGGCTTTCCAGACCAAGGATGCGTGCTAGCGAGATCTCCGGCACGCGGCGCCCGCGGATCGTCGCGACCCCGGCGCCGCCGAGGTAGTCGAGCGCAACGCTCTCGCCGTTTGCTCGGACGATTTCCTCGATCGCCGAGCGGGGGATCGCGAAACTCTGGCCGGCAATCGAGACGGTCAGCGCTGGAATGATCGTCAACGTCAACGGAACACGCAACGTCATGTGCGTTCCTTGACCCGGCTTGCTGTCGACCTCGACGATCCCACCGATCCGCTCGATGTTGGAGCGTACCACGTCCATGCCGACGCCCCGGCCCGAAATGGCGGTGACTTCCTTGGCGGTCGAAAGCCCGGCCTCGAAAATAAGCATCAGCTGTTCGCGAGAGGATAGCTGGGCGGCATCCTCCCTGCTGATCACGCCGCTGGCGATCGCCTTGTCGACAAGCTTCTTGCCGTCGATCCCTCGACCGTCGTCGTGGATATCGATCAAAATCTGGTTGCCCGATTGGCGGGCGGATACCGAAAGCACACCGATCTCGCGCTTCCCGGCTGCCATGCGTTCGGCGGGTTTTTCTATGCCGTGATCGACGCCGTTTCGGATGATGTGCGTGAGCGGATCGCGGATCATTTCGATCATCTCGCGATCGAGCTCCACATCGCCGCCGTCGACATCCACCAGCACCTGCTTGCCGAGCTCTGCCGACAGGTCCCGCACCATGCGCGGCAAGCCGACGAATAAGTTCTCGATCCGCTGCATCCGGGTCCGGGTGATCGCATCGCGCATCTCGGCGATGATCGACGAGAGACGCTCGAACGCGCCATCGACGTGCACGTCGCCCTCGGACTCACGAAGGCGGCGGGCGAGCTCGTTGCGCGCCAGCACCATGTCGGAAACGGTGCTCATCACTCTGTCGAGCAGCTCAACCGACAACCGGATCGTGCGTGGCGCGGAAGAGGCCTTCGTGGCCGCGTCCGCTGTAGTCGTCAGAGCTGGGGTAGCCGGTCCTTCCGCGCCGGGCGCAAGTGCGTCGATCAGGTGATTATCGTCACCCATCGGCATGTCCTCGCCCGCCTCGATCGCCTCGACCATCTCGCCGATGCGGTCGATAACGGCGAGGACGGCGCTGACCAACGCTCCATCCGGAGCGCGGCGGCCTGCGCGACAATCGGCGAGCGCGTCCTCGGCTGCATGACTGAGCGCCTCAAGCCGTGGGAATTCGAAGAAACCGCAATTGCCCTTCACCGTGTGCACAAACCGAAAAATGCTGTCGAGCCGGGCGCGGTCGCCGGGCTGAGCTTCCCAGGCGACGATCTCGCCGCCAAGCGCTTCCAGCATTTCGCGGCATTCGGCTACGAAATCGGCAATCAGGTCGTCCATCGGCGAATTCGCCCCTCAGAGCTGCTTCGAAGCGCTTATGCAGGGCAGGAGTTAATGCCGCGTTATCCCTGAATAGAGTGTCGCTCAGTCGCGAAGAACCAGAACTCCAACACGATGCTCACAGCTTTGCCTTTCCTCTGCATCGGGAGGCGTATCCGGATGACGGAATGCGGAATGGAAGCAATTCTGAGGCTTTGCGTCGGGCGCATCCTTCCAGAATTCGCACAATTTGAATGCCAGCACTTCATCGCCAGTCATCTCGGGATAGAAATACCAGCGCTGCGCGGGATCGAAGCGCAGTGCCAAATGATGGGTCTTGCGCCCTTCGGGAGCAATTCCGATGAATTCCATCGGCAAGATGTCGTCGAGCTGGAGGCTGCTTGGTGCACACACCGCCAGCGGCATGTGCTGCAGTGGCCGTTGCATGTTGGTAGTGCGCCAAAAATCGATTGACATGAATCCCGCCACGTCGTCGCGGCGATAACGTTCGAGCCACCATCGCTGCGCGTCCGAGCCAGCAAAAGCGCCGACGTTTGCCGCATATAATTCTGCCGTGAGCGGACCATCGGAATGAACACCCTGGGCATATTGGGAAGTCGTTGTCCCGCGCCCTCTCCGCATCGGAGTCGGCCGCTGCTGTATCTCAACACGCCGTCGAGGAAGCAGGCGCTCACGAATGATTTCTTCGATCTCTTCGCAGAACGCCTGTGGGACATTATCCCAGTCTCGAACGACCGTTTTGTGGCTCAGAAGGACGAAACCATTGTCGGCGAACAACTCCGCCTCCGACCCTCCGTTTGCCTGCAGTTTGCGCGCGTCGCGGATTTCAATCGGCGGAAGGTTCGTTCTTGGAGGGGGCGGCGGAGATCTGAGGTCGACCGTTGGTAAAGGCCCAGCGGCGTTGGCGGGAATCAGGCCGTACAGCTCCGTCTGCACCATGTGCCGACGGTAAGCGGATTTGAAATCGAGTGCCAGCCCTCGGGGCACCTAGGCCAACGGAAGATCCGCGCCGATGAGCAGCGCCTCGCTCCCGGCTTCCGACAGCCGAAGGGAGCCGCCCGCGTCAGCGACGAGATTGTATGCAAGCCACGCTGCCGCCGCGCGTGGCTCGATGGTGCCGTCTCCGCCAGTCTCGAGCGTTTCGCGCAGCGCGGGGTCAAGCAAGATGCGCGGTCCCTCACCCCTGACGGCAATCTCGATCCTGCCCTCGCTGCGTTCGGCTCCAACATCGAGGCGGCCTCCGCGAACTAACGCGTCCCCGGCGAGAAGCGCAAGGTTCAGCAAAAGCTTGACCGCCTGTTTGGGCAGCTTGTTATCCGCTACCATCCATCCGAGCTCGATCCGTCGCTCGGGTCCGAACAGCCCCTCGAGCGCCACCTCGGCTTCACGAGTATCGATCTCTTCCCCAAATCCGCCCCCTGCGCCAAAGGCAAGCCTGAAGAACTTCAGCTTGTTGGCCGACGCTCGCGCGCTTTCCGCCAGCAGCTCGAGACATTTCTCCCGCATTTCGGGATCGGTCTCGTCGGCAAGCAGCTCAATGCCGTTGTTGAGCGCGCCGACGGGTGACATGAGGTCGTGGCAAAGCCGCGAGCAAAGGAGGCTGGCAAGATCAACCGAGTTCATCGCAAGTGATTGATGGGGCAGAGTTTCAGCCCGCGCAAGCTTCACGACGTTGAAGGAGCGATCCAAGATTCCCATATTCAGGATGAAGATGGGGGGAATTCAGACGATCGATGTGCGCCTCGAGGCCGCCCATGAGGGCTGGCGTCTCGACCGCGCCCTCGCGGCCGCTGTTCCGACGCTCTCGCGCGAGAGATTGAAGGCGCTCATTCGAAGCGGTGCAGTCGAAGCCGGCGGCAAGCCCGTCCGCGATCCCGCGACGAAGGTGCGCGGGCAGCAGGCGCTTCGCGTAGCAGTCCCGGAACCAAGCCCCGCTCACAACGAGGCGCAGGCCATTCCGCTGACGATCGTCTTCGAGGATGAACATTTGCTCGTTATCGACAAGGCCGCCGGGATGGTCGTGCATCCGGCTGCCGGCAATCTCGACGGCACATTGGTCAATGCCCTTCTTCACCACTGCGCCGGCAAGCTTTCCGGAATCGGGGGAGTGGCGCGACCCGGAATCGTCCATCGGATCGACAAGGATACGTCGGGCCTGCTGGTCGTCGCAAAGACGGATATCGCGCACGAGGGCCTCGCCAGGCAGTTCGCCGCCCACTCCGTCAATCGGCGTTATCTCGCGATCGTCGATGGCGTTCCGAAGGTCCCTCAAGGAAGCGTCGATGCACCGCTCGCCCGGTCCGCCACGAACCGCAAAAAGATTGCCATCGTCGAAGGCAATAGCGGAAAGCGCGCGGTCACTCACTGGAGGCGGGTGAAGGCGCTAAGGGACGCCGCGCTGATCGAATGCCGCCTCGAGACAGGACGCACGCACCAGGTGCGCGTACACATGGCGTCCATCGGTCACCCGCTGCTCGGCGATCCCGTTTACGGGCGATCGGGAAAGACGCATGGCAAATTATTGAACGAACTGCAGTTCTATCGGCAAGCACTGCATGCCGCTGAACTTGGGTTCACTCATCCGGTCACTAAGAACAGGCTGTCGTTCTCAAGTCCCATGCCGCCGGACATGCAGGAACTGATGGCCGCACTTGGTGTATAAAGATTAACTCGCTAGGGCATTTGGTCAGCCCACAAAAGGGAGAAGACGGCAAGAATGGCTACGCAAAAAGGGATCGTCTCGCTCCCCGCGTCCGGTGGGGAGGCCGGACTCAACCGCTATCTTGCGGAAATCAAGAAGTTCCCGATCCTCTCCCCGGAGGAGGAGTACATGCTCGCCAAGCGCTGGCGCGAGCATGGCGACACCGAGGCGGCGGCGAAGCTCGTCAACTCGCATCTGCGCCTCGTCGCGAAGATCGCGATGGGCTACCGCGGGTATGGGCTGCCGGTCAGCGAGCTGATCAGCGAAGGCAATATCGGCCTGATGCAGGGCGTCAAGAAGTTCGAGCCCGATCGCGGTTTCCGGCTGGCGACCTACGCGATGTGGTGGATCAGGGCCTCGATCCAGGAATTCATCCTGCGCTCGTGGAGTCTCGTGAAAATGGGCACGACGGCGGCGCAGAAGAAGCTGTTCTTCAACCTCAGGCGAATGAAGAACCAGATCGACGCATTCGAGGAAGGCGACCTCAAGCCCCAGGATGTGACAAAGATCGCGACGGACCTCGGTGTGACCGAAGAAGAAGTCGTGTCCATGAACCGCCGCATGGCGATGGGCGGCGATACCAGCCTCAACGCTCCCTTGAAGGGAGATGAGGGCGCCGAGAACCAGTGGCAGGACTTTCTTGTCGACAGCGGTCCACTCCAGGACGAGCTGCTCGCCGAAGACGAGGAAAGCCAGGTTCGCCACGACCTGTTGGTGACAGCGCTTGAAAGCCTCAACGATCGTGAGAAGCACATCCTGATGGAGCGGCGCCTCGCCGATGATCCGAAGACTCTGGAGGAACTGAGCCAGGTCTATGGCGTCAGCCGCGAGCGCATCCGCCAGATCGAGGTTCGAGCGTTCGAGAAGCTGCAGGCGGCGCTGCTTCGCCTCGCAGGCGAGCGGCGGCTCCTGCCCGCCGCCTAGGCTGCGCGGGCAATCGCGTTCGAAGCCATCGACTGGACCAGCTTCAGCGCCTCGTGCGCCGATAGCACCGCTCCTTCCTGCCACGTCGGCTGGTAGCTGAGGTGTTCCCCGGCAAAGACGATCGGACCTTCGGGCTTCAGTAGCTCATAATATTCCGGTGGACGAAACTGGACTGCTGTGAGGCCTCCTGGCCAAAGTGCTCCGACCCCTTCCGACCAGGGCGTGAGCCCCCATGCGACAGTCACTCCCTTTTCCAGAAGATGCGACTGGCCGGGATGGAGCGCTTCGACGGATTCGCGGCAGATTTGCAATCTTCGCTCGTGGCTGAGATCGGCGAACGCCTTCGGATTCTCCGGCCGTGTCCAGCCTCCACAATAAGCGGCAACGAGAACGCCCCGGGAATCATTGAAGCCACCCGAGGGATACATGATGTTCTCGTTGAGGCGGTCGGTCCAGGCGAGCCCGCCAAAGATCGAATCCTGCGTCTCCCAGAAACGCAGGCTCTCAAACGCGACTTTCACGCTCGTTCGATATTCGACCGACTTTAGTGCATTGGCCTTTGCCCTCGAGAAGTCAGCGGGAATACGAGCAAGGACGGGCATCGGCAGAGTGCAAACGCAAAAGTCCGCTTCAGTGAAGTTCGAGGCGCCACTGTGGACGATCCGAACCTTCTTCCCGACGCGGCGGATCTCCTTTATTTGTGTGTTCAGCCTGACCTGTGGCTTCACGCGTTCGTAGAACGCGTGCGCGATCCGATCCATGCCGCCGACCGGCTGAAGCATCGTCGCCTGCATGTCCCAGATGTTCTCGAAAAGATAAGGTAGCGCCATGCTCCCACGGCTCGTGTTTGCGGGATCGGGAAGGAGTTCCTCGATCGAGAGCGGCGGCAGCGCCTTGGGTGCATTTGCATAGCCACCCCCTTCCGGAGAATAGCCGGAGCTTCCCTGCGGAACGTATCGGCCGCTGCGGTCGAGCTGGGCATAGGGGACGAGAAAGTCACGGATCATTGCGAGTTCGCCTCTAGCGACCTCACCGTCGAGCGCGTGCTGGTCGATTGCCTTGGCGAGAAGTTCCCCAAGCTGCCCGCGCATATCATTGACCATGCGCCGTTCAGGATGGACCTTGCCTCGAAAGTCCCATCCCGCATTCCGGTTGGCGTTGACCATCGTTTCCATCGGCACACCGAAACGGCGCGCGTAGCCGAGAATTCCACGATGGCTCGAAGGTATCCGCGCCGCTCCGGCATTGAAATAAAGCCCATTACCGAACCCGGCCCGCTGGTCTGGCCGTCCCATTTGGACGATTCGGTCGCCGCCGCGGATGGTCCAGACGCGGCCGCCAATGCGTTCGCGGGCTTCGAGCACGGTCACCTGAAAGCCGGCGCGCTGAAGTTCATAGGCGGAGACCATGCCGGCAATTCCCGCCCCGAGGATCACGACCGATCGTCCTTTCCCGCTACTTGTCGGAAGAGCGAACGCCTCGGCCCCGGCCGGCGTTGCTACTGCGAGGCCGAGCGCTTCCATGGCCATGTAGGCAGCACCGGCGCCAGCGACACTTCCAATTTGTTCGAGCAATGTTCGTCGAGTGATTGTCATTTGCGTCACCCAATCACGATCATGTCGGGATAGGCGGAGCGGACGATCGCCACGCCAGCGATTCCAGCCAACAACCCGAACGTGACTGCTGCTGCAGCAAGCATTCGCCTAGATCGAATGTTCATGTGGCTCCTCGCTTCGTTGGTATCTCGAAGAGCATATATCGTTGCACTTCAGAAATTACTTTGCGTTCTTTTGCGTCATATCGCATAATGAAGCATATTCTATGCTCCGAAAGCCCCAAATGCAGAAGATGATTGACGATGCGGATCGCCGGATCCTCCGGGAACTCCAGCGGGACTCCTCGCGGACCGTAACCGAGATCGCCGAGGCTGTTGGTCTTTCGCATGCGCCCTGTTGGCGAAGGATCCAGCGGCTCCGCTCGGAAGGTATCATCCTCGGCGAAGCTGCAATCGTTGATCGTTCAAAGCTCGGCTTCGACCTGGAGTTCTTCATCTATCTGAAGTTCAGCATGCAGGGCCGGGCCAATGTTCCGGAGTTCCGCCGCAAGATAATCCAGCACGAGCGAGTGATCGGGGCTTATATCATCCTGGGCAACTACGACCTCATGCTGCACGTGATCGCCAAAGGCATGAAGGATTACCAGGAATTCTACCTGGAGCATCTGACGGGACAGCCCGACCTCGGCGAGATCAACAGCATGACCGTGATGGCGACGATCAAGGAAGGTCAGATCCCAATCTGATCAGCCTTTCTCGTCGGCCACCTTGGGGGCGGCTTGCGTCAGCCGCTGCCCTTCCCTTTGCTCTTCCGGACGATCCTGGACCTGGTCATCGCTCGCGACATTGTCGGCTGCCCACGCGCCGCGATCGCCCATCGGCTTGGGTGAGCCCGTCGTGCTGTCCTTTGCGGTCTGGTGCTCGATCTCGCTGTTGAGCTCGGCGCCAATGATGAAGGCATAGGCCGAAAGATAGGCCCAGGTCAGCAGCGCCACGACCGCTCCAAGCGAGCCGTAGCGCGCGTGATAATTGGTGAAATGGCCGACGTAGAAGCTGAAGGCGACCGTCAGCAGCAGCCAGGTCACCGCTGCGAAGCTCGAACCTGGCGTGATCCACTTCCACTTCGCGTCCTCGCGCGAGGGCCCGAAGCGGTAAAGCACGGACGCAATCAACGCCGCGAACAGCACTAGCAGAAAGTAACCGGCGCACTTCCCTGCCAGGACAAATGCGTGCGAGGCATTCGGAATAATCCTTTGCAGGAACGCCAAGGCGGCTGTTCCGGCGAGCGCGCAAAGTGCCACCGCCAATGCGCCAAGCGTCATTCCGACAGCGAGTAGATAAAAGCGATACAGGCTCCTCCGTTCCTTTTCCTCATAAGCGATGTTGAGCGCGGTGATGACGGCAGCAGCCCCGTTGGTTCCCCCATAGGTGGCCACCAGGAAAGCGATCAGGATTCCTAAGCCCTTGGTGCCCTTGGAGGCTTGAACCGCCATCATCAGCTGGTCGCCGATGATCTTGGCGACGTCACTCGGCAGCACGGCCATTAGCGACCACATATGTTCGATCACCGTCGCGGGGTCGGCAAAGAAGCCGTAGGCCAGGACGATCAGGCCCAGCAGAGAGAGCAGCGCGAAGAAGCTGTAGAAAGCGACGCCGGCCGCGACGAGGCCGACATTGTCGTCCCACACGCGCTTGTAGGTTCGCTTCGCGATGTCCTTCCAAGCGCGTGCCGGCATCTCCGCAGGTGAGCGCGCCTGATGACCTTTGGGATCAACCATCCCGTCCCAACTCGCATCTCCGTCAGGATTTCCGGCAAGCAAAAGAGCCCTCTTGCCAATGGCCGAAAACAGGCGGACGGTGAATATTTCAACGAAGAGCGCTTCGAGCGCCTTCAGCGACTCGAACGCCCGTAACCCGGACGAAGGAGATTCGCATGGTCGGACAACCATCCAAAGGCACTCGAGTAATTGCGCTGGTGGGACCCGCCGGCGCAGGAAAGACCAGCCTTGCCGAGGCGATGCTGTTTGCAGCCGGCGCCACCGACCGATTGGGGTCAACGGCCAACGGCTCCAGCATCGGCGATTCGAGCCCGGAAAGTCGCCAGCGAGGCGGCTCGACCGAGCTCAATCTCTACAATTTCGATTATCTGGGCGACCACTTCGCCATCATCGACGTGCCGGGATCGGTCGGCTTCGCGGCGGACGGAGCAAAAGCGCTGGCGATAGCTGATGTCGCGATCGTGGTCGTCGACCCCGACCCTGCGCGCGCGCCGCTGACCGCTCCAGCCCTGAGGGCTCTCGACGAGCTCGGCATTCCGCACCTCATTTTCGTCTACCGGATCGACCAGGCGCATGGCCGCATTCGCGATCTTCTTTCGGCTCTCCAGCCGATGAGCGTCTCGCCGCTGATCGCGCGCCAGATTCCGATCCGCGAGGGCGAGAAAATCAGCGGCTTCGTCGATCTCGCGCTCGAATATGCATTCAAATACCGGCCCGGCAAAGAATCGGAACGCATCGACATTCCAGCCGATCTCCAGGACCGCGAGCACGAGGCCCGTACGCAGATGCTTGAACAGCTCGCGGATCATGACGACGAGCTGCTCGAACAGCTTTTGATGGACGAGGCGCCGCCCAGGGAGAAAGTCGTCCAGGACCTTGCACGCGAGACCGGCGACAACCTTGGCGTCTCTGTTCTGTTCGGGTCGGCGAGCAGCTCATGGGGCGTTCGGCGGCTGTTGAAGGCGATGCGCCATGAAGTACCAGGCCCGCAAAGCGCAGCCGACCGTCTGGGCGTGTCCGACCCCTCGCTCTATGTGTTCAAGGTGATCCACGGGTCGATCGGCCGGCTGGCACTCTCCCGGGTGCTTGGCGGACGGATCGCCGAAGGTTCGGATCTCAAGACCCAGGACGGAGACCATGCGCGTCTTGGCGCTCTGTTCACCGTACAGGGAGAAAAGACGACAAAGGTCAGCGAAGCGCGCGATGGCGATATTGTCGCGGTGGCGAAAATCGACAGCGTCAAGTCGGGAGAGTGGCTCGGTTCAGGCACGCTGCCACCACTGATCGAGATTGGCTATCCTGCGCGCAATTGCGCAATTGCCATCGAGCCAGCGGATCGGAAGGACGACGTGAAGCTTTCGGGCGCTCTGCAGCGCTTGAGTGAGGAGGATTCTGCGCTCGTCGTCGAGCACGACGACGCCAGCCACGAAATCCGCCTGCGCGGGGTCAACGACGAGCATCTCAACGCCGTGCTGGCGCGCCTGAAACGGCGCTACGGAGTGGAGGTGAAAACCCACCAGCCGGGCGTCGGCTACCGCGAGTCTATCCGCAAGCCCGTCACCCAGAAGGGCCGCCACAAGAAGCAGTCGGGCGGACATGGGCAGTTCGGCGACGTCATCATCGAGGTAAAGCCGCTTCCTCGCGGCTCGGGATTCGTGTTCGAAGAAAAGATTCACGGAGGGGCGGTGCCGCGGCAATGGATCCCCGCCGTGGAGGAAGGCGTGATCGAAGCGATGCAAAAAGGTCCCCTGGGCTTCCAGGTGGTCGACTGCGCCGTCGCGCTGGTTGATGGAAGCTATCATAGTGTCGACAGCTCCGAGCTTGCATTTCGGCTTGCCGGACGCATAGCCATGCAGGAAGCACTCGCCGCCGCCCAACCCCACCTGCTCGAACCCATGCACAAGCTGATGGTTGTCTGCCCGTCGAGCGCCACGAGCAGGATCACCTCGGCGATCGCCGGACGGCGCGGGCAAATGCTCGGCATGGCGCCCCGCGACGGATGGGCCGGGTGGGACAGAATCGACGCATTGATCCCCGAGGCGGAGTTATCGGGTCTTGAGGCGGAGCTGAGATCGCAAAGCCAGGGTCTCGCGACCTATGAAGCCGAGTTCGACCATTTGGCGGAACTCAATGGCCCACTCGCTGACAAGGTAATCCAGCAACGTGTGCCCGAACCAGCCTAGGGCTTCGATGTAGACAATAGAGTCGTTGGCACGGCGCTCATCCATGATAAGCGCCCTGGCATGAAACACTGGTTCAAAGACCAGCACTTCCGCTCGCTTCTGAAAAACACGAGCTATCTCGGCGTCTCGAAGATCGTCGCGGCGCTCGCCGGCCTGGCAACGCTTGCATTTGCCGGTCGCGGACTTGGCGTCCTCCTGTTCGGAACGCTCATCCTCATCACCAGCTATGTCAAAGCCGTGAGTGGGATCGCCAAGTTCCAGTCCTGGCAGCTGATCGTCCGCTATGGCGGCCATGGCGTGGCGCATGGCGACCCCGAACATTTCAAAGTCGCGACCGGCTTTGCCTTCGCGCTTGATGTCGTGAGCGGTATCGGTGGAATGCTGATCGGAGCCGCCCTGTTGCCCTTCATCGGGCCATGGGCCGGCATCAAGCCTGAATATCTGTGGCTTGGGATGCTCTATTGTACGGTCGTGCCGATCATGAGCTCGGCTACGCCCGACGGCGTGCTTCGCGTCCTGGATCGCTTTGACCTCATCAGCTGGTCCGAAACCCTGCTGCCCATTTCGCGCGCTGTCCTTGCAGGCGTCGCCTTCTTCAATGGCGCGTCTTTCGCGGTCTATGTCGGCATCTGGTTCGTCACCGATCTCATCGGCAACCTCTATCCCTGGTATCTCGGTTGGCGCGAGCTGACGCGCAACGGACTCCATGTCGGCATTCGCCCGACGCTAAAGCCGAATGCCCTTCCAGGCGCCTGGCGCTTTGCCATCGACGTAAATCTCGCAAGCAGCGTTCAGGCTGTCTGGGGTCCGATTGGCCGCCTCGTCGTTGGCGGCTTACTTGGACCTGCTGGCGCGGCGCTGTTCCGTGTCGCCTCCACCCTCGCGGACACCGCGCAACGACCAGCCGATCTCCTCGGGAAAGCTTTCTATCCCGAGATCGTGCGAATGGACCTCTCGTCCAAAAGGCCCTGGAAGCTCATGCTGCGCGGTACGGCTGCGGTCGGCATTATCGCGCTTGTAGCCATCGTCATCCTGCTCCTCGGCGGCAAGCCGCTGATGGCGTTGATCTTCGGAAAGGCATTCCTCGGCGCCTATGCGCCGCTCGTCATTCTCATGGCGGTTCCATTCATCGGCATCTTCAGCTTTCCGCTATCGCCGATGCTTTATGCCCTTGGGCGCTCGGACGCGCCGCTCAAGGCAAAGCTGCTCGGCAGCGCAGTCTTTTTCTTGGCGATCGTCCCTTTGTCATTGGCGTTCGACGTGATCGGCGCAGCGGTCGCCCTGGTTCTTGCGAATGCTGCAAATGCGGCAGCTATGATGGTCCAGCTGCGCGGTGAGCATCGCCGAGTGCGCGGCAAGCCTGAACCTCGACCGCAAGCTTGAACACCAGCTTCAAGAACACCAAACTAACCAGATCATGAATTCGGATGCATATTACAGCATTGGATAGACCCCCGCCCTGCTGGCCGGTAAGCTGACCTTCATATGGCGCCAACGGGTCGCACCGCCGTCTGGGTCTTGCTGGGTCCCCACAAGGGGGACAATAATCAGGTCCTGGCGCTCGCCGAACGAATCGGCCTTCCATTCCGCACCATCCAGATGCGCTACAAATGGTTCGCCCATCTGCCGGCGGTCTGCCGCAGTGTGACGATTTCTCAGCTTGACCCTGAGGTGAGACGGCAAATCGCAGGGCCGTGGCCTTCGCTCGTCCTTGGCATCGGTCAGCGCAGCGTTCCGGTCGCGAGATACATCCAGCGCAAGTCCGGGGGACTTGCAAAGATTGTTCGGCTTGGCGACCCAATGGTCTCGCACCGGCTGTTCGATCTTGTTGTCACAACGACCCAATATGCCGTGCGCGACGCCGACAACGTCATTCGGCTGCCGATCACGATCACAAACCGCGAAAATGTTCAGCCGACGCTTTCCGAGGAGCACTGGCTTTCCGCTTTCGAGCATCCGCGACGCCTGATCGTCATCGGAGGCAAGACCTCACTCTGGCGGTTCCCCACAAAAGTGATCGGCGAGACTGTCCGCTTATTGCAGCGCAGGGCCGAGGTCGAGGGCGGCTCGATCATTGCAGTAACAAGTCCGCGGACCTCGCCCAAGCTCGTGGAGACGGCACGCGCCGCGCTGGGCGACGCCTCCGTCGTAACATCGCAGTTCCCCCGTTACGGCGCGTTGCTCAGGGCTTCGGATGAGATCCATGTCACCGGCGACAGCGTCTCCATGCTTTCGGATGCAGTCGCTTCTGGAAAGCCGGTCGGCCTCATTCCACTCGAGCGAAACCTCGTTGCGAAATTCTTGCGCTGGGTTGGAGACCTTCGCGGAAGCCAGTTCCGAATGCGGGAACTCGACAGGTTTTGGACCGATCTGCGCGCGCGCGGTGTTGTCGGCAGCGTCGACGAGCCGCATTGTGGGAAGCTCGACGATCTGTCGCTTGAGATCGCAGTGGAAACCGCCCGCATGCTCGCAACGTCGGTGCCGGTACTGCCCACATTTGAGGTCGCACCGCCGCCCGTGACGATCCCCGAAGCGATGGCGCTCTAGAGCAGCCCCTTAACGACACCCACGGGTGCCCAGCTGCCGAGCCCGTTCCTCTCGGCGAAATCCGTCGGGAACGGCTCACCGCCGTGAATCCCGCCGCTGACGAAAACCGCGTCGAATCCCATGCGAGCTGCGCCGAGAATGTCCGTTTGCAACCCGTCGCCAACAGCCAGGACTTCGTGAGCGGGCGGATCGCCCGCGCGATGCAATGCATGCCGGTAAATCGCTTCGTGCGGCTTTCCGTACCAGATGACGGGCCCGCCAAGACCAACATAAAGTTCGGCAATGGCACCGGCACAGGCTTCGGGAACTCCGCCGCGTATCACTACCCTGTCAGGGTTCAGGCAGTGCATTCGAACCTCCCGCTCCGCCCAGCGCTCAAGATCCGCAAGATAGTCCCGAGGCTGCGGGCGGTATTCGGTCACACCTGTACATGCCAGCTCAGTGAACAGGTCGTCATCGGCAATTTGGATACCACGCCCTTCAAGGATTTGACGGTCACCTGCCGTTCCGATGAAACCGACCGGCTGTTGGAGCCCATTGAGTGCCTCGATACCCGCTTCGCCGCTCGTCGCAACGAAGTCGTATGCATCATGCGCCAAGCCGATTCGGCCGAGCTGCTGCTCAACTGCGTCGGCTGTTCGCGGCGCGTTGGTGATCAGGGCGACGCACCGACCTTCACTGCGCCACTTGCAGAGACGATCGCCCGCTCCTGGATAGAGCGTCACTCCGTCATGGACGACGCCCCAGACGTCGCACAAGATCAGGCGATATTTAGGATCGAGCGAGTCAAGAATGCTCACTCCAGGCCCGCCTCCGCGAGCGCCTGCTCAATCGGCGCGACATCTTCCGGGTTGTTGAGCTCGCGCAGGGCGAAAGGAGGCGTCTCGACCTCGACGACCGCCACCGGAATGCCGGCGACGAGGAAACGCAACTGTTCGAGGCCCTCGAGAGTCTCGAGCTGGCTTACGGGTGTCGTGACATAGCGCTCGAGCGCCTCCGGCCGGTACGCATAGATTCCGACGTGCAGGCGGACCGGAGACATTGCTCCGTCCAATGCGCCCACGGGCAAATAGGGGATCAAGCGCTTCGAAAAATAGAGGGCGTTGCCGTCAGCATCGCTAACCACGCTCGTCCCGCCTACCCGTCCCGCTTGCTCCTCGGCCTGAAGCGCGCGCACCTCATTGCTCTTGAGGCGCATCGCAGGAGTTGCAACCAGTAGGTCGCGATCCAATTCCATGCGCGCGATGATCGCCTCGACAAACCCTGCAGGGGTCAGCAGCGCATCGCCTTGAAAATTGATCACGAGGTCGGGATCGTGAAGCTGAGCAAGGGCCTCGGCACATCGTTCAGTGCCATTCCGATTTTCCGGAGAGGTCATGATAACCCCGACCTTCGCCCGAGCGCAGGCGTCCGCGATCCGCTCGTCATCGGTGACAACGAAAACACCGGAGACGCCCTTCACCCGTCGCGCCGCTTCGACGCTGCGCTGGATCAGCGGCTTTGCAACCCCCGTTGCGCCCGTGAGCGGGGCCAAAGGCTTACCCGGGAACCGCGACGACTGGTATCGAGCCGGGATTAGGATGACGGAGTTCATCGAGCCCAAATCACCGGGCTGCTGGACAGTCGTGGATGTGGAGGACGCCAACCGGTTTCTTGCCCTTGCCGTCGTCCTCCACCACGAACAAAGCCGTGATCTTATATTCGTCGAAAAGCGCGAGCGCGTCGTCGACAAGGTCGTCGGGCCCGACAGTCTTGGGATCGCTGGTCATGAACTCAGCCGCACTGTGATCTAGGCCACGCTCGATATTGCGCCGGAGATCGCCGTCGGTGATCACTCCGAGCAGATGGCCGTTGGCATCGGTAACGCCAACAACGCCAAGCCTCTTGGCGGTTATTTCGACGATCGTGTCATGAATCGTGCTGTCGGCTTGAGTGAGCGGCAGCGCCTTACCGCCATGCATCAGTCGCCGCACCGGCTTCAGCCGTGCACCAAGAGAACCGCCAGGATGCAGGCGGCCGAAATCCTGCCTCGTAAATCCCTTTTGCCGCATGACCGTCATCGCAAGCGCGTCGCCGAGCGCCAACGTCATGGTCGTCGACGTGGTCGGAGCGACCGATTCCGGGCCCACCTCCGGCCAGTGCGGCAGGACGAGTGCTGCGCTCGACGCTTCGGCGAGCATCGTTCCGAGATGTCCCGTGATCCCGATAATCGGGATCTTCACGCCCTGGAAGTGGTCGATCACTGCTTCGAGCTCGGTTGTTTCCCCACTCTGCGAGATGAGGATTGCAACATCGCCGCCGGCAGCCATTCCGAGGTCGCCGTGGATAGCTTCGGCAAGATGCAAGAAAACTGCCGTCGTCCCGGTCGATGCGAAGGTAGCGGCGATCTTGCGCCCGACATGCCCCGACTTTCCGAGACCACTGACAATCAGCTTGCCCTTGCAGCCGAGGATCAGGCCGACCGCATTCTGGAACTCTTCGCCGAGACCGTCGGCCAGAGCGTCCAGCGCCCGGGCCTCGTCATGCAGGATCGCACGCCCGAACTCAAGAACTCCCAAGGAAGAAGGGTTGTCGGCAGCCATGCCGATTGCCCTAGCCAGCCAGTCAGGCGGAGCGCAAGCGCTTGACGCAGCCTAAACCTGCCGCTTGGGTTGCGGCAACAAAGGGGAACCATGGCCAAAAGATTGACCCGCTACATTCTGATTGCGCTTGCCCTCGGAGTCATCGCCGGCTGGTCAATCAACGCCGCAATCGACAACGGGACAGCCGCGAGCGCGGCCCATCTCAAATCGATCGCCGATTATCTGAGCATCGTCACGACGCTTTTCCTTCGCCTGATCAAGATGATCATCGCGCCCCTCGTATTTTCGACCCTGGTCGCAGGTATCGCGCACATGGGTGATGTGGCCGCACTCGGCCGGGTGGGGGTCCGCTCAATCTTGTGGTTCATCCTCGCAAGCCTTGTATCGCTGACCCTCGGACTAATCCTGGTAACGCTTCTCCATCCCGGAGTAGGGCTGAACCTTCCGGTTCCGCCGACCTCTGCTGCAAGCGGAGTGGAAACGGGCGCGTTCAACCTCAAGGACTTCGTATCGCATCTGGTCCCGCAGTCGATCTTCGAGGCGATGAGCACGAATGAGATCCTGCCGATCGTGATCTTCTCGCTCTTTTTCGGAGTGGCGCTGACAGCGGTCGGCGAGCGCGGCCGGCCCATCGTCCACGGCGTCGAGGCGCTCGTCCGCGTGATGCTTCAAGTCACCGATTATGTAATGCGCTTCGCCCCATTCGCTGTGTTTACCGCCGTCGCAAGTGCACTTGCCGAACGCGGACCCCAAATCATCGCCACCTTGGGAATGTTCGTTGGCAGCTTCTACCTCGGCCTGTTGATCCTCTGGGCTGTCCTCGTGGGTGCCGGTTTCGTGATCGTCGGGCCGAGGATCAGGCTCCTCGTCCGCTATATCCGCGACCCCGTCGTCCTGGCGTTCTCAACGGCATCGTCGGAGGCCGCCTATCCAAGAACGCTCGAAGCGCTCGACCGATTTGGAGTGCCTCCGCGCATTGCAAGCTTCGTTCTTCCGCTCGGCTATTCGTTCAATCTCGACGGCTCGATGATGTACATGACCTTCGCGACTTTTTTCATTGCGCAGGCATATGCAATCCACCTCAGTTTCGGCCAGGAAATCACGATGTTGCTCGTGCTGATGATTACCTCGAAGGGCATGGCCGGAGTTCCACGCGCGAGCCTGGTCGTGATCGCGGCGATCATGCCGATGTTCAGGATCCCCGAGGCCGGCCTGCTGCTGATCCTTGCAGTTGATCACTTTCTCGACATGGGAAGGTCTGGGACCAACGTTGTGGGCAATGCCGTCGCGGCAAGCGTGGTCGCTCGCTGGGAAGGTACGCTCGATTCCATCGAGCCCGCGGACATCGAGCCCCCGCACGCGCCCTCGCACGTCCAGCGCGCTGGACCCGTCGAGGATCATTTCTGAGTTCAGCCGAATGGGTTGTCGATGCTTGGCGGCGGCTCGGTGAAGAACTTGGGGCCGGCTTGCGTCATGTGCCAGCAATCCTCGAGCCGCACTCCGAACTTGCCGGGTATGTAGATCCCCGGTTCGTCCGAGAAGCACATGCCAGGCGCCAGCGGAGTCATATCGCCGTGGACGAGATAGGCAGGTTCATGCCCGTCCATCCCGATGCCGTGGCCCGTTCGGTGCGACAGGCCAGGTAGCTTGTATCCCGGGCCATAGCCCCAGCTTTCGTAAGCTGCGCGAACTGCGTCATCCACGCTTCCGCAGGGGGCGCCGATCTTCGCGACACGAATGGCAATCTGCTGGCCCTCGTGGACTTGATTCCAGACTTTGCGCTGTTCGGGCGTAGGCGCCGCGCCGAACACGAAGGTGCGCGAAATATCCGACTGGTAGCCGTGCACGGTGCATCCGCAGTCGAACAGGATCGTGCTCCCGCGCTCCACGAGTTGGGGCTTCCTCGACCCGTGTGGCTGGGCCGAGGCTTCGTCGATCAGCACCAAAGCGAATTCCGGACTTCCGCCCATCGCGGTGGTCGCGGCATCGATGGCGGCGCCAAAGTCGGCTGGAGTCATGCGAAGGCGCGCGCCTTCGCCTGCGTGCCGCATGGCTCGGATGGTGATGTCGTTGGCCGCCTGCATCAATGCCAATTCGGCGGGAGATTTGACCAGCCGAAGCGCACGCACGACGGGATTGGCGTTCACGGATTTAAGCCCAGGAAGCTGCTGGCCGAGGCGATCGACAATGAAATAGCGGTCGGTCTCTTCGAACGCGATCGGCTCACCCGCGACGCCGCGCTCGCGCACGAAATCTGCGACCAGCTTCAATGGATCCTGATCCTCGTCCCAGGTACGGATTTCGGCAGGAATCGCCAGCGTTTCGGCCACCGATGGCCGTTCGAAGAATGGGGTGATGATTATTGGATCGCCTTGGGCCGGGATTACCGCCGCCGTGAGACGCTCCGAACGGTGCCATTGGACGCCTGTAAGATAATCAAGGCTCGACCCGGATTCGACAATCACTGCGCCGATACCGTTCCGAGCCATCAATTGCTTCGCCCTCGCGAGCCGCTGCAGTCGCTCGGCCTGGCTGATCGCCGGCGGCAGCGGAATCGGCTTCAGAGCTTCGGCGGCAGCCGCGACGGTCCGGCTCAAAGGGATCGTCAAGGCAACGGATAACATGCCGGCACCCCCAAGAAAGCGACGGCGTCGGACTGGCAGGTTCATCATCATGGCCCCCTTTGCTCGCCGCACTGTTGCACGGCCCCGGCCAATCGGCCAGCACGCGCGGTCCCATGTTCGATTCGGCCTTTCAGGATGGCGTGAAGCGCCCCGGCTCGCGCGAGATGACCGTGATGCTTGCGGCGTTGATGGGCCTCAACTCCTTTGCCATCGATGCGATGATCCCTGCGCTGCCGGCAATCGGTCGCTCGCTTCATGTCGCCGACGAAAACAGCCGCCAGCTCGTCGTCGTCGCCTATTTCGTTGGCTTCGCTTCGACCCAGCTGGTTTGGGGGCCACTCGCCGACCGCTTCGGCCGCAAGCCGATCCTCGCGGCCGGGATTGTCCTGTACGGCCTGTTCGCGCTGCTTTGCGCTTTCTCGGGAAGCTTCGCCGTCCTGATCGCGTCGCGGCTCGCCATGGGGGCATCGGCGGCGGTGACCCGTGTTCTGGTCGTGGCGATGGTCCGCGACCTGTTCGAGCGCGAAGCCATGGCGCGGGTCATGAGCCTCGTCTTCATGGTTTTCATGCTGATGCCAGTCCTTGCCCCCAACATTGGATTGGCAATTCTGCTCGTTGCGTCGTGGGAAGCGATCTTTCTGGCGCTCGCCGCCTATGCGCTCATCATGCTGGTCTGGTCTGGAACGAGACTCCCCGAGACCCTGCACCAGGAATATCGCCGCAGCCTCAAATGGGACGACCTGACTGCCGCGGTCTGGGAGACCGTTCGAGAATCCCAGTCTCGCGGTTACACGATCGCGCTGACGATCACCTTCGGTGCCCTCGTCGCCTACATCGCATCGATACAGCAAATCGTGTTCGAGGCGTTTCACCAGCCGCGCCTCATCGGAATCGTATTTGCTGCAATCGCAGCGCCCATGGCACTCGCCTCGTGGACGAATTCGCGCGTGGTCGGTCGCTTCGGCCTGCGCCGGGTCGGGCACATTGCCTCGTTAGCCTTTACTGCAATTGCCCTCCTTCATGCCGCCATCGCACTTGACGGGCGCGAAACCCTCCTCAGCTTCATCGTCCTACAGGCGCTGACGATGTCCGCCTTCGCCTTCACCTCCTCGAACCTCAGCACACTCGCGATGGAGCATATGGCGCCGATTGCCGGCACTGCGTCGTCGGTACAGGGTATGATCGGTACGATCGGCGGGGCGATTCTCGGCTTCATCATCGGGCAGTATTTCGACGGAACCGTCGTGCCTTATTTGATCGGAACCGCGGCGTGTGCGACCGGCGGATTTGTCGCCCTGTTGCTGACCGAACCGAAACGGCTGTTCGCTCCAATCGACGCCGACCCGCTCGAGCGGGAAGCTGCCCGCGAATCGACCGCGATCCCGGAAGACCTTGCTTAGCTGGCTGCCTCCACTGCTCGCCTGTCCCCCGGACAGGCTGTGCACTTCGGGGGGGCGGCGGGCGGAACGCTGAGCATCCGCCCGCCACTGGGGAGCTTGATTACTCGGCGGTGACGTCCTCACCGTCGTCGGGACCCGCACCAACCATCAGCGCCTCGCCAACCTCCTCCGTCTTCCCGCGGATCGCATTCTCGATCCGCTTGGCGATGTCGGGATTTTCCTTGAGATAGACTTTGGCGTTCTCGCGGCCCTGCCCGATCCGGACGCTGTCATAGCTGAACCAGGCGCCGGACTTCTCGATTAGGCCGGCCTTGACGCCGAGGTCGAGGATCTCGCCGACCTTCGACACGCCCTCGCCGTACATGATGTCGAACTCGACCTGCTTGAACGGCGGCGCGACCTTGTTCTTGACAACCTTCACCCGCGTCGTGTTGCCGACGATATCGTCGCGGTCCTTGATCTGGCCCGTGCGGCGAATGTCGAGGCGCACCGACGCGTAGAACTTCAGCGCATTGCCGCCGGTCGTCGTCTCGGGGTTTCCGTACATCACGCCAATCTTCATCCGCACCTGGTTGATGAAGATCACCATGCAGCGCGAGCGGCTGATCGATCCGGTGAGCTTGCGCAGCGCCTGGCTCATCAGTCGTGCCTGGAGACCGGGCAGCTGGTCGCCCATTTCACCCTCGATCTCGGCCCGCGGAACGAGTGCGGCGACCGAATCGATCACGAGGATGTCGACCGCATTGGAGCGAACCAATGTATCGACGATCTCGAGCGCCTGCTCGCCGGTGTCGGGCTGCGACACGATCAGCTCATCGATATCGACTCCCAGCTTCTTCGCATAGGCGGGGTCTAGCGCATGTTCGGCGTCGACGAACGCCGCCGTCCCGCCGCCTTTTTGCGCCTCGGCGATCGCATGCAGCGCGAGCGTCGTCTTGCCCGAGCTCTCCGGCCCGTAAATCTCGATCACCCGGCCGCGCGGCAGGCCGCCGACGCCCAGAGCGATGTCGAGGCCCAGGCTGCCCGTCGAAATCGTCTCGATCTCGATCTTCTCGCGGCTGCCCAGCTTCATCGCCGAGCCCTTGCCGAAGGCCCGGTCAATCTGGGCTAGCGCCGCTTCGAGCGCCTTTTGACGGTCCATGCTGGGAGGTTCCACTGTGTTGCTACCGATGACTTTGAGCTGCGCTGCCATGTCCCCTGCCTCCGTTCAAGCGTCAAGATGGCGGCCGAGCCGCGCCTTGCGAAGAATCAGACGTATCTGATTTGTTCCATGAGAACAATAGGGGAACGTAACAAGTCCTTCAGGGCAATTTACGGGATGTTCTGGTCCTTGATGTCCAGCCTCATCGTAATCCGCCGCTTCATCGGCTTGCCCTTGTACAGCGCCGGTGGGCCGTAGCGCGAACCAACCGGAAACATCCAGCAGAAGTCGGGAGGGCTAGGGATGTTCGCATAGCCAGAATCGCCGTGCTCGCACTTGGTCACCATTCCATTTTCGTCGACCGAAAGCACCGAGGCGCCATAACCAATACGATCAAATCCATGGAGCTCGACCGGAGCGAGAGCCGGAGAGGCTGCCGGGGCCGCCTGCGGATAGACCCACTGCACGTGTGACGCGAACGTGCCCGCCACGGCATGGCCAGCGGCATCTTGCGCGGGCTTGAACCTAGCCCGGCTTTTGAGCAGCGCGCACGTGGCATTGTCGAGAACTGGCGATCCGCTAGTCGAGGTGACCGAGCATGACTGGACCTGCCCGGATGGATCGACCTGGAGAGCAAATCCAACGCTGCCCTCCTGGTGCTTTGCAAGCGCATCCGCAGGATAGTCAGAAATTGACATCCAGGTCCCCGGCGAGGTCGCGGGTTCCGGCTCCGTCGACTGGGCAATGACTGCGGTCGATTGTGCGACGACCATTGCTGCGAAGATCATCAATGTACGCATCGCTTATCCCCTCCACCCGAGCAACGTGCCAAGGATTTCCGAACTTGCGAGGATTGGCAATAGCTTAACCTGGAATGCCGGAACCGCCGTTACGTACGCAGGACAGGAGTTTGTAATGTCTGCCTTAAGCGAAAAGCGGACGTCTGGTTAGTCGTCGGGATCAGCGACCGTCTGGATGAACAGCCTTTGACATATCGTCGCGGCCAGCATCAGAGACGAGCCATTCGCGGCAACGAAGGGGAAAGTATTTGCGAAGACTTGTCCTGGCGGCATCGGCATCCGTCGCTGTCGCGTTTCCGATCGCACCCGTTCACGCACAGAGCGACAGTAACGACATTGTCGTCACCGCGACGCGATTGCCGGAGAATTCCGCTCGAACTCCTGAAATGATCAGCGTTTTGTCGGGCGACGAGCTGCGCGCCAGACATGTTGTCGACCTGCGGGGAGCCCTCGCTCTGGTCGCGGGCGCTGAGGCTCCGGCGGGCGGCGATGCCGGCCCTGCGAGCGCCGTCGCCTCATTCTGGGGCCTGCATGAGTTCGATGCTTTTCTGCTCGTAGTCGACGGAATTCCGTTGGGCGGTGCATTCAACCCGGCGATCCCCGACCTCAACCTCACCGACGTCGATCGGATCGAAGTGCTGAAAGGGTCTGCGCCGGTGGTCTACGGCGCAACGGCCTTTGTCGGTGTGATCCATGTCATTCACTATCCGGCGGGCCACGCTGCCAACCAGATTTCGGTTGCCGCCGGCAGTCACGACAGCTGGCGAGGCAATCTCTCGATTGCGTTGCCGAAGATCGGCGGGATCGAGCAGTCCGTTGCCGTTTCCGCGCGACGCGATGGTTTCAGCGACCATCGCGAAAAGGTGAAGAACGCGCAGGCGCTTTACCGGGCCGCGGCGCCCCTCGCGGGTGGCCGCTTGGGCTTCGACTTCGACTATACGGTCGTTCGAAGCGTACCGAGCAGCCCTGTCGAGCTGGAGGGCACCGCGCTCACCAGGCAGACGCCGCTCGACGCGAACTACAATCCGCTGGATGCGCGCATCGATGAGGATCGGGCGCGCTTCGCTCTTAGCTACACCGTTGCGACGCCGCTCGGCGAGTGGGCAACCGCCGCATCGCTCAGCCACGCGCGCATCGCCGACATCCGCGGCTTCCTTCGCCCCGATCTCTTCAACGCCGACAGCCAGAACCAGCGCAGGCACATCGACGACGATTATGGCGATACTCACGTCACCAG
Source organism: Sphingomicrobium sp. (assembly GCA_025450755.1). GTDB lineage: Bacteria > Pseudomonadota > Alphaproteobacteria > Sphingomonadales > Sphingomonadaceae > Sphingomicrobium. The sequence goes on along the minus strand of JANWLR010000062.1, from coordinate 45,609 downwards.
CCAGCTTGGCCCAACGGCCAGGCTGGTCTGGGGCGCCGACCTGCTGTACGGCCATGCCGAGCAGGATAGTCTCAACGGCGGCTACAACCCGGCGCTCGATGGCAGCGTGCCCCTTCCACGCACCACCGACCTTCACGTCGACGAGATCAATTCGGTCGACGACAGACGCGTGTTCACGGGCCAATACGCCCAGCTGAACTGGACGCCAGCCAAGCCCTGGACGATCGATGCGGGTGTTCGGCTCAACGAGAGTCTCGAGCGAAAGCGCTCGAGCCATATCGACGGGTTCGATCCTGCAGCGGACACGTTCGACGATCAGACCCGGCAAGTCACTCGGCTTTCCGGTTCGGTCGGCGCCAGTTACCTCGCATGGTCGTCAGGCAAGGACAGCCTGTCGGCATTCGCCAACTACAAGAACGTCTTCAAGCCCGCCGCGATCGATTTCGGACCCGACAATACACCCGACATCCTCAAGCCGGAGACCGCTCGAAGCTACGAGCTCGGGCTAAAGGGCAGGTTCGCCAACGGCCTTCTCCAGATCGAAGCGAGCTTCTTCCAGGTCGACTTCAGGAACCTCGTCGTCGCGACGACGGACGCGGACGGAGACCCGATTTTCGAAAACGCGGGCGGGGAGCGATTGCGGGGCATCGAGGCCGAAGCTCGCTGGCAGCTGGCGCCGGATCTCCTGCTCGCATCGGCGTTCAGCTATCACGACGCGACGTTCACCCATTACATCGCCGATGAAGGCGGAACGAACATCGACGCCTCCGGCAACCAGCTGACCTTGTCGCCGCATGTGCTCGCCTCGGCCGGCCTGATCTACAAGCCGGCAAAAGGTCCCTTCGGCTCGGCGACATTGAATTACGTCGGCAGGCGATATCTCGATATCGCCAACACCGCTAAGGCCAACCCCTATGCGACCGTCGATGGCCGGCTGGGCTATCGCTGGCGCCGCTATGAACTCTCGGCAGTCGCAGAAAACCTCTCGAACGCTCGACCAGCCGTCACGGCGAGCGAATTCGGAGACCAATCTTATTATCGGCTTCCTGGACGGCGTGTGCTGGTTGACCTGACCATCGATCTTTGAACCCGTCATGGGAGTGAATCCCATGACGTGGATCGGCCTCGCTTCGCGATCCGTCGGCCAGTCTTCGCAGCTCCGCTGCGCTCGGGTGCTCAAGCAGGCGTCACGTCTCCGGCACCAGTTCCCTCGTCCTGGCCCGGCTCGGGCCGCTTGTCGAACACCACGTCGATGAGGCCGAATGCCTTGGCTTCGTCGGATTCGAGGAACTTGTCGCGGTCCATCGCCTTCTCGATCTCCTCGAGCGTCTGGCCGGTGTACTTGGCGTAGAGTTCGTTCAGGCGCTGGCGCATGCGCAGGATCTCGCGCGCCTGGATCTCGATGTCGGCGGCCATGCCCTGGGCGCCGCCCGAGGGCTGGTGGATCATGATCCGGCTGTTGGTGAGCGCGACGCGCATTCCGGGCTCGCCCGCCGCCAGCAGGAAGCTCCCCATCGACGCCGCCTGGCCGATGCACACGGTGCTGATCTTCGGCCGGATATATTGCATCGTGTCGTGGATCGCGAGGCCGGCCGTCACCACGCCGCCCGGCGAGTTGATGTACATGAAGATGTCCTTCTTCGGATTCTCGGACTCGAGGAAGAGCAGCTGGGCGGTAATCAGCGAGGCCATATGGTCCTCGATCGCTCCCGTGATGAAGACGATCCGCTCGCGCAGCAGCCGCGAATAGATGTCGAAGCTGCGCTCGCCCCGGTTGGATTGCTCGATGACGATGGGGACGAGCTGCGAAACGATGTCCTGATGATCAATCACGGGAATAAGGTCCTGTTTTTGTTGCCCGGCCTACATCGGCGCGAAAATCCAAAGGTTCAAGGCTCAGACTGAAAGCCCGCGCAGTCCCGAAAAGAGAAGGGCGGCCCAGCATTCCGGACCGCCCCCCTCGCGTCATCTGTTGAACCAAGCTCGGTTACATCTTGTAGGAAATGCGCCCGTAGAAGAACTGCCCCGGGACGTCGTAGGTCGTCGGGTCGTAATTGTTGACGCTGCAGGTAAAGCAGCCCGGCGGATCCTTGTCCGTCAGGTTGTTCCCGCCGATCGTCAGCAGAAGCCGCCGGTCCATAACCGGTGGAGTCCAGTTGATCTGGGCATCCACGTAGAAGCGGCTGTTGAGGCGATTTGCGAGCGCATAGGTGAACTGGTCGATCTCGTGCACCGCTGCGACGTACCTGCCGGTGACCGAGGCGTTGAAGCCGCCGAGCGTCCAGTCGAGCGTGGCATTGCCCTTGAACTTCGGGAAAGCCTGGTCGGGGCTGCCGCGCTCAGTGCCTAGACGATCGAGCGTCAGGGACGAGGCGCCATTCGCCTCGACGACGATATATTTGAGCAGCCATGAGCCGTTCGCCGTCAAGCCGAACCTGCCGGCCGAGGTCTGCGGCGTACGGTAGGTGAGGTTCACGTCGAACGAGCGCGTATGGATGCTGCTGAGGTTCTGCAGCGTGCCGTCGATTTCATTCACGAAACCGTTGGCGGTGCGGATCACAAGGTTGCATCCCAATCCTAGCAGCGCGCAATTGCTGAGCGTCAGGTTGGGATCGAGCGCGGCGATCGCGTTCTTGATCTTGATGTCGTGATAGTCGCCCTCGATGCTGAGCGCGCTCGCGAAGCCCGAGCTCGTTGCCCACGACGGTGCGTAGACGGCGCCGAGGTTGAGGCTCTTGGAGGTCTCGGGCTTGAGGCTGCGGTTGCCCTGCGTAATCACCGGGAGCTGGCCCGGATCCTCCGCATAGCTTCCGCTTGCCGGCACGCCGTTCGCGATGCAGTTGGCGCGGGCGACGGCACTGGTCTGCCACGGATTGCCGGCCTCGTTCGAACAGGGGTCGGTGACCGGAAGATCGAAGCGCGAGCGGGCGCCGAACAATTCGCCGATCGTCGGAGCTCGGAACCCAGTCGAATAAGCGCCGCGGAACAGCAGGTCGTGGACCGGCTTCCACAGACCGTTGATCGTGTAGGTCGTGCTTCCGCCGCTGGTTGAGTAATGCGAGTAGCGGGCGGCGCCATTGGCCTCGAGCGAATAGAAGCCCGGGGTATCCTTCAGGATCGGCACCCGAACCTCACCGTAGAGCTCATTCACATCGTAATGGCCCTGTGCAGGCTGCGCCGGGATGTCGGCGCCGAGGCCGGCTGAGACGATCGGGTCGGGCGTGAATTTTGCGCTCTGGTAGCGATGCTCATAGCCGACAGCGACCGACAGCGGCCCGGCAGGCAGGTCGGCCACCGCCCCGCTGATATTGGCGGTCGTATCCCACAAATGCTGGTCGCTGCTGTCGTGCTCGGTAAATGCGATCCAGTCGAGCATCGCCTGGGTGATCGAGCCCGCTCCTCCGAACAGGTTCAGGGGCACGCACGGCGCCGTGCAATTGGCGAGAGGGCCGATAGCTTGCGCGACCCGGTCCGCCCGGACGTTTCCGGTGAAGCTCTGCTTGGCCTTATTGATTCCGAACGATCCGTTGACATCCCAATACCATTCGTGGGTGCCGACGTTGAAGTTGCCGTCGAGGGTCACCGTGGCTGAATAGGTATCGACCTTCTGGTGGAAATCGCGCTGCCCGGCCTCGACCAGGCGGCGGGCGACGAACGAATAGTTCGGCGTCAAACCATTGGATGTTCCGTCGGGGTTCAGCCCAGACTCGAGCGTTACCCCGAACGGATTGTACGGATTGGTCACGTCGAACGACAGAGTGTCGAACAGGCTCCCCGCGCCGTTCCCCGCGTCGGGGCCGATGAACAATGGCTCGAACGCCGCCTTGTTCTCGGAATTGCGGCGGTTGTAGAGCGCCTTGACCCTAAGATCGAGGTTGTCGGCAAGCTCATATTTCGCGCTGGCCCAACCGCCATAACGCTCCGACGGCGTCAGAATGTATTGATAAGGAGCGAAGTTGAAACGGTCGGCCGTGGTGAAGGCCCGAAGGTCAGCCAGCGTCGGATGATTGTTCGGCGGGTTGGAGATGGTCTGGCTGCCGTTGAATGTCAGGAAGCGGCCGTTGATCGCCGCGCTGCTGCAGCCGCCGCCGCCGTTCGAGCAGGATGTCTGGCCGGGATTGGGGAATTGCGAGATTGAACGGTCGCGCGAATAGACCGGATCCTGTTTCTGGTAGCTGGCGCCGAAGACAAGGCTCCCTTTCTCCCCCTGGAACCCGTAGCTTGCCTGGTAATCCTGGGTATGCCCGTCGCCCTGGCGGAAGGTGCCGAACTGAGCGGAGGCGCGAAGCCCCTTCTGCTGCTGGACGGTGATGATGTTCACCACGCCAGCGATTGCGTCCGAGCCGTAGAGTGGCGAAGCACCCGCCTGGAGCACTTCGACCCGGTCGATCATGTTGATCGGGATCGTGTTGAGGTCAACCGCGCCCGGAATGCCGCTCGCGCTCGTGCCGTTGACGAAGCGCAGGCCATCCACGAGCACCAGTGTGCGGTTCGCGCCGAGGTAGCGCAGATCGATCGTCGCAGAACCAGCGCCGACGCCGCCTCCATCCGGCGGATTGCCGAGATTGCCCGAGTTGTTGACCTTGGTGTTAAGTCCGCCGCTCGCGCTCGGAATTCGTTGCAGCACGTCGGCGACTGCCGACAGGCCCGTCTTGTCGATGGCAGCCTTGTCAACGAACACGACAGGCGCGTTCTGACTGAGGGGATCCCGGCGGATGCGCGATCCGGTGATCACGATCTCATTGCCAGGGCCGTTCGCGGCAGATGTCGCGGTTGCCGGCGGTGCCTGGCCATTCACGACGCTTGGCGGCGGAACATTGCTCTGCGCCAATGCGGCGCCGCTTCCGGCAGCAAGAGCCACGAAGGCCACACCTGTCCGAAGGACTGCATCGAACCGCTTCATCAATTTCCCCCTGTTTCGGCCGCGAAACGGCGGCGCATTCCGGAAATGCTATCCGAGGTAAGGAAAATCAGGAAGCAAAGTGTCGCGTAACTGACATAATTGCTTACAGCTGATGCAAAGTAACGACAGTTACTGAGGAGCCTCTAACGAAAGATAGGCAAGTCTCCTGATCTCGCGCCGGCCCCTCGTGACAGTATCCAAAATCAGTCCGGCAAAGAAACAAAGCACGGCCACGATCGTCATCCCGGTGACCAGGATCGCGGTCGGAACGCGTGGCACCAGCCCCGTGTGCGCGTAGGTGACGACGAGCGGAATTGAGAGAAGGACGGCGGCGAGGAGCAGGACCAGGCCAATAAGGCCATAAAAGAGTGCCGGGCGCTCCACGCGGTAAAGTGTGACGATCGTCCTTAGTATCCGCCAACCATCGGAATAGGTCGAAAGCTTGGATTGCGATCCCTCGGGCCGCGCTGCGTAGATCGTCTGAACCTCGCCAACCGGCATCCTGAGCTCGAGAGCGTGAACGCTGATCTCGGTCTCGATCTCGAAACCTGAAGAGAGAACGGGAAAGCTCTTCACGAAGCGCCGCGAAAAGACCCTGTAACCCGAAAAGATGTCACTGAAGGTGCGCCCGAACAGTCCCGAAAGCAGGCCCGTGAAGACCTTATTCCCAAGCACATGCCCGCCCCGATATGCTTCTTTCTCCTCGTGCTGCCTCGTTCCCACGACCATGTCGTATTGCTCGGCAAGCAGCAGATCGATCATCGCCGGGGCTGCAGTGGGATCGTAAGTGAGGTCGCCGTCGGCCATCACATAAACGTCGGCGTCGATGTCCGCGAACATTCGCCGCACGACATGGCCCTTGCCCTGCTGGCGCTCGGAGCGGACGATGGCACCTGCCTGCGCCGCGACGTTGCAGGTCCGGTCGCGGCTATTGTTGTCGTAAACGTAGACGGTGGCGCCCGGCAGAGCCTTGCGAAAGCCGGCGACCGTCGCGGCGATCGCAGCCTCTTCGTTGTAGCAAGGCAGGAGCACGGCGATTCTTGGACTGCGCACGCTCGTCGACAAGCTGACCCCCTCCACGCCTGCGCCAGCTATAGATGTGACGATGCCGCGTCGTCGAGCCGTGTCGTGGTCACGTGGAGCAGCCGGAAATCGCTTGATGGCCCTCTCAGTCGCCACGGTTGGCCCGGAGGAATTACGAACGAATCCGCTGGACCGACGTCGTGCATGCCGCGGAAGTCGAGCACTGCCGAGCCTTCCAGGACGAAGCCAAAGATCAGCTCTCCGCCATGGCCGCCGAACGCGATCGCTTCGCGGTTACGAGGACGAATCGTTCGCGCGTCGGCAAGGCCGCTGGTTGCGAGCTTTACCTCCGTTTCCTGCGCCTCACCGCAGTTGGAAGGCCTCCACGGCGTATCGGCGGCAATGTGGCGAAGGAAACGCTGGCCACCGAAGATCCGACCGGCATTGCTGTCATTGGGCAGGTTCAGCTCATGATCTGCAAAGGTCGCGTGGACCGCCGGAGCGCTGATCTCTACAACCTCGAGCCCACCGGAACTTTCGAGAACCCGGTGGCGGATCTCAGGCGGCTGAATGACCAGGTCGCCCGGGTTCATCACGAATGGCTCGCCACCATCCTCATAGACGACGCGGACCCAGCCGCTGCGGACGTAGATCAGCTGCAGCTCAACCTTGTGGTAGTGAACCCAATCGTCGATGGGGCCGCCGACCGGAATTGTGATTTGCGAGGCTATGTAGCGTTCGCCCAGTCGGCCCGGAATGAGGTCGCGATAGAGCATTCCGGCGCGGCCCTGGGCCGCTGCCTCACCGGCACGGGTAAGCACGAATTGAGCCTGAAATTCAGGAAGACGCGAAGGAAGCTCGCGAGCACCCGGCCGCACCAACCTGACGGCGTTGCCGTCACGACTCATCACCGCCGTTCCTGGATCGTCGGCGGGGTAAATGAGGTCGAGCCGAAAGCCTTCGCGGCGCAGCTCTTCGATCGCCGCGGTGAGGTCTTCGGCTTCGATTTGGCGCTCGCTCAACCTTTCTTGGCCGGCTTCTTCGCTGGAGCCTTCTTGGCCGCGGGCTTCGTTTCAGCCTTCGCCTGCGGCGCTTTCGCGCCAGGTGCGTCTTTCAATGGCTTGGCCGGCTTGGGCTTGCCGGAAGCCTTTTCGACCGGGCCCTTGGCAGGCTCCTCGGCAACGAGCTTGTCCTGGTCCTTGGAAGCCTTTGCCTTCGGCTTGGACGCGCCCTTCTTTGCCTTCTTGGCTTTCGCATGGTCATGGCCGCAGCCAGGGCCGTGCACATGGCCTTCCTCGGCTTCGAGGTCCGCTTCGAGCTGCTCACGCGTCGCCTTGCGATCACTGACCTTGGCCCGGGCAAACAGGAAGTCGACCACCTTGTCTTCATAAAGCGGCGCTCGAAGCTGGGCGGCCGCCATCGGCTCCTGCTGGATGTAGCGTACGAACGTGTCGCGGTCCTTGCCCTGGTACTGCGATGCCGCCTGCATGACGAGCCGGTTCATCTCCTGCTCGGTGACGTCGACGCCGTTTGTGGCACCGATCTCGGACAGCAGCAGCCCGAGCCTCACGCGCCGCTCGGCGATCCTGCGGTACTCGCCGGCGTCCTGTTCAATTTCCTTGAGCGCAGCTTCGGGGTCCGCCTCATGGCTCGCCTCGTGCTTCAGCTGGGCAATGATGTTCTCATACTCGGCCTCGACCATCGATTCCGGGACGGGGAAATCGTGCCGGGCGGCCAGCTGGTCGAGAAGCTGGCGCTTCATATGCGTGCGCGTGAGCCCGTTGAGCTCTTGCGATACCTGGTCGCGAATAAGTCCTTTTAGCTGATCAAGGTCGTTCAGCCCGAGGGACTTTGCGAACTCGTCGTCGATTTTGGTGTCCGCAGCGGTCTTCACGGCCTTCACAGTGACTGCGAACGTTGCTTCCTTGCTTTTCAAATTCTCGACCTGATAATCTTCAGGGAAGGTCACGTTCACCTCGACGGTGTCGCCTGTCTTTGCCCCGACAAGCTGTTCCTCGAAACCCGGAATCAGCCGCCCTGAGCCGAGCTCAACCTGCATGTCCTCGCCCTTGCCGCCCTCGAACGGCTTGCCGCCGACTTCGCCTTCGAAGTCCATGACGACGAGGTCGCCGTTCGCAGCCAAATGCTTCTTGGCGGCATCGTTCCAGCGCTTGCTCTGGCTCGCGAGCTGCTCGATTCGCTCGCCGAGAACCTTCTCGTCTGGCTCGACCGTCAGCCGCTCGAGCTCGATATTCTCGATCTCCGGCGCGGGAACGTCAGGAAGCGCCTCAACGCGGACGCTGACTTCTGCATCCTTGCCCGGCGCATAATCCTGGTTCAGCTCGACCTGCGGCTGCAATGCCGGACGGATCTTCTGGTCGCTGAGCAGCTTCTGGACACTGTCCTGCACCGCACCCTGAAGGGCGTCGCCGCGCAGGGAATCGCCATGCATCTTGCGGATCAGATTCGGCGGAACCTTGCCGGGGCGGAAGCCGGGCATGCGCACCTGCGGAGCGATGCGCTTCACTTCCTGCTCGACCCGCGCCTCGATGTCTTCGGCTGGGATGGTCAGCATGAAGGCGCGCTTCAGGCCCTCATTCTCGGTCTCGACGGTCTTGATGGTCACTGCTGTCTATCCTGAAATCTGATGTCTCGGCTCGCCTCTGCGTGATTCCGCTGCTCGCCCGTCCCCCGGACATGCTGTGCGGCGGAATGGTGCGCGCGGAGGGACTTGAACCCCCACATCTTTCGATACTGGAACCTAAATCCAGCGCGTCTACCAATTCCGCCACGCGCGCGCGGCCCGAGAGCGGCGGCCTATAGCAAGGATCAGCCAGGGGGCAACCCGCAGAGCGCTTGCTCGTTGGATATCCCAGGAGATCCGCGATGCAGCAGAACCCACCGGTGCCGGAGGAGCCGCGCCCGGACATGCCCCAGCCGGCGCAACCTGGGCAGCCGACGCCCGTCCCGCCCGAGACTCCGACGCGCTCTCCCGACATCGACGTGCCCTCCCCCGGCACCCAGCCGCCGAGCACTCCGGTCTCGCCCGTCGGGTCAACCTCCCCACCCTGGAAGGGAGGGACAAAGCGGAAGGACGATCGCTTAGCGGCTACTTTGGTCTTACTCCGGGGAAGTATCAGTGGGGCGAGCTCGATGTGACCGGCTCGGTCACCAAGGTCGGCAATCGCATGGTGCGTACGGCGTTCTACGAGACGGCGAGCGTGATGCTGACGTGCACGGTGCCGCATGTCGCCACTGAAGAGCTGGGCGCTCGGCGTGGCGAAGCGCCGCGGAACGAAGAAGGCGCTCCTCGCCTTCTCGCAAGCTTGCCGTGATCCTCCGCCGGATGTGGCTCGATGGCACCGGCTTCCCTTGTCCAGTGAGGAGACTGCTGTCGCGTAAGTGATCAGATAAGTTCGCGCAGGCCGACAAGTCTGCGCCACCGAGGTCCCATCCCTGGGACGGTGAAGTTGATGAAGCCGGAATGTCTGCTGTAGCTGCCTCGCTGACTGACTACGCTTGAAAGATGAGCTCACCGCTTCCTCTAATCGTGTGATGTGGCAGCTCAAGCTGACCATGGACAGAAGCAGACGTTACTGAAAGCCGAGTTCCGCCGCTGTCTTAATCGATGCCGCCGCCTCGGTGTCGAGTCTAATGTCCGCAAAAGCCGGGCTGCGGCCGCAGCTCTGCGTCCCAGTTCGAACTGGTGACCATCTGTTAACCATCATTGTTTACAAGCGACCGCATGGCGTACGCATCAAATATCCATGTCGCGGTCTACCAAGTCCTTGATCAGGCTATGAGGGCGAGCGTTCCGCCACCGGGTGCCAAAGCCATCATTCATTCGATCATCGACGATCTTCGAGCGGCGTCAGCGCCACAACAGATGATCGCCCAAGCGGAGAGCATATCTCTGCAGCTCCACCATCTTGAGTGGGCTGCAGCCAGGCACGACCAAGAATCAGCTACCGGCGCACGCGAGAATCTAAGATCGATCGCTGCAACGTGGCTTGATCATCGAATTACGAGCTAATTTGCTTCGGCTTTCCAGCAGCAGACCTTTACGATTTCAGTCCTCCCTTGATGGAATGCAGGCGGACAAGCCGAGATTGTTCGGGAGCCAGCCGCGAGACTGGAGAAGCTGGCGCCATACCTGCACGAGTTAGCGCGGCACGCACTGCAATAATGCACAGCGATGGCGCTTTGCGCTGGCGATAGGGCGTTTCGCACCTTGGGAGCGGGTGCTGCGAAGCCAAATGGATCAGCCGCCGCACAACCAACAGCTCTGTACATTCATTCCGCTGTAAATCGATGTGATCGCCGGCCTGTGGCAAAGAAGCAAAGTTCCATTCGCCCCAGTCCTCCCCGCGACTGCCACCATCCGTTGCCGCAGTCCCCAAGACTCTGAGACGAACTCTTACCACGCGGTTCCCACCCCCACCTTGACGCTTACATCGTACACAGTCGAAGTCAGGCTATTGTCGTTCCCGTTTTGAGAAAGCACAGCATCTTGCCGAGGCTCATGTTTCGAGACGGATGCCGCAAGAGTCTCTGTGTACCCAGGCTACGCGCCCGAACAGACGCAAGCACTCAGCACGAATGAGGACTTCCTGCCCCAACGGCGGCAGGGCGCGCCCGCATATCTTTGCTCCAGTCGGGGAAAGGTCCTCAATCACTACAGATCTGGTCCGCTCGATTGAGATGGCGGTGCCAAGCAGAACCACCTTTTCTCTCGCGCTTCGTCGACGGCCCGCGGGTCCGTCCAATCTGTTACCAAAAACCGACATCGCACTTACTCCCCGATGTCAAAACGCCAACGAAACTAAGGTGTAGCTGTCACGAGCGGAGGGCAACCGGCAACTATCGGCTGTCCAGATATTGGACACGCGATCTGTTTGGGCACTTCAAAGTCGTAGTGCGTTGCGAAAATGATTGCTTCTCCGTTGTCTGGGATCCTCTCACCAAACGTTGCGTCGTGCATCGGTTCACATGCGTTCTGAATCCAGAGCAACATCAGATGGAATTCGTCCCATCAAGAATTCATCGATTGCGGCTTTACGAGCGTTCCGCTCGCGAATGATTTGCGACTTGCTGTAATCGCACGGCCCTTCGCACTCAGCTCGCATGGATGCATCGAGCCATTTACGCACCGGACCGTCGCACGCTGACACAATCTGGCGCGCTCGATCTGCTGACAGCTTGGCGCCATCGGCGACTTGTGAGCGAACGCATTGCTCTGCGGTGGCTGTCGGATCGCCTCGAAGAGAGCCGCAGCCAGTTACGAAGGTTACGCAGAGCAACAACAACGCGCGCACAGATGGGCCATCGCTTTTTTAACTAACATCCGCAATGGGACGGCCTCCCGTTTGCGGTATTTTCTCCATAAACGTTCGTAACTGATTATGGGAACGACTGCTGGAGGGGATCTTGGGGCAAATTGCCCTGATCCACGATCCGCCTGGGCGTTGGTTCCAGATCAACACCGACCTTTAGGGTGGATGAGTAGCCGTCTCCTTTGCGGAAACGGCGAATGGCTCAAACTTGCGTCGCCGGAACCGCCCTTCGCCGTCTCGCGGCAGCGCCCATCCCAGCAAAGCCGAGCAGTAACATCGCCCAGCTGGAGGGTTCCGCCACCCCCGCAGTGACATTGGTCAGGAAGATGCCCGATGCCGAGGTGAACTGAACACCGGTTGCGTTCAATGTGAGCGTGTGGCCGTAATCCGCAGTACCATCGGTTGCGACCACGCCGAGCAAAAGTGACAGATCTAATGGGTCACCGGCCGTCGCGGGCACGTCGACCAGAAAATCAACGTTGCAGGCTGCAAGCGACCCATCGGGCGAACCACAGCCGATAGCCGTGACCCCGTCGTTTGATGCAAGTCCCCCCTACCACGCGAGCAACTGTCCTTTCATGCCTTACGGAAAGATGAAAGAAAAGTACGCGTTTCTAATTGCTTAGGGTGTCCGGCATTGCGTTTCGGGAACATCCGTCAGGCAATGACCGTCGATCGAGCCCGGCGCGACCCGAACCCCGATCATGCTCGCCAGTGTCGGCATGATGTCGGTCGTCTCGGCACTGTGCTCGATCGTCGAGCCACTCATCCCGGGCCGCCAGAACAGGATTGGCACTCGGCGATCATAGTCCCACAAGCTGCCATGTGTGGCGACGGCGTGCCGGGTATCGGCAATTGGCGTGATGTCCTTCTTAAGGACGACGAAGAAGTCGCCCGACCGGCCGGGATGGTAGCTCGCGCGGACACGCTGGATCAGGCTCCAGGTCTCGGGCGGCGTGGTCGGAAGCGGCGTGTCCGCGATTTGCCGCGCAGTGAACACCGCCTCGACCTCCGGAGATGCGCGATAGGCAGCAACGGCAGCCTTGAGCAGCTTGTCGCGTTCCGGGGCACGCAGGCGCTCGTCGATATACATGTCACCGTAGCTGCCATCGCCGAGAAGGCCGGGACCCGCGGGTAAGCCAAGCTTGGCAACCAGCGCTTCGCCCACCACGCTGGCGCTAAGCGCCGGATCGACGCGCGCCGCATCGGCGACGCCAGCGAGCCGCTCGCGCTCGGGAATGTCCTTGCCGCCATGATCGGCGGTGAGCACCACTTCGTAATTCAATCCGCGGGTGTCGAGCACCTGCAGGAAATCGCCGAGCTCGCGGTCGAGTTCGGTCAGGTTGAGGCACATTTCCTCTCCCTGCGTACCGTAGGTGTGGCCGACATAATCGGTAGCCGACAGGCTGATCGCGAGCAGGTCGGGGTCGGCACGGTGACCGAGTTGCATCGAATCGACGAGGGCCGCCGCGAGCGCCAGCGTATCACCGTCGAGCTCGGGCGAGGCGCGGAACCCCGCCTGGTCGCCTGCCTTGCGCGCGAACGCACCTGCGCCGACCGGCTTGCCGCCTCCCTCGACCGCGATCTCGCGGGCCCTGGATTGGCACACGGGTGTCGCTTCGAAAGCCGACCGATCGCTGGCCAAACCTGCCGCAGCGAGGGCGTTCACCTTGGCGACCACCGGCGGCACGACGACGGGAGCAATGTCGGTGTCGAACTTCGCGCCGGTCCAGTACCAGCGCTGGTCGGGCTTGTGCCCACTCATCATCACGGCGGCGCGGTCCTTGCCCGAAACTGCGACGGTGCGGCTGTCGGGCCAAACCACCTTCATCAATTCGCCAAGCGTCGGCACCAACAAATGTTTGGCAGAGACTTTGTATGCGCTCGAGCTGCTGCCCGGAACCGATTCGTCTTCGGCGCAATAAACGGTCTTGTCCAGCCGTCCGATCGACTGGTCGAACCACGTGTTTCCGATGATCCCCGTTCGCGCCGGATGATCGCCGGTCAGGATCGTCGAGTGGCCGGGGCAGGTCTCGGTCGCAGCGTGACTTTGGTAGCCGTTGTGGAACACCGTGCCGCTCGAGAGCCGGGCGAGACCGCCGGTAAAATCGGGCCGGTACTCGTCGTAGAGGTCGGCCGAGAACTGGTCGACGGCGATGACGACAAGCAGCTTTGGCGGACTGGGTGCCTGTCCGGCAGCCGGAAAGGCGAAGAATGCCGCAGCCGCGGCCAGCAGGAATTTACGCAAAAAAAGGTCCTCCCGTCATTGCGAACCCCGACCCGTTCCGGGTGAAGCAATCCAGAGCTGGATTGCCGCGTCGCTGCGCTCCTCGCAATGACGAGATTATGACAATTTTGTCCGCAGGCGGTCGTTCACAACCTGCGGATTGGCCGTGCCCGCCATCGCCTTCATCGTCTGGCCGACGAAGAAGCCGAATAGCTGCTGCTTGCCGGCCTTATAATCAGCCACCTTGTCGGCATTGTCCGCTAGAATTTTGTCGATCGCAGCGTCGATCGCGCCGGCATCGCTGGTCTGCTTGAGGCCGCGCTCCTCGACGATGGCCGAGGCGCCCTGACCCGTTTCGAGCATGATCTCGAACACCTGCTTGGCGATGGTGCCACTAATCGTTCCGTCCGCAACAAGCTTCAGCAACTCCGCCGCCTGAGCGGGCGAAACCGGGCTCTGCTCGACGCTCTGGGCGCGCCGATTCAGCGCGCCGAACAGCTCGGCCACGACCCAGTTGGAAGCCTGCTTCGGCTCGGCACCGGATTCCAGCAGCAGGTCAAACCAACGTGCAGTCTCGACCTCAGCAGTCAGGACGCTGGAATTGTAAGCCGTTATGCCGAGCCCTTCGTACCGCTTGCGCTTGGCGTCGGGCAGCTCCGGAAGAGTCCCGCGGCATTCCTCGATGAACGATTCATCCAATTCGAGCGGAAGCAGGTCGGGGTCGGGAAAATAGCGATAATCGTGCGCATCTTCCTTCGACCGCAACGACCGCGTGACGCCCTTGTCCGGATCGAACAGCCGTGTTTCCTGCGCGACCGATCCGCCGCCCTCGATCAGCTCGACCTGCCGCATCGCCTCATGCTCGACGACGGCCATGACGAACCGCACCGAGTTGACGTTCTTAGTCTCAGTCCGCGTCCCGAATTCGCCGCCCGGCTTGCGTACGCTGACGTTGACGTCGGCGCGCATGGAGCCTTCCTCCATATTGCCGTCGCATGAACCAACGTAGCGGAGGATCGACCGCAGCTTCCTGAGATATGCCCCTGCTTCGGCAGGAGAACGCATGTCCGGACGCGATACGATCTCCATCAGTGCGACGCCGCACCGGTTGAGGTCGACATAGCTCATCGTCGCATGCTGATCGTGCATCAGCTTGCCCGCGTCCTGCTCGACGTGAATTCGCTCGATGCCGATCCGCTTGGCCGAGTTCTCGTCCTTTTCATCGACGAGCACCTCGAGCTCACCCTCGCCGACCAGCGGATGGTAAAGCTGGCTGATCTGGTACCCTTGCGGAAGGTCCGCGTAGAAATAATTCTTCCGGTCGAAGCGGGACCATCGGTTGATCTTGGCGTCGAGAGCCATGCCCGTGCGCACCGCCTGGCGGATGCACTCGCGGTTCGGCACCGGGAGCATTCCGGGCATTGCGGCGTCGACCAGGCTGACCTGGGTGTTCGGCTCCGCGCCGAAAGCCGTCGCCGCGCCCGAGAAGAGCTTCGCCTTGCTCGCGGTGATCTGGGCGTGGACCTCGAGGCCGACCACGACCTCCCACTCTCCGGTTTCGCCTTTCACTCGATACGGGGCGTTCATTCCTGCGTGTCTCTCAAAAAATCTGTGGATGCGCGCCTTAGCGCCAGCCGGCAGCCACGTCACGCCGAGCCATCGGCAAGGCCCTTGTTGGCAAACGCCCGAGCACGATCTGCCGCCGCTGAGCGAAAATCGAGCTTCAGCGCGCGCTCTCGGATGCGCTGCCCCATCTCCTTTCGAAGCAGCTCGTTTTCGGCCAGCGTGCGGATATACGAGGCGAGCGCGTCCTCGTCGTGCGGATCGGCAACGAAGCCGGTCACGCCATGCTCGACGAGCCGTCCCTGGCCCATCGGCCCTGTGACGATCGGCAGTCCACAACCTCCGGCCTGGTAGCAGACCAAAGGTGCGCCTTCCTCGAGTGAGGGGAAGAACATGAAGTCCGCGGCGCGATAGAGGCTCGCAAGGTCACGCGTGAAAGCCGCGAAAGAAATGTCGTCGCGGCCCCTATAGGGCGCAATCAACGACTCCCCTTCCGGCTCGACGGCGCCGACCACGACGAACGTGCCCTTCACGCCGGCCCTGTCCCAGGCGGCTAGCGCGAGGTGGACTCCTTTGCGAATCCCGACGCTGCCCACGAACAGCGCCTTGATTCCTTCGCCCGGAATCTCCGCCTTGGAAGTGCCTGCAAAGTCCTCAGGCGACCAGCCGAAGGTCGAGCGGATTATCCGATCCTCGCCGATGCCCCATTCCAGAAGCGATGCGTCGACGCATTCGCTTGGCGAGACGACGAAATCGGACAGCGAGAGAACCTCCTCCTCGCGGCGCTGGGCCGCGTCCGTGATTCCGTGCGTCGGCGGCATCCCCAGGCGTTTGTATTCGGCGTCGAGAACGCGCCGAGCAGTGCCCTGGTGGGTGTTGATCATCTCGCGGATTACGATTGCGCCAGCGGCCTTGAGC
This sequence comes from Sphingomicrobium sp., assembly GCA_025450755.1. Taxonomy (GTDB): domain Bacteria; phylum Pseudomonadota; class Alphaproteobacteria; order Sphingomonadales; family Sphingomonadaceae; genus Sphingomicrobium. The sequence goes on along the minus strand of JANWLR010000062.1, from coordinate 29,642 downwards.
TCGCGCTGGAGCTGGGTCGACGCTCCCGGCCATAGCCATACAACAGCTCCGGGGCCCTCGCGCCGAATCGCCCGAAGCAAATTTTCTTCGTTCCGCCGCTTAGCCCAGGCGACTACCGAAGGTCGCCACGCAATGAACGCAGGCGTAAACTCAGGTAGAGGCCGGACAGCGTTGATGCCGGGCGGGAGCGCGCCATGCACTTGTGGCAGGTACAGCACGGGCTCAAATGTCTCAGGCATATGGCGCGCGAGGGCCACAGCAGCTGACGTAAAACCGATGCCGGTATAGTGAATCGAAAGAGAGACGTGCAGACGCTTACTGCGGGTCATTCGACATCCTGGTTTCGGGTGCGCTTCAGGGTTGGACGAGCTTCGCGGTCGGCGCCACCATCGTTCCACCCGCAGGAATGTCTTCAACAACAAGAGCCAAAGCGCCGATGCGCACATGATCCCCTACGGTGATCTTCCCGAGGACGACTGCTCCGGCGCCAATGTCGACATGGCCACCGATTTTGGGAATGCCGCTTGCGCGATGGCCGAGCGTGACGTTCTGGAAAATCAGGCAATTCACTCCGATTTCAATGCCCGGGTGAATGACGATTCCATTTGGGTGCGGAATCAGGAGGCCGCCGCCTATCTTGCAGTTGATCGGGATGTCGGCACCGGTCACTGCCGACCAGAGCCTGTGCCTCAGCACCGCCCACTTCCTTATAATGGCTGCAATCGGACCGCGACCGCGATGCCGCTGGTAGCTTCGGATGGAAGCGAGCAGCGAGCGGGACGGCGCCCATTCGAAGAGGCTCTTGGCTTCGCGGCTCCAGTCGGCCTTTGTCGCCGAGACGAGATGCGCCGGCGCCACCTCTGCAGATGCCTCGGCCATGCGCGTTCCGGTACCGTCCAAGACTGAGCTCCCTTTGCGCGTGAGCGCATATGCTCTTGAGGCGAACTACAGGAGCGCTGTTTGCCGTGCAATTCGCGCCTGTGCCGAATCCGGACGTCATCGCCTCTGGTTTTGTGAACTTGCAGCCGGCTGTTAATCTGTGAGCGGGTTCGGTTTGAGTTGGGTGGAGGATTAGCTGGCCAGATCTCGCGACAGGATCGTCGTTGTCGGCGCAGCGGGATTCATCGGCCGTGCCTGCACGCGGGCACTTCGCGAGGCGGGCTTTGAGGTGGATGGAGTGGACGTCATCGACGATGCTGCCGAGGGCGCCGCCTCTTGGACCGTCGCAAACGTCATGAGCGACGGGGTTCCGGAGCGGCTGCTGGCCGATTGCCGCACTCTCATTCACTTTGCCTGGGCGAACGATCCCGGCCGCGGCAACGTCAACATGGCCAATGACGTCAGAACCAACGTCGCTTGTGCGGTGCAGGTCTTCGAGCAGGCCGCTCGCGCAGGGGTTCGCCGGATCCTTTACCCATCGTCCGGCGGCACGATCTACGGCCATCGTCCCCCGCTCCCGACACCGGAGACCGCGCCGATCCTGCCAGTCGGTGGCTACGGAGCAGGAAAAGCCGCCGCGGAAATGTATCTCCATGCCATCATGCTTGCTCATGGCACGGAAACCTGCGCGCTTAGGATCGGCAATCCGTACGGACCGGGGCAATGGCCTGAACGTGGGCAGGGATTTATTGCCACGGCGGTTGCTCGAACTCTGCGAGGACAGCCAATCCAGATTTTCGGCACCGCCTCGCTCGCCCGCGACTATGTCTTCATCGATGATGTCGCGGAGGCATTCGTGCTTGCCTGCAAGTGCGAGACTATCGAACCGGTTCTCAACCTTGGCTCCGGCGTCGATTATTCGCTCGAACAGCTTATTCCGCTGATCTTCGAGGCAGCGGAGCGCCGAACCGAGATTGAATATCTGCCGGGGCGGCCCGTCGATGCACCTTGCGTCCGGCTGGACATCAGCAGGATCGCTGCAACCTTGGGCTGGCGACCTGTTACATCGATGGAGCAGGGCCTCGCGCGAACCGTCGAATGGATCGAGAAAATCGCGCTCGATCAGCAGCCTCGAACCAAGACCCCTACCACCATTTCTCCGGCCGCGCGGTAAAGCCTGAGCGCTCCTCGATTGCGAGGCCGGCGTTGAGGACCGTCTGCTCGTCGAGCTCATTACCAATCAGGTGCAGGCCAAGCGGAAGCCCCTGCCCGTCCAGGCCTCCAGGAACGCTCATCGCCGGAAGGCCCGCGAGGCTGGCCGGAACGGCGAAGACGTCATTGAGGTACATGGCGAGCGGATCCGTCGTCTCGCCGATCCCGAAGGCCGCAGAAGGTGCCGTCGGGGTGAGGATCACGTCGCACCGATCGAACGCTTTTCGAAAATCCTGCTTGATCAGCGCCCGCACCTTCTGCGCCTTGGTGAAATAAGCGTCGTAGAAGCCCGCCGACAGCACGTACGTTCCGATCATGATGCGGCGCTTCACCTCGGCGCCGAAACCTTCCGCCCGGGTGGCGGAATACATGCCGTTGAGCCCCTCGCCCTCGACGCGAAGCCCGTAACGGACGCCGTCATAGCGAGCGAGGTTCGACGAAGCTTCGGCCGGGGCGATGATGTAATAGGTAGGCAGCGCGTACTTGGTGTGCGGAAGGCTGATCTCGACCAGCGTCGCGCCTGCGTCCTTCAGCCATTCGATCCCCTGATCCCATAGCGCATTGATCTCGGCGGGCACACCGTCGATCCGATACTCCTTCGGAATGCCAACCCGCTTGCCGCTGAGATTGCTCGACAATCCAGATTCCCACTGAGGCACCGGAAGATCGAGCGAGGTCGAATCTTTCGGGTCGAACCCGGCCATCGCCTCGAGCAGGATCGCGCAGTCGCGCACGGTTTTGGCCATTGGTCCGGCCTGGTCGAGCGAGCTGGCAAACGACACGATTCCCCACCGCGAGCAGCGGCCGTAGGTCGGCTTGATCCCGCAAATGCCGGCGAAGGCCGCCGGCTGGCGGATCGAGCCGCCCGTATCGGTTCCCGTCGCGCCCGCAGCGATGCTAGCTGCAACGGCTGCTGCCGATCCGCCCGACGATCCGCCGGGGGTCAGCCCGACGTTGCTGTCCTTGCGACGCCACGGGCTGATGACCGGTCCATAAGCGCTGGTCTCGTTTGACGAGCCCATCGCGAACTCGTCCATATTCAGCTTCCCGAGCATCCCCGCGCCTGCCTTGCGCAGGTTGGCGCTGACCGTGCTCTCGTAGGGCGGCTTGAACCCCTTGAGGATTCGGCTGCCGGCGGTCGTATTCACGCCGCGCGTCGCAAACAAATCCTTGATTCCGAGCGGGATACCCGCGAGCGGCGGCAGGTTGCCCTGCCCTCGCGCCTTGTCGGCAGCCTCGGCGGCGTAAAGCGCATCGTCGGGAGTCTCCACGGTATAGGCGTTCAGCGCCTTCGCGGCCGCGACGGCAGCATTGTACGTCTCCGCAACCTCGCGTGCGCTGAACTCGCCGGACCGGAAGCCGTCGCGCAACTGGGCGATTGTCCGGGAAGTGAGCTCGGTCACAGATTTTTGTCCCTGGATCCCGGGTTGCAGGCTGGGATGAATGACTGTGTCGCTGCACTCGTCATTCAATCACCTTCGGAACGGCGAAGAAGCCGTGCTGCGCCTCGGGCGTGTTTGCGAGGATTTCGTCGCGGATATTGCCTTCAGTCACGACATCGTCGCGAAGCCTGAGCTTCTGGTCGATCACGGCGGTCAGCGGCTCGACGCCATCAGTGTTGACCTCGCCGAGCTGCTCGACCCAGCCGAGGATATTGTTGAGCTCGGGCGCCAGCCGCTCGATCTCCTCATCGCTCATCGCAATGCGCGCGAGCTTGGCGATGTGGCGCACCTGTTCAATGGAAACGGACATTGGGGCGCGGATAGCGGCGGCTTACTCGCGCTTCAACCGCCTTGCCTGCCGCTTTCGCGGCAAATAGGGCGCCAACGATGTGCGCCCGCCGCTTCCTGATGATCATCTTCGTCCTGACGTTGGCGGCAGTCGCGGGGTCGTTCGCGATCTTCCAGTGGGGTGGGAACGTCCTCCTCAAGGAAGCCACACCGAAGGGCCATTTCGAAGCGGCCCAGACGGGTGGCACTCCGGATTACACGCAAAGCGCAAGCTGGCTTTCGAGACCTGGCATGCCCAACGACCCGTCGCTGTGGATCCCGAGCGGCTTTGCTGCCGGGGCAATGCACGGTGACGCCGCGATCTTCTACATCCACCCGACCACCTATCTGGAGACCGATCGCTGGAATGCTCCGCTGGAGCCCGGCGGCGACACACAGTTCCGCACCGACCTTTTTGTTGAGAGCCAGGCGAGCGCATTCAATGGCGCCGGGCAGATTTGGGCGCCGCGTTATCGGCAGGCGGCCTACGGCGCCTTCCTATTGAAAAGCGATGACGCACAGAAAGCTCTCGAACTCGCCTATCGCGACGTATCCGCGGCATTCGATCAGTTTGTAAAGGAGGCCGGCGAGCGGCCAATCATCCTCGCCGGTCACAGCCAAGGCGCGCTTCACCTGGAGCGCCTGCTGCGCGACAAGATCGCGGGCAAGCCGATTGCGAAGCGCGTGGTGGCTGCCTATGTCGTCGGCTGGCCTATCGATCGGACGAGCGATCTGCCGGTTCTCGGCCTGCCCGCCTGTACTGCTCCTGAGCAGGTCGGCTGCATCCTGTCGTGGATGAGTTTCGGCGATCCTCCGAATGCGTCGATGATGCTCGATGATTGGAAAAGGACCAAGGGCCTTAACGGTCTCAGGCGCAAGCCTGAGGACCTGCTGTGCGTGAATCCAATCAGCGGAATTGAGGAAGGCGCCGCACCGGCAAAGGACAATGCAGGAACGCTAATCCCGTCGGCAGATCTCCGGTCAGCCATTCTGGCCCCTGGGCGCGTTGCCGCCCGATGCCGCAAAGGCCTGCTTATCCTCGATGGCGGCATTCCCGCCTTCCCGACGCCTCCGATCCTTGGAAACAATTTCCACGTTTACGACTATGCACTTTTCTGGGGCGCAATCCGGCGCGACTCCGAGCGGAGGCTTGCGGCGTGGCGACCATGATCACCACCCAATCCGCGGAATTTGCTTCGGCGCTGGTTGACGGCGGCAAGCTTGTCGGCCTCGACGTAGGCACCAAGACGATTGGAATCGCGATATGCGATGCGGGCTGGCACTTCGCCGGACCGTCAGAAACGATCCGCAGAACCAAGTTCATGGCTGATCTGACGAGCCTTCGCCGGATCATCGAACATGAGCATGCGATCGGCCTCGTCGTCGGCCTGCCGCTCAGCATGGACGGCAGCGACAGCCCGCGAACGCAGTCAGTTCGCGCCTTCGCCCGCAATCTCGCGCCTTTGGAACTGCCGATCCTGCTGTGGGACGAGCGCTGGTCGACGCAGGCGGTGGAGCGGGCGATGATCGAAGCTGACGTCAGCCGCGCCAAGCGCGCCGAGAAGGTAGACGCTCTCGCCGCCGCCCACATCCTCCAGGGCGCGATCGATGCGCTGGCCAATCTCGGCAGCGGAAGTTAGCAAGAGCGCTTGTGGACCTGCTTTCGATCGACTCCCTGACTGACCAACAGATCGCAGCGATTCTCGATCGCGCCGGGGAATATTTCTCCAGCGATCGGGTAGGCCGATCGAACGACCAGCTTCACGGCAGGATCGTCTTCAATGTTTTCTATGAGAACTCGACTCGGACGGCGATGTCTTTCGCGACAGCCGCGCATCGGCTCGGCGCTTCGGCGATTGCCTTGTCGGTGGAGCGCAGCTCTGTCGCAAAAGGCGAGAGCCTCGAAGACACAGCGCGCACGCTGAATGCCATGCGGCCCGACGCTCTCGTGATCCGTCACCGCGAGAATGGCGCTCCGGCAACGGTTGCAGCAATCGTCGATGCCCCTGTCCTCAATGCCGGCGACGGAACGAACGAGCATCCGACGCAGGCCCTGCTTGATGCGGCAACGATCCGCCACCGACTTAGCCGTACGGACGGCCTGACGGTCGCGATCTGTGGCGACATCCGCCACAGCCGCGTCGCGCGCTCGAATGCCAAGCTGCTCCCCCGCCTCGGCGCCGAGGTGCGCCTCGCCGGGCCGCCCGAGCTCATGCCCGGAAATATTGTGCCGCTGACAGTCGATGAAGCGATTGCCGGAGCAGACGTCGTCATGATGCTGCGTGTCCAACGCGAACGCCTAGAGGCCGAGCTCGGTGATGCACCAGGCGAATATCTGGCGCGCTACGGCCTTACTTCCGAGCGCCTTGCGACTGCTGCGCCCGGAGCGGTCGTGATGCACCCCGGGCCAATGAACCGTGGCGTCGAGATCGAGGACCGTGTGGCCGACGACCCCGACCGCTCGCTCATTACCCTGCAGGTCGAAATGGGAGTGCCCGTGCGAATGGCCTGCCTGGAGATGGTGATTAGCGCCGCGGCTTAGCGCGACGCATATTGCACCGGCCGGTCACCCGCGACGTTGCGCACGAAGCAGTGTCCGCCCTTGCGGCGCAGCGCGTTGCAGAAGCCATTGGCTTCGCTGATGCTGTCGAAACCGCGAACGGAAAGGCGATAGAACACGCCCTTGGGGCTCGCGAATCGGGCGCTCATCGGCAGGTAGGCCTTGAGCGCTCCATATTTGCTCGCCTGGTGATCCCAGCCGGCGAGCACGCCGCCGGCCGTATTGTAGGCGCCAAGCTGGACGACGACTTGCGCATTGCCGCGGTGCGTAGCGGACCGAATGACAGCAGCGACGCGGTGCGGCTTCGCGGCCGGCGCCGAATGATGCGGCAGCACTGCGGCAAGTACCGCCTTTGCTTCAGCCATTGCCGAAGCAGCCATTGTCTCCATTGTGGTCCGGGCCGGCGGAGGAGCGGGCGCAACCGCGACAACTGCAGGCGGCGGAGCAGCCGGGGTCGTAGCCGCTACTGCGACGGGCGCGGCCCGAGTTGCCTGCTGGGGTGCAAGTACCGGCTCGGCATTCGCCTGGCGGGTATCGGCCTTGTTCAGCGCGAGCTGGACCGGCTCGCCGGCGTCGACTGCGGCCGGCTTTACGCCAATCAGCGCCGCGACCTGGTCGGACGCGTGGGCTGGCTTGGCAAGCTGCATCCATTGCTGGATTCGCGCATCGAGCTGATTTGCCGGGACATCCTGGGAAGCGACGACTCGCGCCTCGTCCCAGTTGCCGGCGAATGCATAAGCGAGCGCAAGGTTCTGACGGACGGTCGCGTCCGCATTGACCTGCCGGGCTGCCGGCTCGAGCACCGAAATCGCCTGCTGCGGGTGGCCCGCGAGTGCCAATGCGAGCCCGTAATCGGAAGGATCGAGAATTCCACGAGCAGAGTTGAGCAGGCTGACCGCCTGCCCATCCTTGCCTAGTGCGATTTGCACGAGGGCCAGCTTCAAGATGACCTCCGGCTGATTCGGATTGATCGTGAGGACGTCCTTGTATGCTGTTTCCGCCGAGCCAAACCGGCCGGCCGCGAAATAGGCATTGGCGAGCAAGCCGCGAACAGTGTCGTCCTGCGGCGATTTGGCGACGGCCTTCTCCGCCAGCTCGACAGCCAGGAAAGCGTTATTCTCGTTGAGCGCCGCGATCGCGCGGGTGCCGTAAGCGACCTCGCCGGCATCTTTCTTATTGTACTCGGAAGCCACGCCCACATGACCTTGTGGCGCAGCGCAGCCCGCGATCATCGAGGCAAGCACGACAAGCGAGGCAGCTGAGCTGGTGCGGAGCGGCTGATTCATGATTCTACCCCCTACGTTTTGCCTTTGCGGCTAGCCCGTCGAGATCGGGCACGCGCTCGAGCATCTGATCAAGCGCGTCGGTAACGAGCTGCTGCGCCGACCTTCCGTCGACGGCGCAGGCGAGCCTCAGCTTAAGATGACGGTCAGGATCCAAACGAAGTGTAAACGCCGCCTTGCTTTTGCTTCCCGGCGCAGAGCGCGCACGCGGCGCGCGGCGTGGGGGCCGCACCGCCGTCGTCACAGTGACGGCCGCAGCCTCCTCCTCCACGATCGGTTTGTCGATCTCGTCGGGTTCGGCGAGGTCGGGCACATCGACAAGCGCCTCGGGCTCGAAAAGCTCGGCGGTCTCGTCGATTTCCTCTTCGACGTCCTCGACCTCGTCGGCGCCGTTGAAGCGCTCTTCGATCTCGGCCTGCTGGTCATGAACCGGCGACTGGACCGGCGTCAGTCCCGTCGGGTGATGGGCTCGAGGATGTTCGACCACGTCCTCGCCGAAGGCATCATGGCTCGCATCGCGCGGCGCGTCGGCAGGCTTGGGCGGCTCGAATCCCATGTCGTTCCAGCCGAGGTCCTCGAGGCCATTGCCGACCTGACCGAAGCCCTGCGGCCGCATGGCCGGTCGCGCAGCACCCTTGCGGGCGAGAAGTCCGGAAGAAAGAGACGCGAAAGGCTTGGCTTCAGTGGCCACCTAACGCCTCCTTACTGACCAACAACGCGGCGGCCGAAACCACCGACTGGACGCGGACTGGCTGCGGCGATTCCCGGCGCCGCACCTGGCGCCGCAAACACCGTCCGGCGGAAATTCTTCTCCAGGCGATCCGAGATATATTCCCAGAGCTCGGTCACTTCTTTCGCCGAGCGGCCCTGCGGATCAATTTCCATGACGGTGCGGCCATCGATCATCGAGGCAGCGAAATCGGTTCGGTGATGAATTGTGACCGGAGCAACCGTGCCATGCTGCGAGAGCGCAACAGCGGCTTCGTAAGTAATTTTCGCTTTCGGCGTTGCCGCATTGACGACGAAGATCAGCGGCTTTCCGGCGCGGTCGCAAAGATCGACGGTGGCGCCGACGGCGCGCAAATCATGCGGGCTCGGGCGCGTCGGAATGACGATCAGCTCGGCAACCGCGATGACGCTCTGGATCGCCATGGTGATCGCCGGCGGAGTGTCGATGACGGCAAGACGGAAGCCTTGCTGGCGAAGGACTTCGAGGTCGCTGGCGAGCCGCGCGACGGTGGTCTGGGCAAAGGCCGGCATGTCGGCTTCGCGCTCGTTCCACCAGTCGGCAAGGCTGCCTTGCGGATCGATGTCGATCAGGCACACCGGGCCAGCCCCTGAGAGCTGTGCCTGCACCGCAAGATGGCCGGACAGGGTCGTCTTACCGGACCCGCCCTTCTGCGATGCCATTGCCAGGACGCGCATGCTTTTCCCCTCGCCCAATTGACGTCAATTCAGCAGGCGGAGTGACACCAGAGCCTCTAAAATCTGGTTAACGACCCTCAGACGCTGTTTGCGCTTGGGCCCGCCTGGGCTAAGGAGCATTGGGGGTGGGTTAACCGATGAGTCCCAAACACTTAGTTGCCGCCGTTTTGGTTGTTTTTCTTGCTGCGCCGGCTTCGGCCCAGTCGGTGAAAGCGGGAATCGAAGCATGGCAGCGCGCCGACTATTCCGGTGCAGTGGCGATCTGGAAACCACTTGCGGCGTCAGGGGATGCGGATGCCCAGTTCAACCTCGGACAAGCCTATCGCCTGGGTCGTGGAGTGCCGCTCGACCTCGGTTCTGCACAAATGTGGTTCCAGCGGGCTGCCAACAGCGGCCATGTCGATGCGCAGACGACCCTCGGACTGCTGCTCTTCCAGAATGGCGACCGAGCAAATGGACTGAAGTGGCTGCAGCGCGCCGCCGAACAGGGAGAGCCTCGCGCCCTGCTTGTCTACGGCACGGCATTGTACAATGGCGACGGGGTGACGCAGGACAAGCTGCTTGGCTATGCCTTTATCAGCCGCGCGGCTGCTCAGGGACTTGCGCCGGCAAAGGACACGCTCGCCCAGCTCGACCAGATGATGACGGCGCCGGATCGTGAGAAAGCGCTCGCGCTCGCACGCTCGATCCCGAGCGGTTCGCCAGTGCCTCATTCAAAGTCGGAGAAGCCCAAGGCCGAGAAGATGGTGCGCGCGGCCGAAGCCAAGGCTCCTCCTGCGAAACCGAAACCATCGGCCGCCAAGCCGAAACCGAAGCCAGTCACTCCGGCGGCTGTCGGGCCGGTGAGCGGTGCCTGGCGGATCCAGCTTGGCGCTTTCTCCCAGCGCGGTTCAGCCCAGGCATTGTATGAGCGTATCGCCGGTAAGGCGGCCGTGTCAGGGCGGCAGCCTTATTATATCGCGGCGGGCGCCATCACTCGGCTGCAGGTCGGGCCCTATGCAAGCAGAGCAGCAGCCGAAGCGGCATGCCGAGGTGTCGGCGTCGCCTGTTTCCCGATTCCGGCAAAGTAGCTTCGAGAGCGCAGATTAACCTCTAAACCAGTCCCTGCGGCGAACGCCCTGCACCCACAGCAATGAGTCGAGCCCATGGTACCGAATTTCTCCGTCCGCGGCCTCGATCAGCGCGGGCTTGGCACGAAAGGCGATTCCCAGCCCTGCTTCCTCGATCATCAGTTTGTCGTTTGCGCCGTCGCCAATTGCAAGAACGTCCTCCTTCTTGAGGCCGAGCTGCTCGCGCGCTTCGACGAGCGCATCGCACTTCGCCATTGCATCGACGATCGGGTCGCCCACTTCCCCGCTGAGCTTCCCGCCCGTGAAGATGAGGCGATTGGCCTTGATTCGGTCAAACCCCACTGCGCTTGCAATGGGCTCGGCAAAGGACAGGAACCCACCCGATACCAGGAGGCAACTGGCGCCGCCCGCACGCATGGTTTGAACCAGGGTCTCTGCACCCGCGGTCACTTCGACCCGTTCGTTGAGGCAGCGGCTGAGCGCCCGTTCATCGAGGCCAGCTAGCAAGCGCACACGCTCACGGAGCGCACCCGGAAAATCGAGCTCTCCCTGCATTGCGCGTTCGGTGATCCGCGCTACCTTGTCCTTCAGTCCAGCATAGTCGGCGAGCTCGTCGATGCATTCCTGGCCGATGATCGTCGAATCCATGTCCGCGACAAGAAGCCGCTTCCAGCGCGGTTCGTCCGGCTGAACGACGATATCCATCCCCTCGAGTCCGTCCAGCGCCCACCGCGCGGCCGTCGGATTGCCGGAGAAACGTAGGTCGGCGGCGTCGCCTTCATCAATCCAGTGGAGGAACGCAGACTTTGGATCCAGCTCACGAAGCAGACCGAGAGAACGATCGACGAGTCTGTCATCGAGCTTTCCCGCTGCTATCAGCGTCGCTACGCCCATGCCTTCGTCAAAGCCTCCACTATTTGTCATCGCCGGTCCGACCGCGAGCGGCAAGTCGGCCCTGGCGCTCGCCCTTGCTGAGCAAATTGGTGGCGTGATCGTCAACGCCGACAGTGCACAAATCTACCGTGACCTGCATATCTTGAGCGCTGCCCCGACAGCCGACAACGTAAGAAGGGTCGAGCATCGGCTTTATGGAGTGCGCGATGGTGCGCTGCCCTGCTCCGCGGCCGATTGGGCTGAGCTCGCGCGAACGGAAATCGCAGACATTCGAGAACGCGGTCAAATGCCGATCATCGCCGGCGGAACGGGGCTTTATCTGCGAACTCTCCTCGAAGGAATCGCGCCGGTGCCGGCAATCGAAGCCGAGGTTCGCGCTCGCGTCCGCGCCGCTTCCACGGAGGACAATCGCGCCAAGCTGCGGACTTTGGATCCCGACTCGGCGACACGACTGAAACCCGGCGATACGACGCGGATTTCCCGTGCGCTCGAGGTCATCCTGTCGACCGGGCGGACGCTTGGCGAATGGCAACGAGAAAAGGAAGGCGGAATTGCGGGCAACGTTGAGCTGCGTGCGTTGATCCTGCTGCCGCCGCGCAAATGGCTCTACGCACGCTGCGACGAGCGCTTTGCGCACATGATCGACATGGGCGCTGTCAGCGAGGTGGAGGCATTGCTTGCGCGCAAGCTCAACGCGAACCTTCCCGTGATGCGGGCAATCGGGGTGCGCGAGCTCTCGGCTTACCTCAGAAGGGAAATTTCGCTCGACGACGCTACAGCGGCAGGGCAGCATGCGACGCGCCGCTACGCCAAACGGCAATATACCTGGTTCGCGCATCAGCCTCCCGCGGAGTGGCCGCGATTCCAAAAAGCACTCGACGTCGACCGCCTCGCAGAAGCGCTGGCCCTGTTTCAGCCTAAGGGCTAGGTCGCGCCCGATGGAAATGCTCCGCGACGCCGACATCGACTCCGCTCCTCTCGAAAGCAAACGGGTCGCGATCCTCGGCTACGGCAATCAGGGACGCGCGCAAGCCCTGAATCTGCGCGACAGCGGGATCGACGTGGTTGTCGGCCTTCGCGGCGGGTCAGGAACGGCCGTCGAGGTCGAAGCCGCTGGCCTGCGAACGGCGCTTGTGGAGGACGCCGTCTCTTCGGCAGATCTGGTCGTGATGCTCGCACCCGACGAAACGCACTCCGCGCTCTATCGCGAGATCGAGACGAAGCTGCGTTATGGCGCCGCGCTGGGCTTCAGCCATGGGCTGTCGGTGCGCTTCGGCCTAGTGAAACCGAGACCCGACCTCGACGTGATCCTGGTCGCGCCCAAAGGTCCGGGCACGGCGCTTCGTTCGCTCTACCTGCAGGGAAAGGGCATGATCGCGGTCTGGGCGGTCGAACAGGACGCGACCGGCTGCGCGAAAAGCGTCGCGCTCGCCTACGGCCGAGCGATCGGCTGTGGCCGGGCAGGTTTGATCGCCTCGACCTTTGCCGAGGAAGCGGAAGCCGACCTTTTCAATGAGCAGGCGGTGGTCTGGGGTGCGGTGCCGGAGCTTCTGATAGCGGGGTTCGAGACGCTCGTTGCAGGCGGCGTGTCGCCCGAACTGGCCTATCTCGAGTGCGTCGGCGAGCTGAAGCTCATTGCCGAGCTGATCGAGGAGCGTGGGATCGCAGGCATGCGCGAGGCGATCTCCAACACCGCCGAGCTTGGCGCACTCCTCGGCGGCCGGCGGATCATCGATGACGGTGTGCGCGAGCGTATGGCCGAAGTCCTTGCCGAGGTTCGCGCCGGCAATTTTGCCGAACAGCTGACGAACGAAGAGTTGAGCGGCTACCCTCGACTGCGGAACGCACGCGAGTTCGGGCGGCGCCAGCTGCTGGAGCAGGTCTTCGAGCAACTACATTCGCGTAGCTGAAACAACGTCGCATGAAAAAGGGCGCCGCGGCACTGCCGCGACGCCCTCGATCATTCAGAACCAGCTGCCGTCTTAGAGGCCGCGCTCTGGCGCCGGAGGCGGAGGCGGAGGCGGAGGCGGCGGAGCCGGACACGTCGCCGTCGCCAAAATCACCGATCCGTCCGGGCACGTCTGCGTCGCGGGTGGCGGCGGAGGCGGCGGAGGCGGCGGAGGCGGCGGAGGCGGAGGCGGAGGCGCCACGGTGAAGAAGCGATAGCCAGCCGTCAGCAGGAACTGACTGCGGGTGTAGCCGCCGCTGTAATGCGAGTAGCGATATTCGGGACCGCCGAACCAGTGGCCGTCACCAAAGTGAAGGCCGGCACCTACGCGCCAGCCGCCACGCGAATGGTTGTTCGATTCGAGCAGCGTCAAGTCGGTCGCATCAGCAAGATCGACGTCATACAAACGCTCTTTCAGGTGCAGGTTGGTATAACCGCCCAGCACATATGCATCGATATTGTCGCTAATCGCAGCCGTAGCGCGCACGCCTGCGTACAGGTCGATACCGCCCTTGTAGCTGAACCGGCGACGCAAGCCGGTGGTAAGCGAGTTGACCACCTTGATGTCTTCGGCACTGGTGTTGGTCACCTCGCCGTCGACGCCAAGCGCGAAACCGCCAAAGCCAAAATCGTACCCGACGCGTCCACCATAAACGAGCGACGTGTCGAACATGCGGCCGAAATCATAGGTCCCAGCAGCTTGGTCTGAGAAAACATTGTCTTTCTTGATCAGCTTGTCGAAGCCAACCAGACCTTCAATGCGAAGGCCCGTGGGCGCTTCGGCAAAGGCGGGCGACGCGACAAGCGCCGTGGTGCACAGCGCACCAAGAATAAAAAGCTTTCTCACCAGACATCCTCCTTTTGGGTCGTAAGCGACCGGAAAGCGAAGGTCGTATGTGACAATTTTGCGCCAATCGCCACAAACCAAGCCGCAAAACAGCGCTATTAACGAACGATTCTCGGCCCACCGTGACAACAAAACCACTGTCCAAGAGGCCCGGAAGAACGAAATTCAGTCGGAATCGGCAGGGGAAGAAACGTCAGCTTGTCGATCGCCAACGCTGGCGCGCTCGAGGTAGACGCGCTGTAATTTGCGGTGCGCTTCCGCAACACTCGGATCCGACGCGGCTATCGCCGCCTCCTGCTCTTCCGCCGCCCGTTGAGCAAAATAGATTCTGTCGTGCGCGGCCATGGCGCGCCTCCTCTTCAATCGGAATGCCTTACCAAAAACGCCCGTAAAAGTCGTGTCAGACTGTACCAGCCAGGGCGTGCTGCGCGCGCTTGATTGCCTCATCGACGATCTGCCGCGCATCAGCGGCGTCGCCCCAGTGACCGACGCGCACCCACTTTTCCTTTTCGAGGTCCTTATAGTGGGTGAAGAAATGTTCGATCTGCTGGAGGACGATCGACGGCAGGTCCTGCCGCTCACCGACGTCGGAATAATAAGGGAAGGTTGAATCGATCGGGACGCAGATCAGCTTCTCGTCACCACCGTGCTCATCCTCGAGATGCAGAACTCCGATCGGGCGGGCGCGCACAACACACCCAGGGACGAAGGGCGAGCGCGCGATCACCAGCGCGTCGAGGGGATCGCCGTCGGGCGACAAAGTATGGGGGACGAAGCCATAGTTCGCCGGGTAGCGCATTGGCGTATGAAGGATCCGGTCGACGAAGAGCGCTCCCGACTTCTTGTCGAATTCGTACTTCACCGGCTCCCCCCCAACCGGGACCTCGATGATGACATTGATGTTTTCGGGGGGATTGTTCCCGGCTGGGATGAGTTCGATATTCATGGCACGTGACCGGCGCTCCTAAACACCGCCAGACCGAAGAACAATGCAGCAAGTCCTGCTGCGACCGAGCCGACGAGATATCCGGCGGCAGCGCCAAATGAATGCCGTTCGATGAGCAGCGCAGCGTCCAGAGAAAATGTCGAAAAGGTCGTGAAACCGCCGAGAATGCCGGTCGTGAGGAATAGCCGAACGTGCTGCGGAATGCCGGCTCGATAAGCAAAGAAACCTGCAAGTAGGCCCATAGCGAACGAGCCGATTACGTTCACGATGAAGGTGCCGAACGGGAATCCGTAGCCGAATAGCTTCGTTGCACCGACATTGACGCCATGGCGAAGCGCGCCGCCGATTCCAGCTCCGATGAAGACGATTAGGTAAAGCATAACCCCCTACTGCTGCACGACTGCGCCTGTAGGAGCCATCAGCCGATCGGCGGTTAAACGGGAGACCCCATTCCCTTCATAACGTCCTTACCAATGGAAAGCTTTCGAGCAAGCTATCTTCGGCCGAACAGCTTTTCGATCTCGGCATGCCCGAGCTTCACCCATGTCGGCCGGCCATGATTGCATTGCCCCGATCTCGGCGTGACCTCCATCTCGCGCAGGAGCGCATTCATCTCCGCGATCGAAAGGATTCGGCCCGCCCGGACGGAGCCGTGGCAGGCGATCGTCGCCGCGACGCGATCCAGCTTGTCGCGCAGGCTCAGCGGACCACCGAGCTCGGCGATTTCGGCCGCCATATCGGCAAGCAATGCTGCCGCGTCCGTCTTGCCGAGCGCAGCCGGAACCGAGCGAACCAACATGCTCGTCGGTCCGAATCGCTCCAGTTCAAGACCCATCGACTCCAGGTCGGAAGCGCAACTCTCGAGACGATCGCAGTCCGGCTCTTCGAGCTCGACTACTTCCGGAATAAGAAGCGCCTGACCTGCGGTCGATGCGCCCTCGCGTGCAGCGCGCAGACGCTCGAGGACCAGCCGTTCGTGCGCAGCATGCTGATCCACAATAATCAATCCGTCTTCGGTTTCGGCAACGATGTAGGTGGCAGCGACTTGTCCGCGCGCTACTCCCAGCGGGTAGGCCGAAATGGGCTCGACCGCAGGCTCGGCGCGAGCGGCGGGAGCAAGTTCGAAGAGGGCCCTTCCCTCCCTGATGACCGTGGGGATTGAGGGGAGGGTATGCGCGAGACCCACCCCTGTCACGCTAGGTTCGGCTGTCCGCTCCCCGGCCAGGGAGGGGAAGCTCTCGCTGGTCGTCCACATGACCGGCGCTGCTGCCTGCTCGCGCGCGGCGCTCCGCTGGCTTTCCTCGTCCAATGCCCGTCGCAGGCCGCCAATGATGAGGCCGCGTACTTCGGCAGGATCGCGAAACCGCACCTCGGTTTTGGCTGGATGGACGTTGACGTCCACTTCGCTGAGCGGGATGTCGAGGAACAGAGCAGCAATTGGATGCCGGTCGCGGGCGATCAGGTCGCGAAAGGCTGCTCTTAGCGCCCCGACCAGTAACCTGTCCTTCACCGGCCGTGAATTCACAAACAGAAATTGCTGATCAGCCACCCCGCGGTTGAACGTCGGAAGGCCGATTACGCCGGTGAGTCTCAGGCCATTTCGGGTGCAGTCGATGCCGATGCCATGGCGGTCCAGCTCGTGGCTCAATAGCTCGGCGACGCGAGCCGGAGGCGGCGACGGCTGCAGCGTCAGGATACGCCGCCCGTCATGGTCGAGCGTGAATGCAACATCGCTCCGCGCCATGGCGAGCCGCTTCACGGCATCGAGACACGCGGCATATTCCGCTCGCGGCGAACGCAAGAACTTCCGCCGAGCCGGTACCTTGTCAAACAGCCCTTCGACCCTAATTCGGGTGCCCGGGGGAAGCGCCGCCGGTCCCTCCCCCAGATCCTGGCCATGGTCGATCTCGATTCGCCAACCGTCACCGCCGCGGACCCGGCTCTCGAGCGTAAGCCGCGACACGCTTGCGATTGAGGGCAAGGCTTCCCCACGGAAGCCGAAGCTGGTGACCTGGTCGATTGCATCCCCGGACAGCTTCGAGGTCGCATGCCGCTCGAGCGAGAGGCGCATCTCGTCGCGGCTCATGCCGCTGCCATCATCGGCCAGCTCGATAAGCTCGAGGCCGCCGGCATGAAGCCGAATGGCGACCCCTTTCGCGCCGGAGTCGAGTGAATTTTCAACCAATTCTTTCAAGGCACTTGCGGGCCGCTCGACGACCTCGCCGGCGGCGATGCGATTGACGAGTTCGGGGGGGAGCCTTCTTATTGACATGTTAACCGTTCCTAGCCCATTCGGACAGGGCCGGCGAAGCACTGATTTTTCCTGAAAATTCAGATTGCATTCAATGGCCTGAGAACAATCGGGAATTAAGCTCGCGTGGGCGCGCGGCGGCTGGCAAAACCAATTCGAGAGGCGGGGTATAAATGTTCTGGAATCGCTGGTTTAAATGGATGTCGCACGACATGGCGATCGATCTCGGTACCGCCAACACGCTCGTCTACGTCCGCGGCCGCGGAATTGTTCTCAATGAGCCGTCGGTCGTCGCCATCGAAACCATCAACGGGGTGAAGAAGGTCAAGGCCGTCGGCGACGACGCCAAGCTGATGATGGGAAAGACTCCGGACCAGATCGAGGCCATTCGTCCCCTTCGCGACGGCGTCATCGCCGACATCGATGTCGCGGAGCAGATGATCAAGCACTTCATCCACAAGGTGCACGGCGGCAAGATGCGCGCTTGGCGCTTCCCGGAAATCGTGATCTGCGTTCCCAGCGGATCGACCTCGGTCGAACGCCGAGCGATCCGCGACGCCGCGTCTAACGCGGGAGCCAGCGCGGTCTACCTTATCGAAGAGCCGATGGCCGCCGCGATTGGCGCCGACATGCCCGTTACCCAGCCGATCGGCTCGATGGTGGTCGATATCGGCGGCGGCACGACCGAAGTTGCGGTGCTCTCGCTGCGCGGCCTTGCCTATACGACTTCGGTTCGTGTTGGCGGCGACAAGATGGACGAGGCAATCAGCTCCTATGTCCGCCGCAACCATAACCTGCTGATCGGCGAAGCAACTGCCGAGCGGATCAAAAAGGAAGTCGGGATCGCGAAGCCTCCCGTCGATGGAATCGGCAAGACCGTCCACATCAAGGGCCGCGACCTCGTTAATGGCGTGCCCAAGGAAATCTCGATCAACCAGGGCCAAATCGCCGAGGCGCTGTCGGAGCCCGTCGGAACGATTGTCGAGGGCGTCCGAATTGCGCTCGAGAATACGGCGCCGGAGCTTGCCGCTGATATCTGCGACCAGGGCATCGTGCTCACCGGTGGCGGCGCGCTACTGCAGGGCCTCGATGAGGTGCTGCGCGACGAGACCGGCCTTCCCGTCACGGTCGCCGACGACCCGCTCACCTGCGTTGCGCTCGGCACGGGCCGTGCGCTGGAGGAAGAGCAGTTCCGCGGCGTGCTCCAGACCGCATAGCGCGGAGCTGAGCGGTGGCGACCGCGCGTCCTGGCTGGTCGCGGAGAGCCCAGTACGGGCTGTTTTTCAGTTTCCTGGCGGTCATCGCCGGGATCATCATCGGGCTGATCCTGCTCGGTCTGTCGCTGGTCTCCCCGCAAACGTTCCAGACGGTGCGGGGCACGGCGCTCGACGTCACCGGACCGGTGGCCGGGGCGCTCCATGAAGTCACTGAGACGACCAAAGGCGTTTTCTCCGGCGCCGGCAATTATTGGGATGCAGCCCGCCAGAACGCCGACCTCAAGCGGCAGAACAAGGCCATGCTTCAACGGATGGTCGAAGCGCGCGCCATCTTCATGGAAAACCAGCAGCTAAAGGCGACTCTGCAGCTGCGCGAACACGAACGCAGCACGATCGCCGTGGGTCGAATCGTCGGCTCCTCTTTCAGCAGTCCGCGACGTTTCGCCATCCTTTCGGTCGGTACGCGCGATGGCGTCGCGGTTGGAATGCCGGTACGCTCAGCGGACGGGCTTGTCGGCAGGATTATCGATGCTGGGACCCTCGCATCGCGGGTTCTGCTGGTTTCTGACAGGGCGAACATCGTGCCCTCGCGCCTCTTGCGGAACGGGATTCCGGTCATCGCCCAGGGCCGAGGCGACGGCACGATCGACGTGCGGCCGCTTGAGGTCGGTCGCAACCCGTTCAAGCGCGGCGACATCATCGTCAGTTCGGGAACCGGCGGTCTTTACCCGCCGTCGGTGCCGATCGCGCATGTTGTCAAATTGCAGGGCGACGATGCAATCGCCCTCCCTCTTGCTGATCCGGCAGCGATCAGCTTCGCAATCGTCGAGCCACCATTCGAGCCGGCGGCGATGGCATCACAGCCGGCCGCAGCGGAAGGGCCCTGATGGTCCGCGCCGCGCTGACTCCGCCCAGACGGATTGGACAGGGTCCGTGGCCGCTCGCGGTCTATGTCCCTGCCGTTACGGTGCTTGCGGCCTCGCTCCTCGCCGCCCTGCCGATCGTCTCGACAATCGGCTGGTACCCCGATTTCGGTTATCTCGTGTTCGTCGGATGGCGGCTGCTTCGAGCTGACCCCTGGCCAGCATGGTGGGCGGCGCCGCTGGGTTTCGTCAACGACCTGTTCACCGGTTATCCCGTAGGCTTTTCAATAGCTTTGTGGAGTGCGACCATGCTGGCGCTCGATCTGATCGATCGCCGCACGATGTGGCGCGATTACTGGATCGAATGGGTGGTTGCAGCGGTGCTGATCGCGATCGACGAATGGCTGCAATGGCGCATCGCTGAAACTGCCGGAGGACCTTTGCCGTTTGCAGCGATGGTGCCGCCGCTCGTGATTTCAGTCTGTGCCTTTCCCGCTTTCGCCTGGCTTGTCTCGCGCATTGATGCGTGGAGGCTCGGTCGATGAAGCACATGCGCATCACGACCGTGCACCAGTCGATCACATTTTCGCGAAGGATGATGCTCCTTGGTGGCGCACAGGCCGCCGTCGGGGGATTGCTGGTCGGCCGAATGGGCTGGCTCGCGATCGCCCAGAACGAAAAATACCAGCTGCTGAGCGAGAGCAACCGTGTTCAGCTGATCCCGGTCCCGCCGCGGCGCGGATGGCTCATCGATCGCAATGGCAAGCCGATCGCCATCAACAAGGCGAGCTTCCGTGTCGACCTGATCCCGCAGCAATTGGTCAACGGTCCGCAGATCATCTCGAAGTTGCAGCAGTTGCTGAACCTTCCGCCCGACGAGGTTGAGCGGATCACCCGCGAGTTGTCGCAGTCGCGCGGGTTCCAGCCGGTCTCGGTTGCCGACAATGTGCCCTACGAGCAATATGCGGCAATCACCGTCCGAATGCCCGAGCTTCCGGGCGTCGCCGCATCGCAGGGATTCACTCGTTTCTATCCAGCGGGGTCGGCCGTCGGCCAGCTGGTCGGCTATGTCGGGCCTGCCTCGGCGGCGGAATATGAAAAGGAAAACAAGAACCCCCTACTGCTGATTCCGGGCGTGAAGATCGGCAAGGAAGGTCTTGAAAAAACGCTCGAACCGGTGCTTCGCGGAGAGCCTGGCGGGCAGCGGGTCGAAGTCACTGCGCGCGGCAAGCTGGTCAAGGAGCTCGATCCCAAGCCCGACCGGAGTGGCGGCACGGTCCAGCTGACAATTGACGCCGACCTTCATGAATATGCGGCGCGGCGCATCGGCGACCAGTCGGCCGCCGTGGTGGTCATGGACGTGACGAACGGCGACATCCTCGCCATGCCGTCGATGCCCTCGTTCAACCCCAATGATTTTTCCGACGGGATCAGCCAGAACGAATGGAAGATGTTATCGGACAACGACCATCTGCCGCTCGTCGACAAGGCGCTCGAGAGCCTTTACCCATCCGGCTCAACGATCAAGCCGTCGATGGCCCTGGCTCTGCTCAATGCCGGCATCGATCGGAAGCAGATTGTTAATTGCAGCGGCGCCTTTCAACTGGGAAATCACACTTTCCACTGCGATAAGCGGCACGGCCCAGTCGATATGGACGCCGCCGTCGTCCATAGCTGCGACGTTTATTTCTACACCATGTGTCTTCGCGTCGGGGCGGAAAAGCTTTCGCCGATGGTTCGCTCGATGGGGTTCGGCGAGAAGTTTGACCTGCCCTTCGAAACACAGCGCTACGGCACCATTCCCGATCCGGAATGGATGATGCGCAAATATCATCGCAAATGGCAGGGATACGACACCGTCAATATGTCGATCGGCCAGGGCATGGTTCTCATCAACCCACTACAGCTGGCGACGATGGCCAGCCGCCTTGCGACCGGCAAGCGAGTAATACCGCGACTGCTCAAGAACAAACCCGTGGCGCCGCAGACGCAGCTTGCCGTCGACGAGGATCATTTGGCCTTCATTCGTAAGGCCATGTGGGGCGTGGTGGATCATGGTACCGCAGCGACCGCCAAGCTGCCCCTCAGCGGCATCCAGATGGCAGGCAAGACAGGCACGGCCCAAACCCACAATCTGAGCGCAAGCGAACGCGGCGATTATACGAGCGCGACCTGGAAGCTTCGCGACCACTCGCTGTTCATGGCCTTCGTACCGTTCGACAATCCGCGCTACGCATGCGCAACAATCGTCGAGCACGGCGGATTTGGAGCGGCGGTTGCCGCTCCATTGGTCCGCGACACGGTCACCTTCCTCTATGACAAGCCGAAAGCGATCGCCGCGCTCCAGGCATTCGAGCAGAGCATCGGCGGTACTCTCGCCGAGCGGGAAGCTCGGAAAGAAGCCGCCTGGCGTCAAGCCAACGGCTTGCCACCGCTTCCGCCGAAGCAAGCATGATCACGTCGGCAATCATTCCGCGGCCGCTGGCGAAGCTGCCGTGGCGGCTGATCTTTCTCGTCACCGGAATCGCGATGTTCGGCCTGGTCGTGCTCTATTCCGCGGCCGGCGGATCCATGCATCCATGGGCGATCAAACAGGCGATGGTGTTCTTCGCCTTCCTCGCCATTGCGGTCGCCATGTCGTGGATGAGAGAATCCACCATCAAGGCTATCGCATTTCCGCTGTACGGGATGACGCTGGTCATGCTCCTCGGAGTTGAGGCGCTCGGCTTCGTCAGCAAAGGCGCTCAGCGTTGGCTCGATCTCGGGCCGATCAAGCTCCAGCCCAGCGAATTCATGAAGCCAGCCATCGTACTGACGCTGGCGCGTTTCTACGAGCTCGTTCCGGTAGCCGAAATCCGCAAATGGCGCGCGATCTGGCCCGCGATGTTGCTCCTGGGCGTGCCGGCCGTGCTGATCCTGGTGCAGCCCGACCTTGGAACCTGCATCGTCGTGCTGCTGTGCGGCGTGACCGTCATGTTCCTTGCAGGCCTCCCATGGTGGTTCTTCGCCGCACCAGCGGCGGCATTCGCTGTCGTGGCGCCCATCGCTTACGGGTTCATGCACGGCTACCAGAAGAAGCGCATCGACACGTTCCTCAATCCCGACAGCGATCCGCTTGGCGCTGGATACCACATCGCCCAGTCCAAGATCGCGATCGGCTCGGGCGGCATCTGGGGCAAGGGCTTCCTGCACGGGAGCCAAAGCCATCTCGACTATCTTCCCGAAGGCCATACGGACTTCGTTTTCGCGACGATGGCCGAGGAGTGGGGGCTGGTTGGCGGCGTCCTTTTGATTCTCGCCTTCGCCCTGGTGATCCGGTGGGGAATGCGGGTCAGCCAGAACGCACGCACTCGCTTCGCGCAACTCGCAGCCGCGGGGCTTTCCGCAACGGTTTTCTTCTACGTAGCGATCAACCTAATGATGGTCATGGGGCTCGCCCCGGTCGTCGGCGTCCCCCTGCCCCTCGTCAGCTATGGCGGATCGGCGGTGATGACCGTTATGCTGTGCCTTGGCCTTCTCATGGCGCTGGAGCGCCAGCAGCGGACCGTCTCGAGGTTGATCTGAAGCTCAGCTGCCGGGCCGGAGTTGCGTTCGCGCCGTCTCATGCAACGCGTTCCATCTTGGCTGAAGAGCATTGAGTGCGGCGGTGACGGTCGCGAGGCCCTGAACGTCATCGGGCGTTGGCGCACCGTCCGCTCCGTCGACCGCACCAGCGAGCTTGTCGAGCCACTCGGAAACGCCCGTCAGGTTCGTCGGCGCTGCGCTGCCGCTGATTGGCGCAGCATCACCGACAAGCTCGGCGAGCTGCGTCGAGAGGACGTCTGCATCCGACTGCCCGTTGAGCTTGGCAAGACCGGCCTTTAACCCTTTCGCCTGTGCAAGGATCGTGCGTACCCGGACACGCTGCTGCTCAATCTGCTTGGCAAGCCGGAATTCCGCGTCGAAATCGGCCTGGGTGACTGGCACACGGGGGTCCGCAACCACCTCGAGCGGCTGGCGAAGATGCTGTCCACCAACCGTCAGCTCGACCGTGTAGCGGCCGGGCGGTGCCCACACGCCCGATCTCACATTGTCGTCGTCATTGAGACCGGCGGGCTTCGCATAATGGAGGTCCCAGACAAAGCGATGCTGCCCGGGGCTAGCTTCCGGCGGTTTCGGCGAGAACACCCACTCGGGCGCAATCGGCAGTTTCGATAGGTCGATCGGCTTGACCGGATCGCTACTGCTGAAATGGTTCACGACATTCCCGGAAGCGTCTCTGATCGTGATCTCGACCGGACCCGCGGCGGCCAAGTTATAGTCGATCATCGCCCCGATCGGCGGATTAGAAGCGAGTGGCTCATCCTTCGGCATCGGCGTGCCGATGAAGCTCGGCGGGTGCAGGCGAACCGCGGAGGCGACGGGGTAAAGACGCGTCGCATTTGTTGGATTGGCGGCGAGCGCGCGCAACGAGACAATGTCGTCAAGCACATAGAAGCCGCGCCCGTGGGTTGCGATCACCAGGTCGTTGCCATGGATCGTGATGTCCCGCACGGAGGTTGCAGGCAGCCCGTGCTCGAGTGGTTGCCAGCTATCTCCGGAGTCAAACGAAACGAACAGGCCGCGCTCGGTTCCTGCAAACAGCAGTCTCGCTTCAACTGGATCCTCGCGAACGACGTTGACGGAGTTCGGCCCACCGTCGCTCGGCAAGCCGTTGACAATCGGCTGCCAGGTCCGGCCGCCGTCGCGTGTACGAAGGATGTAAGGTCTTTGATCGTCCAGCCGGTGCCGATCGATGGCAGCATAAGCGACGTTCCCATCGAAATGCGATGGTTCGACGGTTCCGACCTTCGACCAGGGCTGCAGCTGCGGCGGCGTGACGTTCTGCCAGTGAGTGCCATCGTCGGTGGTGCGCCAGATCAGGCCGTCATCGGTGCCAGCCCAGATGAGTCCGTCGACAAACGGCGACGTGCCGATGTCATAGACGACCCCGCGCCGCGTGCTCTTGCCCGCCGTGTCTTTCGCCGTCGGCTCGTCGAGCGTTGCTGGGACTGCCAGATCGGGCCGCGTCAGATCGGGGCTGATCGGTTGCCAGCTCCCGCCGCCATCGCGCGTGCGCCAGATGCGCTGGTTGCCGAAATAGAGCGCGTGATCGCGCTTGCCCCACGTCAAGGGCAGTGTCCATGTCGCGCGATAGTCTCCCGGGAAGGCGAGCGTCGGATCGACGTCGCGCGTCTGTCCGGACTTGAGGTCGAGCTTCTCGACGGTCCCGCCATAGACGATGTCCGGATCGGCCGGATCCGGCGCGATCTCGCCGCTCTCGCCGCCCGCAGTGACCTCGTGGAACTGCATCATAGTGATGCCGTCGGCGACATCGTCGCTGCGGCTCTCAACCGCCGCGGCACCCGAGTCCTGCTGCGCGCCGTAGATGCGGTAGGGGAAGCGGTTGTCGGTGGAGACGTGATAGAATTGGCCGGTCGGCTGATTGTACCAGCTGCTCCAGGTCTTCCCCCCGTTCAGCGTCACCAACGTCCCCTGGTCGACGCCAAGAATGCGCCGATCGGGGTTCCTTGGATCAATCCACAGGCTGTGAAAATCATCGCCCGTGGGATCGCCCTTCACCGGAATGAAGTGCTCGCCGCCGTCGTCCGAGCGCAGGATGATCGTGTCCATCACCCAGAGTCGGCTGGCGTTCTTGGGATCTGCGGTGATTTCGCCGAAATACCAGCCGCGGCTCCAGATCCTCTTGTCGCCGGTGACCTTTTTCCACGTCGCACCGCGATCGTCTGACCGATAGAGACCGCCCTGGTCTGGCTCGCTGCTGTCGGCAAGCACGTATACGCGCCGTGGATTGGCGGGGCTGGTCGCAAGGCCCATCCGTCCCGCCACCGTTGGCAGTCCGTGGCCAGTCAACTGGTGCCAAGTGCGACCACCGTCGATGGACTTGTAGAGCCCGCTGCCCGGTCCGCTCGAAGGCGGATAGGTGTTCCACGGCGGCCGGCGCGTCTGCCACAGTGCCGCATAAACTGTGTTCGGGTTGCCGGGCTCGAACGTCAGGTCGATCGCGCCGGTATTGTCGTCCTTGAACAGGGTCTTGGTCCAGTGCCGGCCGCCATCCGTCGAGCGAAACACGCCACGCTCCGCATTGGGACCATAGGGGTGGCCGAGTGCCGCGACGAGAAGGACGTTCGGATTGCGCGGGTCGACGAGAATTTTGCCGATCTGCTGCGTGTCGGAAAGGCCGATGGCATGCCAGCTCGAACCGCCGTCGTCCGAGCGGAACATGCCGATTCCCTGCGCGATGTCGGATCGCATGTCGGCCTCGCCGGTGCCGACATAGATCGTCCTGGCCGACGACGGTGCGACAGCGATCGCGCCGATCGAGCCGATATCGACGCTGTCGAAGATGGGAACCCAGGTGCGGCCGGCGTCATCGGTGCGCCAGACGCCGCCATTGACCCCACCGAAGTAAAAACGCCGTGGGTCGACCGGGTCTCCGGCGATTGCAAGCACCCGCCCGCCGCGAAACGGTCCGACCGAGCGCCACTGCAGATCCTGGAAAAGCCGCGGATTGACCGGCGCCGCCTGCGCGGCCGCCGTCACAGTGACGAGCGAAGAGGAAATCAAGGCGAATAGGGTCTTGCCGATCGGCACTGGGCATATCTCCGATTTAGAAGAATCGGGCGCGACCCTAGGAACAGCAGCGCCCGAGCGCAAACACGTCTCTGGCGTGGCTTGATCCTCAGCGGTTGCACACCAGATAGGCCCATGCTACCGGCCCCGCCGCTCCAGGCACATGCGAGGCCGGAGATTCGCCGCATGGCAGTGGACGCATAGCTCAGTTGGTAGAGCAGCTGACTCTTAATCAGCGGGTCCTAGGTTCGAGCCCTAGTGCGTCCACCACTTTTCAATGACTTATCCGTGCGTTTTGAGATCGAATATCACAATTTCACGGCTGGGGGCCCCATTTGGGTACCAGTCCTCAAAGGAGGCGCCCCCCGAAGTCGATGGTGAACGGGATCGCGCCAATTACAACCGCATCTGCTCGCCCGAGCGGCGCCCGCAATCTTCCGTTCTTTCACATTTGACAGTGCCTGCCGACGAAGCGAATTTGAGCTACAAAGCTAATCCCGGCCTTCCAGCCAAAACAGAGCGGAGCTTACCGCTTCGACTGTCCTAGCATCACGCTGAGCGTCTTGTCGTTGGGACCAGCCACAAATGCGCAGTTCAATCGCGCCGGACGTTTCGACACATTGCGGAAGTAGTGAACTACGGTACCCGCGGGCTCGAGCGTCGTTCCGTCAACACCGACGCGGCGAACCGGTGACGAAACAGATCACCGGTACCGGGTGCATGTGCTCGGGCATCTCCTGACCTGGCAAGAAATCGACTTTCGTGAGCTCCACGCGCGTGATGGACTTCGAGGGCTCGATGGAGAAGCTGCCGATCGGGGTCCGCACGGGAATTACCGCGGCGGTTGCGACCGACGGGCAGCCAATCACAGCTAAGAGGAGGATGGACAATCGCATAGCAAAGCCCCCGGCAGATTCAGCGTGCACACCGCGACGATAATTCTCCGATTTCCACCCGTTGCGGACGTTAGGGCTTCTGTTACGCTCCCGAAATCGCTGGGGGCCAGCCAATGCATGTCCATCTTCCCAAGCCACTTCACGGCTGGCGCGCCTTCGTCGGCGAGGTTGGGATCATCGTCCTGGGCGTGCTGATTGCTCTCGGGGCGGAGCAGCTCGTCGAGAAGGCGCACCGGCAACAGGAAAGTATTCAGGCGGAACGAGTCATTCGTAATGAAATTGGACTGAACCTCGGCCGGCTGCAGTCACGGAGGGGGATCTACGGCTGTGTCCGAGGCCGGATCGACGAGATCCAAAAGCTGCTCGATGGCGCCGGCTCAGATGCTGCCTTCGTCACTCCGAGCTGGATTGGGCGTCCGCAATATTGGTCCTTCCTCAACTCCCGGTGGGACGCGGAATCGCAGGCGGGGAGAGCTGCGCTGGTCGATCCCGGCAGGCTCTCCCAATACGGGGTCATGTACAATCGCATGCAGAACCTGCTCAACGAGATGGACGCTGAGCAGACCGACTGGGCAAAGCTCCGCACTCTCGAGCATCTTCAGCGTCTCGATGCTGCCGGTGCTCTGCAACTGAACTTTACACTGGAAGACGCACGCTACCGCAACTGGAGGCTCGCGCTCGTTACCGACCAATTGTTCGCAATGGCCAAGCGGCTCAGCCTCGATGCGCTGCCGAATACGACACCATCGGATCGCTCTACCTGCCTGCCGATCACGACAACGCGGGCGCGGGCCGATCAGGTGAGTGTCTGGCCAATCGGGGAACCGTGAGCACGGATGACGCTGGGTAACGTTTACGCGAATGCGTGCGCTCTCCCCAGCATTGCGGACGCTCCCACCTCTGTTAGGCTGATGTAACTGCCTGGGGCGAGCCACAATGCACGTCCGACTTCCCAAACCGTTGCATGGCTGGCGGGCATTCGCCGGCGAAGTCGGAATCATCGTGCTCGGTGTCATCATCGCCCTTGCTTTCGGCCAAGTCGCAGAGGCGTGGCAGTGGCACCAGGAGGTCGGAACTACGCGAAAGTCTATCCATCGCGAGATGGCGTTCGATCTCGCCTTTTTGCCGATCGGTTGCGCATCGCGCCTTGCGTTGACCGTCATCTCGTGGACGCAGAGCACAGGATCGAGGCTGTGGCCGAGACCGGCAGAACGCCCGCGGGCGATGCAGACTTGAAAAGCCCCGGCCGCTTGATCCTGCTGGGCGATTATGAAGCGCAGCAGGCCGCCGACAACCTCATTCATTTCCCCCCAGCCGAGCTCTCGGCGCTCGGTGTCTTCTACGACCAGATTCGCTTCATGCGCGAATGGAATGAGACGGAAGATACTGCCTGGAACAATTTAGCGCTTCTCTCGACTGGTAATCGGAAGCTCGATGCGTTCGATCTCGCGCTGCTGAGGCGTGATCTGCAAGTCGCCAAAAACATGGAATTGTTAACGGTGCTCAACGGCCGGCGGGAAATCGAGCGCGGGCGCGAGCTCGAGGTGGCACCCGGACCATCGAGAGCGGATTACCTCCAATACATGTGTCAGCGGGTAACCGCAGAGCGAGCATAGTGTAGATTAGGTCCGAGCGGTCGAATCGCGGGTCCTCCACCGATCATGAGCATTGTCTTATCCTCCGGCGAGCGTCGCATCCCAGTATCTTGCGCCGTAGAACAGGATGAAAGCCACCGGAATCGCGTAGTCGAGCCACTTACGGCGGCTGACGATCAACAGCGGAAAGAGGACCAAAGGCGCAAGGACGCGGACCCAATCAACGACGTCTGCTGACGTGAGGCCATTGACGTTCGTACTGCCGAACACCAGCCACAGAATGAAGAACATGGCGAAGTAGGCCGTGAAAAGGCTCCAGAAATAGCGTCGCCGCTTCTCGTAAAAAGCACGAAGATCGCAATCGTCAGCGGGATCGTCCGGCAGGCATGATGTTGCGAGCAGGACGAGAAGAAGCATCTGGACGAACAGGCCAAGGTAGACCGGGAAGGTCAGGGCAGCTGAGAAATTGCGCAACGTCCACTGCGCGAACCACAGACGCACACATTCGAACACCACCAGCACTGCCGTGAGTGGCACACGGCCATCCCAGCGGATCGTCCTCGCGCGGATTGCAAGTTTGTGGAAGCTGAAGCAGACATCGGCGAGCGCCAGCCCCATCAAGATCGTGAGCAGACCGAGCGAATAGTCAAACCCGTTCACTCAGCGCCTCCGTTACAGATTCACACTAGACCGACGCTTGCCGACGTCTGTCGGCAACGAGAGCCAAAGGGGTGGACGACGGTTCAAATGCCAACGGTTCGTCCATTGCTATGGTCAGCAACCTAGCGCTCCAACAGCGTTGAGATCGGGTCGATCAAATTCACAAACACAAGAAGCGCGAGTATCGCGATGATGGGCCTCCGCGCATTCACGAAAATGCCGGCGGCGCAACCAGCAAGGAACAGCGCAAGCTCAACCCAATCCGCCCAGCTGAAGTAGGCAAAGGTCTCCCATCCCATCAGAGCGTAACGAGATCCATAGGCAAGAACGTTCGCCAGGAGGAGGCAACCGAGCACCTTTCCCTTCTCGGAAAAGAAGTGCTCATCCAGGTCACGGCGCTGAATTGTGTCACTCGGCAGGACGAGCACCGTGGCGAAGTAGAGCAGGCTGCATATGATCAGAGATGCGAACAATGCAGCCGAATTGTCCGGCACAGCGTCGCGTGCGCGCCATGCGATCTCCCAGAAGATCGTCAGACTGGACATCATGAGCAGAGCCAGCAGCGCCGTCGGCCAGCCGAGGCGAACTTTGCCGCGCGCCTCCACAACCTTCGCAAGCCCACTCAGGAGGTGCGCCAAGGCTAGCCCAAGAAGCAAGGAATAGAGCGAGAATACATATTCGAAGACGCTCATCGATCCCCCACCCGGATGAATGC
>JANWLR010000061.1 GCA_025450755.1 Sphingomicrobium sp. | reverse complement strand
GAGATGGCCAGCCAAGGGCTGAAGCGCGCGAACGGTCAGCTTAGCCTCATTAACGGGGCGGCTCAGGAATGCGTCCCTTATGCGGGTCCGTTCCAGGCCGGCCAGTCGCTGGCCCTGACGAGCTCTTGCGGAGCAAGCGAGACCTGGCTTGCGGCATCGACGAATGCGCCCTTTCCAAGCTGCTAGGCTTCAGTGGTGAAGCCGTCGGCCAGTGCGGCCAGCGAGTTTTCATGCGTCAGAGCGAGGTGAAGCGGGCTGACCGAAATATAGCCGTCAGCGACCGCTTCGAGGTCAGTCAAATGGCCTGGCGTTTCGACCATCGGACCGAGGCCGAACCAATAATAATCATAGCCCCGTGGATCCGTGCGCTGGACAATCCTTAGCCGTCCATAGTCGCGCAGGCCCTGCCGGCAGACGCGGACACCTTTCACATCGTCCGGGGGTAGCGCGGGGAAGTTCACGTTGATCAGCGTCTTCGGTTCGGATTCGAATCTCAGCAATGGTCCAAGGACTCGGTCAGCCCAGGCTTCGGCGGCGGCGAACGGGACCGTGTCACCCATGCCTTCGCGCGAATAAGCTTGGCTCAGCGCAATCGATCTCACACCTGCAAGAGCGCCTTCCATCGCCGCCGACACCGTCCCCGAATAAGTGACGTCTTCGGCTAAGTTTGCGCCGCGATTGATACCGGAGAGAATCACGTCCGGCGGGCAATCCTTCATGATGTGCGCAAGTGCGAGCATGACCGCGTCGGTCGGCGTTCCCGTAACGGAAAAGCGGCGCTCGTCATGGCGCCGAAGTCGGACCGGGGTCGTCAGCGTCAAGGAATGACCTGCCCCCGACTGCTCCTCGGTTGGCGCAACGATCCAGATGTCCTCGCTGAACGTTCGCGCCACAGTCTCCAGGATCTTCAATCCGCGCGCGTTCACGCCGTCGTCGTTGGTAAGGAGGATCCGCATGGATGCGGCTATGCGGGACGCCGAGGATTGCTGCAACTGCGAACAGCCAAGTGGGGAATTGCGCCATATTCGCAACAGCTTGGCGATTTCTTCACGAGTTGTGCGTCAATGCTTGTTAAGAGTCGTTGCGATAATTATAGCGCCCGGTTGGGGATGACCGATCTTGCCGGATAAGTCCCGGGAAAATCAGTCATAATTTGCCTCCGGCTGCACCGGTGGCCCGGCCGCAGCCAGGCGGCGGCGTATGGGGCGTCCACGCATTGAAATGCGCGGGCATGTGCGGGGAGGGAATTGGAATGGCTACCGCTCTAGTCGACCTTTATGGCGGCGAAGACTTCGAACCATTTGACAGGATCATTCTTTCGGAGAGCTATCGCCCGTCCGACAACGAAGAATTCATGTGCGGCAAGCAGCGCGCTTATTTCCTTAGGAAGCTCAAAGCGTGGAAGGAAGCGATCGTCGAGGAGTCACGCCAAACCATGGCGCAGCTTCAGGTCGATTCGTTCCGCGAGCCCGACATTGCCGACCGCGCATCGAGCGAAACGGATTGGGGCATCGAGCTTCGTACCCGTGACCGGCAGCGCAAGCTCATTGCCAAGATCGATTGCGCGATCCGCCGTCTGTACGAGGGTGAATATGGCTATTGCGAGGTTACAGGTGAGCCCATCTCGCTTGGCCGGCTCGAGGCCCGGCCGATCGCGACAATGACGCTTGAAGCGCAAGAGTGCCACGAGCGGATCGAAAGAGTCTCGCGCGACGATTGATCGGCGCTCCCGCCGGCCTACATTTGCGTCGACATTCGGGCATTGATTTGAGCAGGCCCGAGCGCATTCGCCTGCGCTCTTGAGCTAGAAGTGCTCGCGCCAAGCGTCCCCGAGCCGGCAAGCTGGACCATGATGTTGGTCGGATTCGCCGGTATAGGTTTGGCGATGCGGCGAAGGCGCCGTACCCGGCGGCGTCGTTTTCAGCTGTCGTGACTGAACGAAGGCTGCGAAAAAATGGCGCAGCCGAACCAGCGATTGTTCAATGGCGCGATTGTCGGCCTATCGCGCCCTTCATCTTTGGCGGCTGATTGCTAGTGCGTCAGATGACCGGCCATTTCGTCCTTCAGCCTCAGCTTTTCCTTCTTGAGGCGGTGGAGAAGGTCTTCGTCGGGGTGGGGTCGGTGCTCTTCTTCCTCGATAAGGGCGTGAAGAGCCTGGTGCTTGGACTCCAGTGCCTCGACCATTGCCTTGTCCATTGGCAGCGTTCCTTTCAGTCGACGTTTCACCACCGCATAATAAACCATGAATCACTGCAATTGTCTTGAGCCTTCTCACGCTTTGCCGGTTGGCGGGCGCCGCTCGCCGTGAACGGAAAATGTTCCGGCAGGCGCTCCGATACGGTAGATCGCATCGGACATGAACGACGATCATCCCGTTGGAGTGCTGGAAATGCTCAAGGCGGAGCACCGGCAACTTGATGAGCAAATTCAACTCCTTTCCTCTGAACCGACGGGGGATCAGCTGGAAATCGCGCGGCTGAAGCGCCGGAAGCTCCAGCTCAAGGACCAGATCCAAAGGATCATCGATTCGAGCGTTCCCGACATCATTGCTTGAGTGGAACCTATGTCCCGCTTGGAGACATCGCGCGGTAAAAGAAGGTCCTCGACGCGACTCGGGCGTTTCCTACTTGGAGTTACGGTGGCAATCTCATGAACATGGACGAATCGGACATGCCCCAGCCGCAGGCGCGGATCACCTCGCGCCTGATCGACTCGCTCTATACAGAAGCGATGCTGCTCGCCGACGAGGCGCGGTCGTACTTCGACGAGGCCGGGCGCGAGGAACGGTCGCTTCTTGAACCGTTCGCGCGCGTCGGCTTTGCCTGCGAATCTCTCAAGGTCACGACGCGCATCATGCACATTGTCGCCTGGCTGCTAACGCAGCGGGCAATCGAGTCGGGCGAAATTCCAACGCGTGAAGGCCGCCGTCCGGATCGCCGCCTCGGCAATGCGCAAGACAGTGACCCGGTGATCGTGGCCACGCTTCCGGCATCGGCGCAGCGGCTCATCAATTCCAGCGCCGACCTCTACGCGCGCGTGAAGCGGCTCGACGAAGGCACGTTGGAGAGCGAGGTGCCGCAGAGCCCGGCTCGTGCGCTGATGGGCCGGCTCGAGCGTGGACTCGGCGGGCAGAGCGTCTAACAAGGCCGCCGATGCGGCCGTTCACCTTCAATCCAGGCCCACGGCTGCTCGCCGGACCTGATCAGGGGCAAGCGCTCGCCGAGAAGCTGCCGCCGGGAGCATGCCTTTTCGTTACGGATGCGGACCTCATGCAGCTTGGACTGACCGATGCGTACAGAGCTGCGATCGGCGCCGGGCGCGAGTTGATCGTCTTCGATGCAGTCGAAGCCGATCCTTCGAAACAAACCTTGCTCGCCGCGACGGAGGCAGGCCGCGTGGCTGGCGTGACATCGGTTGTCGGCTTCGGCGGCGGAAGTCCCATGGACGTCGCCAAGCTCGCTTCATATTTGCTCGGTTCGGGCGATGATCTCGATGAGATCTGGGGTGTTGGCCTGGCGAAAGGCCGGCGGCTTTCCCTTGCGCTCGTCCCGACCACCGCGGGTACCGGTTCCGAAGCGACGCCGATTTCCGTAATCACGTGCGAGGGCAGCGTGAAGCTCGCGGTCAACTCGGAACCGCTGATCGCGGATTGGGCCGTTCTCGACGCCGTTCTGACCCTCGCGCTTCCCGCGCATGTCACCGCAGCGACGGGGATCGACGCCATTGTCCATTCGGTCGAGGCCTATACGTCCGCGCGGCTCAAGAACCCGCTTTCGGATGCGCTCGCGCGCGAGGCGCTGATGCTGCTGAGCAGGAACCTCCCGAGAGTCATCGCGCAGCCGGACAACCTCGAAGCGCGGTCGGCCATGCTGCTTGGAGCGCATCTCGCCGGACTGGCTTTTTCGAATGCGCCCGTCGCAGGCGTGCACGCTTTGGCTTATCCGCTCGGCGGCCTGCATCACCTGCCGCACGGCCTCACAAACGCTCTGATGCTGCGGCATGTGCTCGCGCATAATTTGGAGTCGGCGCGCGAACATTATGCGGAGCTGGCCGAGATTCTCGAGCCGGGGTGCGCGGGGCAGGGCAGCCAGGCGCGCGCCGCTTTGCTGATCAGCCGGCTCGACGAACTCGCCCGGAACAGCGGACTTGCGCTTCGCCTGCGCGATCATGGGATCGGATTCGACGAGGCTCCGCATCTTGCCAGGGAAGCGATGAAACAGACTCGCCTTCTGGTGAACAATCCGTGCGAGATAAGCGAGGGCGATGCCCAGCGGCTTTATGAGGCCGCGTGGTGAGCAGCGAACCGCCGGCGCAACGGTCGGAGTTCAAGGCCTGGCGCAGGTTCACAACGCGCTGGTCGGACAATGACGCATACGGTCACGTCAACAACATGATCTTCTACCAGTGGTTCGACAGTGCCGTGAACGGCTGGCTCGTCGAGCAGGGCCTGCTCGACATCGACAATGGCGATCCGATCGCGCTCGTGGTTCAAACACGATGCTCCTATTTCGCGCCGCTCGCCTTTCCTCAGGACGTTGACATCGGGTTGCGCGTGGCGAACCTCGGCCGCTCAAGCGTGAGCTATCGGATCGGCGTGTTCGAAGTCGGTGGGGGGCTCGCCGCGGCGCAGGGCGATTTCGTGCATGTTGTGGTTGACCGCGCCACTCGGCGGCCAGTTGCGTTTCCCGAGAATTGGCGATCGGCGCTGGAAACGATCAGCTAGCGCAAATCCGCGCTTTGGCCGTGGCATATTGCTCGGCAAGCAGGTCGATATATTCCGCCGCGGGCCGGACTTGATCGAGGATCCCGATTCCCTGGCCGGATCCCCAGATATCTCGCCACGCCTTGGCTTTCGCTGAGGCGTCCGATCCGAACTTCATCGTCTCGAGGCTGCCCGCGGCAAGTTTGTCGGGGTCGAGGCCTGCATTCACAATCGATGACCGCAGATAGTTTCCGTGAACGCCGGTAAAAAGATCGGAATAGACGATGTCCGCAGCGCCGCTGGCGACCACCGCCTGCTTGTAGGCATCGGGCGCGTTCGCCTCCTCGGTCGCAATGAACGGTGAACCGACATAGGCGAGGTCGGCGCCAGCAGCCCGAGCAGCCAGAATTGAGCCGCCGTTGGCAATCGCGCCCGAAAGGATCAGCGGCCCCTCAAACCACATGCGGATTTCCTGAAGAAGCGCGAACGGCGACCACCGCCCGGCATGTCCGCCGGCACCGGCAGCAACGGCGATAACGCCATCCGCGCCTTTCTCGACCGCCTTGCGAGCGAACCGATCGTCGATCACGTCGTGAAGTGTGATCCCGCCCCATGAGTGAACGGCCTCGTTAAGCTCCACGCGTGCGCCCAGCGACGTGATGACGATCGGCACTTTCCATTTCGCGCAGACCTCCATGTCATGCTCGAACCGG
This sequence comes from Sphingomicrobium sp., assembly GCA_025450755.1. Taxonomy (GTDB): domain Bacteria; phylum Pseudomonadota; class Alphaproteobacteria; order Sphingomonadales; family Sphingomonadaceae; genus Sphingomicrobium. The sequence goes on along the minus strand of JANWLR010000061.1, from coordinate 1,975 downwards.
TCATTGGAGCGGTGGACGATCTGATTGACTGCGTAAGGCGCCGCGGGGCGATCCGGATGATCCCGGTCCCACGCAACAAGCGCCTCCGTGACTTCGTGCAGCCATTCATCGAGCAGTTCGGCGGGCCGGGCATTGAGCGCCGGGAAGCTACCGACGATCCCCGAGGTGCACTGGGTGATGACCAGTTTCGGGTTCGAGATGATGAACATCGGTGCGCCGATCACCGGGAGCCGCAGTCGCTCCAGGAGTGAAGGAAGGCTCACAGCGCGTGATACTCGCGGTACCATTTCACAAAACGCGGAACGCCTTCGTCGATGCTGGTCGCAGGCCTGAAGCCATGGTCGTGCTCAATCGCGCTGATGTCGGCAAAAGTCTCGGGCACATCGCCGATCTGCATCGGCTGCGGATCGAGCAACGCCTTCTTGCCGGTTTCTTGCTCGAGCAGCTCGACCACGCGCATCAGATCCTCGCTCCTGCTGTTCCCGATATTGTAGAGGGCGTGCGGGCCGGTCGAGCCCCCGGCTTTCACTTCACCATCATCGATCGGCGCAGAATCCAGGCAAGAGACGAGGCCGCGGACGACGTCGTCGATGTAGGTGAAGTCGCGGCGCATCTCGCCGCCATTGAACAGCGGGATCGGCTCACCGGCATATATCGCCCTGGTGAAGATCCACATCGCCATGTCGGGCCGTCCCCACGGGCCATAGACGGTGAAGAAGCGCAAACCCGTGAGCGGAACGCGATAGAGGTTCGCATAGCTTTCGCTCATCAGCTCGTCGGCCTTCTTCGTCGCTGCATATAAAGAAAGCGGATGGTCGACCCGGTCCTCAACCCGGAACGGGAGACTCTTGTTGCCGCCGTAGACCGATGATGACGACGCATAGACCATGTGGCGCACACGCCGGTGCCTCGCGAGCTCAAGCATGTTGCAATGTCCAACGAGGTTCGAGCGTACATAAGCTTCGGGATGATCGAGGCTGTAGCGCACCCCGGCCTGCGCGCCCAAATGGACGATGCAGTCGAATTGTACCGAATCGGCAAAGACTTTAAGGGCGGCGGCGTCCGCAAAATCCAGGCGCTCAAAACGGAAGCGGTTGCCGAACTGTCGCTGGAGATTGTTGAGCCGCGCCTGCTTTAGTGAAGGGCAGTAATAGTCATTGAGATTGTCGACGCCGACGACCTCGTCGCCGCGCTCGAGCAGCGCCCGTGACGTTGCCGCGCCGATGAACCCAGCCGCCCCTGTGACCAAAACTGCCATGGCCGTTTCTTAGGGGGGTGCAGTCGCGAGCGTAAAGGCCCTAGAGCAAAGCCGTGGAGCGCAGCTGGACTTTCGCCATCGACCGGGGCGGCACGTTCACAGACGTGGTTGCGCGCTCCTCCGACGGATGCGTGCGTGTCGAAAAGCTGCTGTCGGAGAACGCTGGCCAATATGAGGATGCGGCGCTCGAGGCGATCGGGCGGGTGCTCGCACGAGAGGGTGGCGAAGTCGCCGAAGTGCGAATGGGCACCACCGTTGCAACAAACGCATTGCTCGAGCGCAAAGGAGAGCGGGTCGCGCTGGCGATCACGCGTGGCTTCGGCGACGCGCTGAGGATCGGATACCAGGCGCGTCCCGACATCTTTGTGCGCCAGATCGTGCTCCCGTCGATGCTTTACGAGCATGTCGTCGAGATCGACGAGCGCGTTGGCGTCGATGGAGACGTACTCGACCCACTCGACGAAATGCAGGCGCGCGAAGGCCTGCAGGGCATCCGCGAGGAGGGCATCGACGCTCTGGCGATCGTCCTGATGCATGGCTGGCGCTATCCGGCGCACGAAGCCCGACTTGCCGAAATCGCTCGGGAGCTCGGCTTTTCCCAAGTGTCGGTCAGTCATGAAGTCGCCCCGCTGATCAAGCTCGTCGGCAGGGGCGATACGACGGTGGTCGATGCCTATCTGTCGCCCGTCCTGCGCCGCTACGTTGATCGCGTTGCTG
>JANWLR010000060.1 GCA_025450755.1 Sphingomicrobium sp. | reverse complement strand
TGACTTGACAGATAAGAACAAACAGAGAACATTGTTCACCTCAATGGAGGCTGAACGTGATGACCGTAGCTCTTGGTACCCTGCCCTTTCTCGCGACATTGTGGCTTCTTTTGGTCCTGGGTGCATCGGTTCTTGAGGAAAGCGGCGCCAAGATCGCCGCTGCCCTCAAGGGCAAGCCAATGCGTCGGCCCTGCGGTCACTCAACGTTGAGGGTTCGGGTTCGCTGGCGTTCGAAGCCTAGCCGTGGCCCCTCGCAATGGCGCGCCGCTGCCTGACCCGTTGGTAGCTGGCGAATGCTACCGGAATCATCAGCAGGTAGAAGGCTGCAAGAACGAGCAAAGTCGGCCACGGCGCCCGGATCAGCGCCGCACCGAAAATTGCAACTCCGGCGAGCGCGAAAAGCCGCCACGCGGGCCGAATCCGGATGCTTGCCCAGCTATAGGTCGGAAGGCTCGAGATCATCAGCATCGCGATGAACAGCGTCCAAGCCATTACGCCGGGCCAGGCGCGGAAGCGGTCGTTCCCTGTAATCAGCCACAAGTAGATCGGAACGAAAGCAAGGCCGGCTCCGGCCGGAGCGGGAACGCCGGTGTTGAAACCCGCCGACTTATGCGGTTGCTCGGCTGCGTCGAGACGGGCATTGAAACGCGCAAGGCGAAGCGCGCAGCAAACTGCCAGCGCTAGCGACGCGAGCCATCCAAACCTTGGCTCTGCCTTCAATGACCATAGGAAAAGGATCAGTGCCGGCGCGGTGCCGAACGCAATATTATCGCTAAGCGAATCCAACTCCGCACCGAACTTGCTCTGGGCGCGCAACAGTCGCGCGATGCGGCCGTCGAGACCATCCAGAACGCCGGCAAGGATGATCGCGCCAAGCGCCTTTTCCCATTGGCCGCCGATGGCGAGACTGACACCAGTCAATCCGAAGCAAAGCGCTAGCGCAGTGACCGCGTTAGGGATCATCGCGCGAAACGGGATCCGGCGCGGATCCCTGTCGTCGGTCACTGACTAATTCCGACGAGTGGCGCGTCCACGCCCATCTCAGCGAGTATCGTTTCCCCAGCGATCGTACGCTGCCCGAGGAGGACCTTGGGTGCCGTTCCCGCCGGAAGAAAGACGTCGACGCGGCTGCCAAAACGGATCAATCCCACGCGCTGCCCCGCATCGACCACGTCACCTTCCCTGACGAAGGATATAATTCGCCGGGCGACCAGGCCCGCGATTTGGGTGAAGCCAATCCTGAGGCCGTCGCTGCTTTCGACCAACATGTGTTGCCGCTCATTGTCTTCGCTCGCCTTGTCGAGGTCGGCATTGACGAACTTGCCCGGCACGTAAGCGATGCGCTTCACCCGGCCGGTGATCGGGGCACGGTTGATGTGCACATCGAACACGCTCATGAAAATTGAGACGCGCGTGTAATCACCATCGGCGAGAGCGTCTGAGCCGCGCAATTCAGGAGGCGGGCCGACTCTCGCGATCATCGTGACCAAGCCATCGGCAGGCGCAATGATCAACTTATCGCCGCGCGGGGTCGTGCGCACCGGATCGCGAAAGAAAGCCGCGACCCAGATGGTAATTCCGATCAGAATCCAGGCGAGAATCTGCAGGTGCATGATGAAAGCGAGGAGCGCCGCGCCGCCCACTCCCACTGCATATTTGCGCCCATCCGGATGGACCGACGGGAAACGCCATTTGACCGTGGTTGTCGGCAATGGGCTGTCATGCTTGTCGAGCGCTGGCATGGGGGGATGCCTTAATCGGCACCGGCCTTACGCACAACGGCGCGGTTGCGCGCGATGGGCACGCATCCTAAGGCGCCGCCAAATCTCCAAATCGCAGGAATGGAAATGGCCAAGATCAAGGTGAAGAACCCTGTCGTCGAGCTCGACGGCGACGAGATGACTCGCATCATCTGGCAGTGGATCCGCGAGCGGCTGATCCAGCCCTATCTCGACGTCGATCTGCTCTATTACGACCTCTCCATCCAGAACCGCGATGCCACCGAGGACCAGGTCACAGTCGATGCCGCCAACGCGATCAAGGAGCATGGCGTCGGCGTAAAGTGCGCAACCATCACGCCCGATGAGGCGCGCGTTCAAGAATTTAACCTCAAGAAGATGTGGAAGTCGCCCAACGGGACGATCCGCAACATCCTCGGCGGCTGCATCTTCCGCGAGCCAATCGTTATCTCGAACGTTCCGCGCCTGATCCCCGGCTGGACCGACCCGATCGTGGTCGGCCGCCACGCGTTCGGTGACCAGTATCGCGCGACCGACTTTCTGGTGCCCGGGCCTGGCAAGCTGTCGATGAAATGGGTCGGCGCTGACGGGCAAGAGCTGGATTTCGACGTGTTCGATTTCCCCGGTTCGGGGGTCGCGATGGGCATGTACAATTTGGATTCGTCGATCCGCGACTTTGCCCATGCCTGCTTCAACTACAGCCTTGGCCGCGGCTGGCCGCTCTATCTCTCGACGAAGAATACGATTCTCAAAGCGTACGACGGGCGCTTCAAGGACATCTTCCAGGAGATTTACGACCGCGAATACAAAGCGAAGTTCGAAGCTGCCGGAATCGAATATCAGCATCGCCTGATCGACGACATGGTTGCTTCGGCTCTCAAGTGGAGTGGCAAGTTCGTCTGGGCCTGCAAAAATTACGACGGCGACGTGCAGTCGGACCAGGTTGCGCAGGGCTTCGGCTCACTGGGTCTCATGACCTCGGTGTTGATGACTCCCGACGGCAAGACGATCGAAGCCGAGGCCGCGCATGGCACTGTCACCCGCCATTACCGAATGCACCAGCAGGGCAAGGCGACCTCGACCAATCCGATCGCGTCGATCTTCGCCTGGACCGGCGGGCTGAAGTATCGTGGGAAATTCGATGGCACGCCCGAGGTGGTCCGTTTCGCCGAGACGCTCGAACGAGTCTGCGTCGAGACGGTTGAAGCCGGCGAGATGACCAAGGATCTCGCGATCCTCGTTGGGCCCGAGCAGCCGTGGATGACTACCGAGCAGTTTTTCGAGGCAATCGTTCGGAATCTCGAGGCGGCTATGGTGGAGGAAGCTCAGCCCGCCTGAGGCCAGCATCGGGCGAGCGGATGTGCTCGCGCCTTACGCCCAAACCGACAAGCCGCGCCGGTATCCGACTGAGGAACGGTAGACGCTGGAATATGCGCAGCGGCCAAGGAACCTTGTCGAGGACGATCTTGCGCACGACGAGAGGTGTAAGGACGCGGTTGTGGATCATTCTCTGGACACCCTGAATAACGCGAGTCGGAAATAACCGCCGCTCTTGGACTTTTCCGAGCAGCCCATCGACGTTCTGGCCGGCAGCAAGTGGTCCAGCGAGGATGTTGGCGGCCGCGACAGCGTCCTGGATCGCAAGATTGATCCCGACCCCGCCGACGGGGGACATTGCGTGCGCCGCATCGCCAATTGCGAGCAAGCCGGGACGGCTCCAACACGTCAGTCGGTCGAGCGAGACGGAGAGCAGCTTCACTTGGTCCCACTCCTCCAGCGCATCGACCGTGGATCTCAGCTCGGGTGCTGCATGGGCAATATTTTCGCGGAATGCCTCGATACCCTTGGCCTCAATTTCGCCAGCCGCGCCCTTCGGGACGACGTAGGCGCATTGCCAATAGTCGCCTCGGTCAATCTCGACGATCATCGCTCCAGCGCCAAAGGTGCCACCTGTTTCGTTGCCGGCCGTCTTCTCCTTTGGAAGCCTGAACCAAAGCACATCAATTGGAGCGCTGAGGTCCTTCCACGGCAGTCGCGCTTTGTCCCTTAGGATGGAGGTACGCCCATCGGCGGCAATCGTCAGCGGTGCTCGCACTTCTTCGCCCGATTTGAGGCGACTGCCCGCCACTCGGTCGCCGTCCCAAAGAAGGTCAGCCGCTTCGGCCTCCATCTTGAGCGTGAAGGTGGGATAGTGCCTTGCCTCTTGCGCCAGGAAATCGAGGAAGTCCCATTGCGGCATTAGCACGACGAAGCGGCTCTGTACTGGCAAGTGGCCCATATCGGCGATGACAATCTGCTCGTTGGCGACACGTCCCGTCAGCTTCCGTACCTCATCGTGCGGCCGTTTAAGGAACTCCTCAAGCAGCCCGAGCTCGCGAAGGAGCTCAAGAGTCGAGGGATGAACTGTGTCGCCGCGAAAATCGCGGAAGAAGTCGGCGTGCTTCTCGAGCACCAGAACACGGCACCCAGCGCGAGCAAACAGCAGCCCCGCCATCATCCCGGCAGGCCCACCGCCAACGACAATCAGGTCCAAATCTGACGTCATGGCGGCAGCCTCTATCGCCGCAACGGTGAAAAAGGCAGAAGAATTCCATGGCGGGCGAGCTTGGTGGCCAGGGTCTCAAGGATGCGCTGGTGATCCTCGGCGCCGCCGGGATCGTCATCCCGGCCTTTGCGCGGCTCAGGATCTCGCCGGTGATCGGTTTCATCATCGTCGGGATGATCGTCGGGCCGTTCGGTCTCGGCGGGCTGGCAAGCCAGCACCAATGGCTGAATTCGATCACGATTACTGATCCCTCCGGGATCGAGCCATTCGCCGAATTCGGAATCATCCTGCTGCTGTTCGCGATCGGCCTCGAGCTGAGTTTTCGCCGGTTGAACGCAATGCGCGGCGCGATCTTCGGAATTGGCGCCGCTGAGATGTTGCTCTGTGCGCTGTTCATTGCAACGGGCTTGTGGATCGAGGGCGAAGCGCCACGCTCCGCGGCAATGCTCGGCTTCGCGCTCGCTATGTCGTCAACCGCGCTGGTCCTTCCGATCGCAGGAATGCACTCACCCGTCGGTCGCAGCGCTTTCGCGATGCTGCTGTTCGAGGATTTGGCGTTGGTACCGCTTCTATTCGTGCTCGCTAATGCCGGCCCGGTCGCAGCACTCCCGCTCGTCTTCTTGATGGGCATTGCGGTGATCGCCGCAATGCTGGTCGTTGGGCGCTATCTCCTACCGCCTCTGTTTGCGCAGGCGGCGCGCACGAAGAGTCCCGAGCTGTTCCTCGCGGTCACCTTGCTCGTCGTAATCCTTGCCAGTCTTGCGACATCTGCAACGGGCCTGTCGCCGATCCTGGGCGCGCTCGTCGCCGGCCTGGTCATTGCGGAGACGGACTATCGCAGCGAAGTCGAAGTCGTCAGTGCGCCGTTCCGTGGCCTGGGGCTCGGCGTTTTCCTGATTACCGTTGGCATGCGAATCGATTTTCAGCTTCTCGCCGGAATGTGGCTGCAGCTTGCTGGAGGGCTTGCTGCTGTGCTTGTTACGAAGGCGCTGGTTACCGGAGGTCTGCTGCGCATTAGCGGCTCACGATCTGCAATCGCAGCGGAGACCGGCCTTCTGATGGCTTCTCCATCCGAAACGACCCTGATTTTGATTGGGGCGGCGGCGGCGACTGGCGCTTTGGCGCCGTCCACAGCAAGTTTCTGGCAGGCGGTCACGGCCATCGGACTGACGGTCACTCCATTGCTTGCACTTGTTGGTCGCTCCGCCGGCCGTCGCGTGGATCAGCGAGCGAATGACGAACCCGAGGCAAGCGATGCCAAAGGTCGGATCGTAATCTTTGGTTTCGGACGCGTCGGACGCATGGTCGCCGACATGCTGATCGCCCACGAGCGGCCTTATCTGGCGGTGGAGAGCGATGTCGACGGCGTGCGGCAGGCACTCAGCGCCGGATACAATGTGCTGTTCGGCGACGTTCGGCGTTCCGAGCTCGCTGACAAGCTGCAACTTGGTCATGCCGCGGCGCTTGTCCTAACTATGGACGACCCCGTACTTGTTGCGCAGCTCGCAAGGCGGGTGCGTGGCTTGGTCCCTGCCCTCCCGATCATTGCCCGGGCTCGCGATACCGATCATGCGGCCCAACTTTACAAGGCCGGGGTGACGGACGCCGTTCCAGAGACCCTTGAGGCCTCGCTCCAGCTTGCAGAAGCGGTCCTCGTCGACGTCGGAGCAGCGATGGGGCCGGTCATCGCCTCAATCCATGAGAAGCGCGCGGAGCTAAGGAGCGAGATCATGTCCCAAGCCGAGCTCGAGTCCGAACCCCGGCTTGGGCGGCGGCGCCTGCGCGATTGGCGGCCGAACGTCCCCTAGGAGGCAGCGTTCGCCTTTGCGACTATCTGGTCGAACTGCGCCTTGGTCATGTCGAGCAACAGCCCATCCTTGTTGTGACCGAACGCGGCGGCCGGGATCTTCACCTTGGCAGAACCGCTCGAGAGAACGACTCCGTCAGAATCAATCTGTTCGATTTTGGCGATCAGCATCCCGGCTTTGTCGTTGACGATCGCTCCGGCGGCGAGCTCGTTTGCCTTGGCCGGACGAGCCGGGCCCAAACTGGCGGCCGCTTTGGCATCCTGGCCAGGGAGGTTGTTCATAGCCCTTTGCGTTTGATACTGGGCCACGGGATCGCTGACGGTGCCCGGCATTCCGATCCTGTCCGACGTGACATTTGCGGTCCCGTCCCTCGGGCTGGTGGCTTGGGCAAATAAGGGCGCGGACGAAAAGCTGATCAAAACCGCGGAAAAGACTAGCAACTTGCGCATATCGGCCCCCTTTCGGCTGGCCGATTATCGCTCTTTGGGCGAATCAATTCCAGTCCGTTCAGCCTTCAGCGATTCGAACTTCAAAACGCCAGCGGTGAAGGTCTTGTGCTCGGCATTGTCGGCAGGATGACGTTGTCCGTCGTAGACAATCACCTCTTGGAAATCGAAGGGTGAAACGCCGTCCAGGCAGGCGGCATTGACGCCGAGCTGATTGGGGTTCGAGCGCCGCTTGTGGTGGGTGTAAATTCCGCAAACCGGGCAGAAATGGTGTTCTGCAGTCTTCGTATTGAAGCGATAGGTCGCGAGCATCTCTTCGCCCTGCGTGATGCGAAACGCTTCAGGAGTTGACGTCAAAGCCACGGCTCCGCGCATCCGGCAGATCGAGCAGGTGCATCGTCGCGCAGAGGCGAATCCCTGGGTCAACGTCACAGTGAACTGCACGGCGCCGCAATGGCAGGAGCCATTGAGAGTCACGGGTTCGCTCGATAACGGATTCACGCCGCGACCTTCTCCAGCGCGTCCTTCACCGCCTCAAGCGCTTCCTTCGCCTTCGACCCGTCCGGGCCGCCGCCTTGGGCCATGTCGGGGCGCCCGCCGCCGCCCTGCCCACCAAGGGTCGCGACGGCCGCTTTCACCAAATCGACCGCGCTCACTAGCCCGGCAAGATCGTCGGTAACTCCGATCGCGATGCTCGCGCGGCCTTCGTTCACGGCGACGAGTACAGCGATGCCGGAGCCAAGGCGCTTCTTCATGTCGTCAACTGCAGCGCGTAACTCCTTGGGATCGAAGCCTTGCACGACCTGGCCGAGAAACTTGTGCCCGTTGACATTCTCGGGCGCGAGACCGTCGGATTTGGCCGAACCGCCGCTCCTCGCGAGCTGCCTCTTCGCATCCGCGAGCTCGCGCTCGAGCCGCTTACGGTCTTCGACCAGCGCAGCGACGCGCGCGGGGACCTCGTCCGGAGCTGACTTGAGCGTCGCTGCCGCGTCGCGCAGCTTCGAATCGCGCTCGCTGAGCCACTGGCGTGCAGCCTCTCCGGTCAGCGCCTCGATGCGTCGCACGCCTGACGATACAGCACTCTCCGAGATGATCTTGAGAAGCTGGATGTCGCCGAGAGCGCGAACGTGTGTTCCACCGCACAATTCAACCGAATAATCTCCATCGGTCATTCGTCCCATCGAAAGCACGCGCACTTCGTCGCCATATTTCTCGCCGAACAATGCCATGGCGCCGACCGAGATGGCCTCGTCCGGAGTCATCAGGCGCGTAGTCACCGCCTCATTGCCGCGGATTTGGGCGTTCACCTCGGCTTCGACGGCGTCGATCTCCGCACGGGTCAAAGCTTTGGGATGTGAGAAATCGAAGCGGAAATAGTCAGGCGCGACCAGGCTACCCTTCTGCGTCACATGCGTGCCGAGGTGGCGACGAAGAGCAGCATGCAAGAGGTGGGTCGCGCTGTGGTTTGCGCGCACTCGGTTGCGGCGTTCCGCTTGTACCGCCTGATGGACTGTGTCGCCGACTGTTAGCTCGCCCGCCACGACCTTGGTCCGAAGTACGTGGAGCTTGCCGAGTGGTTTCGATGTATCCTCAACGTCGCCCTCGAAGCCTTTGAGCGTAGTTAGTTTTCCGGTATCGCCAATCTGACCACCACTTTCACCATAGAACGGCGTCTGGTTGAGCAGCACTTCGACGGTCTCGCCGACCTCGGCATTCTCGACGCGCACACCGTCCCTAACGATCGCGAGAACCACCCCCTCCCCCTCGTCGCCAGAATAGCCGGTGAACTCGGTCGTCCCATATTCCTCCGCAAGGTCGAACCAGACTTCATCGTTTGCCTTCGCGCCCGACCCCTTCCAGGCGGCGCGGGCCTTGGCCTTCTGTTCAGCCATCGCCGCATCGAAGCCGGAGCGGTCCACCCGCAGGCCGCGTGCCCTCAAGGCATCCTCGGTCAGGTCATAAGGAAAGCCGAACGTGTCGTAGAGCTTGAACGCGGTCGCGCCGGACAGCGTGCTGTTCTCCGACAACTCCGCAGTCGCTTCATCGAGCAGCTTGAGGCCGGTCGCGAGCGTCTGCCGAAATCTGGTTTCCTCCTGCAAAAGCGTAGCCTCGATCAACGGCTGGGCGCGCACGAGCTCGGGATAAGCGGCCCCCATCTCGGCGACCAGCGCCGGGACAAGGCGCCACATCAGCGGCTCCTTGGCGCCGATCAAATGTGCGTGACGCATAGCTCGGCGCATGATCCGACGGAGAACATAGCCCCTGCCCTCGTTCGCCGGCAGCACACCGTCGGCAACCAGGAAGCCAGAAGCGCGCAGGTGATCAGCGATCACTCGATGGCTCGCCTGGTTCTCGCCCTTAGCCCGCGTGTGCGTCAGCTCTTCACTTGCCTCGATCAGCGCGCGAAAGGTGTCGATGTCGTAATTGTCATGGACGCCCTGGAGCACGGCGGCGATGCGCTCGAGGCCCATGCCCGTGTCGATGCTCTTGTTCGGGAGCTCGGAGACGATCTCGCCCGCTGCCTGCTCGTACTGCATGAAGACGAGATTCCAGATCTCGACGAAGCGGTCACCGTCCTCGCCGGGGCTGCCAGGAGGCCCGCCGGGAATGTGCTCGCCATGATCGTAGAAGATCTCCGAGCAAGGACCGCATGGTCCGTCGTCGCCCATCGCCCAGAAATTGTCCTTGGTCGGAATGCGGATGATCCGACTCTCGGAAAGGCCAGATATCTTCTTCCACAGCGCGAAGGCTTCATCGTCGGTGTGATAGACGGTCGCGGTTAGCCGGTCGGGACTGATCCCCCACTCCTTCGTGATGAGGGTCCAGGCAAATTCGATCGCGCGATCCTTAAAATAGTCTCCGAACGAGAAATTGCCGAGCATTTCGAAGAAGGTGTGGTGTCGCGAGGTATAGCCGACATTGTCCAGGTCGTTGTGCTTGCCACCGGCGCGTACGCATTTCTGGGAACTGGTCGCAGTCCGGTAAGGACGCGTCTCGAGTCCGGTGAACACGTTCTTGAACGGGACCATCCCAGCGTTGACGAACATCAGCGTTGGATCGTTCTGCGGAACGAGCGGCGCCGAGGACACCCGCGCATGTCCATTCTTCTCGAAAAATTCGAGGAAGCCGCGGCGGATGTCGTTCGTCGAGGTCATATGGGCGATGTAAATGCGCTGCTGCACTGCGGCAAGGAGGGTGCTTCGCGAGTGATTCGGCCGCTGCTAAGGTGAAGGAATGACGGTGAAACCGACAGGCCCAATGCCGCCGAGCGGGACCATCGACGAATTCTTGGAAGATCAGGACAGAAAGGCGCTGTTGGCCTGGGCCATTGAGCAGCACGCGAAATTCCGGCCGACCAAGGTGTTCTACGGCGAGGGCGACCGCAGAAATCGAGTCAATCCAAAATCACGGACGGCACTCAGGCATCGCGGAGTGGGTCAATTCGAACCTCTTATGCGCGAGCGGCTCTTCGCCAATTTCAGCCGGATCACGGCGCTAGCGGGCTACAAGGGACCGGGAGCCGCACTCAATCGAGTTCGAACTCAATGCTTATGGTGAGGGAGCACATTTTTGCTTCTCACATTGATATCCCCGTCGGACCGAACCGCCGAGAGACAGGCGAGGACGAGGGCGAGGACAGGTTCATCAGCGCGGTTTAATACTTCTTCGGCGAACCCAAGGGCTTTTCGGGCGGAGCACTGCGGCTTTATCGCTTCGGAGCCGATCCGGCAGACTGCGGCGAGACGGACAGCACGGTCTTCGAACCGGTCCAAACAGGCTGGTGATCTTCCCCTCCTGGGCTCCGCACGCCGTCGAGCGCGTAAGTTGCGCAAGCGGCGCATTTTCAGACTTCCGCTTTGCTCTGAACTGTTGGTTTTGCCGGCGGCTGGCAGACTGATTGGCAATCGTGATCGCCTGCGGCTAGCAGACGGACATGTCGAGGAGAACGAAGTCCACCATTCCGCGCTATAAACGCAAACGCTCGGTCGGTTGGCCGCGACGCATCGTTGGTTGGATCGTCAAGCTGATCCTCGCCTTCATCATCCTCTCGGTGCTGTGGGTCCTCACCTATCGCTTCGTCAATCCGCCGATTACGGTCACCATGGTCGAGGACATCCTCAGCGGTCGCGGCGCGCACAAGGAATGGATGCCCATCGAGCGCATCGACCGCGACATGGTCCAAGCTTCAATCGCGGCCGAAGACAGCAAGTTCTGCTTGCATCACGGTTTCGACTTCGAAGCCATTGAAGATGCAATGAAAAGGAATGCCTCAGGAGGCCGTATTCGAGGCGGCTCGACCATCAGCCAGCAGACCGCGAAGAATGCATTCTTGTGGCAGAACGGCGGCTATTTCCGTAAAGGAATGGAAGCCTGGTTTACGTTCCTGATCGAGCACCTCTGGGGCAAGCAGCGGATCATGGAGGTCTATTTGAACCTCGCGGAAACTGGCATTGGCACCTACGGCGTGAACGCCGGGTCCGAGCGGTACTTCGGCCACGATGCGACTGCGATGACCGCAATCGAAGCCGCTCGCATCGCCGCGGTACTGCCTCTTCCCAAGGAGCGGGGCGCGATCGCTCCGAAAGGCTTCACGCGCCGCTATGGAAACACGATCGCCGCGCGCATTCCAATCATTGCGCGCGATGGCCTCGATGCCTGTGTCTACAAGGGTATTACTCCGCCTGCGAAGACGGCGCCCCCAAGGGTTGCCAAAAAGCCGCGGCCAATCCCGGGAGCGGAATACGAAAGCCCAAAGGCCTTGCCACCGATTGAGAATAGGGTTCCGGAGCCGCCCCTGACAACGACCGAGCCAACTGCCGCGCCAGCGCAGCAGAACTCTGCAAACACCGTCCCGCCTGAACAGTCAAAGGAACCCGGCAACGGCGTCTAGCCAATGCGCCGAACGGTTCGTGAAGCACGGTTCACGAATGGAACGGCGCCTCTTCCCTGTCCGTTGAATACTTCAGATTTTGACCCGCAAATCTCGACAAGGAGGAGTTTATGGCAACGCGCACCGGAAGCCGCACATCCAACCGATCGACCTCGGGCAGCAGCCGCGGCTCGAGCAGCAATCGCAGTGCATTTTCGTGGGGCGAGGGCGCTGGCCCGATCATTGCCGCTGCCCTCGGCGGAGCAGCGATCGGTTTTGCCGCCAATTACGGCCGAAAAGCGCTCATGCAGGGCATGGAAGCAACGATCGGCGACTGGGACGAAATCCTGACCGCCGAGCATGATGAGGCGCTGGCGATTTTCGACAAGATGCTCGCGACCGATCAAACGCAGAGCTTCAAGCGCAAGATGCTCTTCATGAAGCTTTGCCACGCACTCGACAAGCATGCCCATGCCGAGGAGATGGTAATCTACCCGGCGCTCCGTGAAGACGATGATGCAGCCGATGCCGACCACCTCGAAGGCGAGCACGGCTACATCAAGACGTTCATCTATGAGTTGAACGAAATGGGCACTGACGCGCCGAACTGGCTCGAGAAGGTGCGCGAGTTCCGCAAGCTCGTCGCCGAGCATGCGCACATGGAGGAGGAGCAGGTCTTTCCGAACTTCAAGAAGGACATGACCGTGGAGGAAAACGCCCACCTCACCGCCCTCGTCAACCGCGACGGCTTCTGGATGGCCTGAACTCAGCCGACGAGGGCGAGCTTCGGCGGTTCCTGAACGGAAAGGTCGACGCTGCCCTCGCCCGTTATACGCTCAAGGCGGGCTACGAGCTCGCCATCGAGCGCAAAGTCACGGCCTGCGACGACCATCGCCTCTCCGCCAGACGCGAGCGGCAGCACGAGGCGCAGCAGACCGTTGCCGCCGCGTGCATCTGCCAATTCGCGGATTAGCCGTTCACCAGCGGCTCGATCGCTGACCCGGACGGTCATTTGCAAACGCGTCCGCTTGGCAAGATCGTTCAGGGGTTGGAATCGTTTGACCGTCACTCGTGGCACATCGTCGCCAGCCCGGCGGTCGAGCTCAACTGCGAGCAAGCCACATTTACCGGCTTTTGCTGCGGCCTCGAGCGCGGCAGTGGCTTCGTCATCAAATGCCGTCGCAATGAACTGTCCCGTGCCGTCGCTGAGCGTCGCCATCATGTAACGGCGACCTTTCGCCGACGTGCGCCAGCGGGTGTCCTCGACGAGCGCGGCCATGCTCGCGCCGATTCGCTCGCCTTCTCCAACGTGCATCTCGGCCACTTCAGCGAAGCTCTTCACCTTGTGCGCCGCGAGCAGGTGGCGCGACGCATCGACCGGGTGGGCAGAGAAGTAGAATCCGAACGCGTCGCGCTCGGCGGCCATTCTTCGGGCAAGCGTCCACGAGGCATCGCGTGGAAGGCGGATCGGCGAGGATTCGGTCGAATTCGCCCCGAAGAGCCCCGCCTGCCCCGTTTCGCGCTGTTCGTGGGCGCTCGCGGCATGCGCCAGAATAGTCTCCGCAGCGCCAAAAACCGCAGCCCGTTCGAGCCTTAGGCCATCGAACGCGCCTGCGCCGGCGAGGCTCTCCAATTGCCGGCGATTCAGCAGGCGCGGATCAATTCGGGCGGCGAAATCCTCGAGGCTCTTGAATGGGCCGGCCCGTTCGCGTTCCGCGACCAGCTCCTCCATTGCCTTCTCTCCAACACCCTTGAGTGCGCCGAGGGCATATCGAACGCTGCCATTTTCGACCGCGAAATGTGCGACGCTGGCATTCACGTCGGGGGGCAGGCACTCGAGTTCGGCGCGGCGCATGTCATCGATGAACATTGCGAGCTTGTCGGTGAGCGCGACGTCGAAGCTCATGGACGCTGCATAGAATTCTGCACGGTGATGCGCTTTCAGCCACGCAGTCTGATAGGTCAGCAAAGCGTAGCCCGCCGAATGGCTCTTGTTGAAGCCATAGCCCGCGAATTTGTCGATCAAGTCGAACAGCTCGTTCGCCTTGGCTTCGGGGATATTGTTGTGCTCCGCACAGCCTTTCACAAATGTCGCCCGCTGGGCGTCCATTTCGCTCTTGATCTTTTTGCCCATTGCCCGCCGGAGCAGGTCGGCGCCCCCAAGCGAATAGCCGGCCAGGATCTGAGCGGCCTGCATCACCTGCTCTTGGTAGACGAAGATGCCATAGGTTTCCTTCAGGATGTCTTCGAGCAGCGGGTGCGGATATTCGATCAGTTCTTCGACGTTCTTGCGCCGGCCGAACATCGGGATGTTGTCCATTGGCCCTGGCCGATAGAGCGCGTTGAGGGCGATGATGTCCTCAAAGCACGTCGGCTTCACCGCGGAGAGCGTGCGCCGCATGCCTTCGGATTCGACCTGAAACACGCCGACCGTGTCACCGCGTTGGAGGAGATCGAATACCGCTGGGTCGTCCCATGGCAGGGCGCCGAGATCGACATCGATGCCCTGTTCGGCGAGTAGCCGCTGGCACTCCTTCAGCACCGACAAGGTCTTCAGGCCCAGGAAGTCGAATTTCACCAGGCCCGCCGCCTCGACATGTTTCATGTCGAACTGCGTAACGGGCATGTCCGATCGCGGATCTCGGTAAAGCGGCACGAGCTCATCGAGAGGACGATCGCCGATCACAACGCCGGCGGCGTGCGTCGAGGCATGGCGCGGCAATCCTTCCAGCTTCATGGCGAGGTCGAACAGCCGCTTGACGTCCGGATTCTTGTACTCGGCCGCAACTTCGGAGACGCCGTTCAATGAGCGCTGGAGGGTCCAAGGATCCGTCGGATGGTTCGGGATCAGCTTCGCGAGACGGTCAACGTGGCCATAGCTCATTTGCAGGACGCGACCGGTGTCCTTGAGCACTGCGCGCGCCTTGAGGCGTCCGAACGTAATGATCTGGGCCACCTTGTCGCGGCCATATTTCTGCTGGACGTACGCAATCACCTTGTCTCGGTGCGTTTCGCAGAAATCGATATCGAAGTCCGGCATCGAAACGCGTTCTGGGTTGAGGAATCGCTCGAACAGCAGGCCAAGCGAGATCGGGTCCAGATCGGTGATCGTAAGCGCCCAGGCGACTACCGAACCGGCGCCCGAGCCGCGGCCTGGACCGACCGGAATATCGTTTGCCTTCGCCCATTTGATGAAATCGGCGACGATCAGGAAGTAGCCAGCGAATCCCATGCCGGTGATGATGTCGAGCTCATAGTCGAGGCGCTCCGCATACTCCTGCTGCTGTTCGTCGGGCCGGCCTTTCAGGCGTTCGGCTAGGCCGTCGCGCGCGTCGTTGCGAAGCTGCTCATCCTCGTCATCGCCGAGGCGCGGAAGAATCGGTTTTCGCTTGGGCGCGGCGACGGCACAGCGCTGCGCGACCACAAGCGTGTTGGCAAGCGCTTCCGGAAGGTCCGCGAACAGCTCGGCCATTGTGGCGCTGTCCTTGAGCCAGGCGTCGCGGGAAGAGCTGGGACGATCGGCGCTTTCGACATAAGCCGAATTGGCAATGCACAACATTGCGTCATGAGCGGCGTGGAATGCCGGATCCACGTAAGCCGCCGGGTTCGTGGCGACCAGCGGAAGGTTCCGGGCGTAAGCGAACTCGATCAACTGCGCTTCGGCGGCTTCCTCGGTTGAATCGTTGCGGCGGGATAGTTCGATATACAGGCGCTTGGGAAAGAGTGCCTGGAGTTGATCGAGGTAGGCCTCAGCCTTCGGCTGCTGCCCGTCGGCAATCAACCGGACGAGCGCGCCCTCGGCGCCTGCCGTCAACGCGATCAGACCCTCGTTAAGACCATCCAACCGGCCGAATTCGACATGCGGTTCCTGCTCGAGCGGACGGTGCAGGTGCGCCGAAGAGACCAGCTTGCACAAATTCGCATAGCCTTGCTCATCCTGCGCCAACAGCGCCAGCCAGTCGATGCCGCGTTCCCCACCGATCTCCGACGGGCGCGCAACGCCCAACATGGCGCCAATAATCGGCTGCACGCCCTTGCCGAAGCAGGCTTCACTGAATTGCATCGCGCCGTAGAGACCATTCCGGTCGGTGAGCGCGACCGCCGGAAACCCGAGCTTAGCCGCGCGTTCGGCGATGGTCTTGGGCTCCATCGCTCCTTCGAGCATCGTGAAGGAGGAGAAGACGCGTAGCGGGACGAACGGCTGAGTCACACGCAGATTATGGGATCTTGGCTAAGGCGTGCAAAGCGGCCACCGGGAACTTATCCCCATGATCCTTATTGCGGCGGCTGCCAGCGCCCCTCGATGATGTCGCGTATCTCCCGGATTCGCCCGGAATAAGCAGCGGCAATACATTGCAAGTCAGGGCAGCGATCGCGATAGGCATAGAAACGCCGGGCTGTCTGCTTGAGCAGGTCGCGCTGGTCGGGGTTAGCGACCGCGAATGCGTGGCCGTATTCAGAGGCCATGTTCCGGTCGAGCGCAGCAAGGCCGGGGTCACGACATACGGCGGCCTCTCCGCTCGTATGCGCAGCCTGACAGGAAAAGCTCGGCTGTGTCGGAGTGGATGGCGCTTGCGACGCGGAGTGTTCGACTTCGGGCGCCACCTGATTTTCTTCCGAGGACTCGGGTGCGGCGTCATTTTGTGTGACCTGCAGCGGTTGGCTGGTCCGGGCGAGCGTCGCGAGCGGTGCAATGATCGCGTCGGCGTTCTTCAGCAGGACCACGTTCCCGCTTCCGTCGGCGGCCGGCTGGACCGTGTAATCGACATCGGACATCAATGTCGTGCGGCCTCCGACCGCTGCAACTCCGGGCGGGAGGTCGAGCGAAAGCGATCCCGAGCAATTGACGGCACCGGTCAGCGTATCTTCACTTTCCATAACCGGGTTTTCCATCCGTAGGACGGCCACGGTGGAGAGCTGGTCATAGGCCGCCTGGTTATTCCCGCGAAGCTGAGCAGCGCGGCGGAACAGCTCGCGCTTGATGAGACCGTAAGTCGCGCTGCTCGCGCAGATCTTTTCATGATTGGCGGGGGTCGAGCTCGCCACTGCTGTATTGGTGAGCTTGTCCTGGTCCGAACTGCCCCTCGTCGCAAAATAGGCGACGATGAGCACGGCGAGAATGAGCCCGCCGATGAGGAGGATCGCGGTCAAGTTGAGTCCGCGCTTGGGGTCAGATGGCTCTGGTTGACGCTCCGGCGCCACTATTGAAGTCGCCCCTCGTGCAGACGGACGACGCGGTCCATCTTTGCCGCTAGCCGCTCGTTGTGCGTCGCCACGAGTGCGGCGCTACCTTCTCCGCGAACCAATGTCAGAAACTCCGAGAGCACGGCGTCCGCAGTCTTCTCATCGAGATTGCCGGTCGGTTCATCCGCAAGCACCAGCGGCGGCTTGTTGGCGAGCGCGCGCGCTACCGCGACGCGCTGCTGCTCGCCGCCCGAGAGCTTCGATGGCCGATGGTCAAAACGCTCGGCGAGACCGAGAGCGCCAAGCAGTTGCTGCGCGCGGTTTCTGGCATCACTCGGTTCGGCACCGCGAACCAGCTGCGGCAAGACCACATTTTCGACGGCGTTGAACTCGGGCAGCAGGTGGTGAAATTGGTAGACGAAGCCCAAGAGATCGCGCCTCAGACGCGTCCGACCATCGTCGTCGAGCTCGGCCGCCTCCTCGCCTGCGAGCCGGATCGACCCTTCGAAACCACCTTCGAGAAGCCCCACGGCCTGGAGCAATGTCGATTTGCCCGAGCCTGATGGGCCCAAGAGCGCAACAATTTCGCCCGGCTGAACGGCGAGATCGACGCCCTGCAGGACGTCGATCGTCACTTCTGCCTGGGTGAAGCTGCGCTTCAGGTTCTTCGTTACAAGGACCGGCTCACTCATAGCGCAGGACCTGGACCGGATCGGTGCTCGCCGCCTTGTAGGCGGGATAGAGCGTCGCGAGGAACGAAAGGATCAATGCGATGAGGATGATCGCAACGACTTCTACCGGGTTCGGCTTGGCCGGAAGGTCCGTCAGGAATCGTACCGACGGGTCCCACAGGTTCTGACCTGTCACGTCCTGGATGAAATTCACTACATCTTGCCGAAAATAAAGAAAAATCGCGCCTAAAATAATCCCAAGGACAATGCCGAGCGTGCCGATTGTCACGCCAACGGTCACGAATACCTTCATCATCCCGCGCCGGCTCGCGCCCATGGTCCTGAGGATTGCGATGTCCCGGGTTTTCGCGCGCACGAGCATAATCAGCGACGAGAGGATGTTGAACACCGCGACGAGCACGATCAGCGAAAGGACGACGAACATCGCCACGCGCTCGACCTCCAACGCCTGGAACAGGGCCGAGTTCATCTGCCGCCAGTCGACGATAACGCCTTTGCCTTGGATCAGCTTCTGGAGGGGCGCGACGATCTGCTGCACGCGGTCCGGATCTTTTGTCTGGATTTCGACCATCCCCACCTGGTCGCCCATGAGCAAAAGCTCCTGAGCGTCCTGCATGGGCATGAGGACGAAGGCTTTGTCATAGTCATAGACGCCGATCTCGAAGATCGCGCCCACGGTGTAGGTCTCCTCTCGCGGGACCGTGCCAACGACCGTGGAACGGCCCTCAGGATTCCACAGCGTGATCTGACTGCCCGGATAGGCGCCAAGCGTCTCTGCGAGCCGTGAGCCGATCGCCACCTTGCCGCTGCCTGGGGTAACAGACTTGATGTCGCCGGCGACTACGCCCGACATGATCGTGCGGTTGGAGTGAATGTCTTCCATGCGCATGCCGCGCACCAGCACACCGGCAAAGCGCCCGTTCGTGGTCGCCATCAGTGGCGTTTCAATGAGTGGGACGGCCGAGGTCACCCCGGGAGTCTTCTTGGCCGAGTCCGCAATCTGCTGCCAATCAGATAACCGTCCGTCATAGCCCTGGACCACGGCATGTCCGTTCAGGCCAACGATCTTGTCGAATAGTTCCGCGCGGAAGCCGTTCATCACGCTCATCACGATGATCAGTGCGGCGACGCCGAGCGCGACCGCGATGAGGCTGATCGTAGCGACAAGGAAGATGAAGCCCTCGCCCTTGCCGGGCAGAAGGTAACGGCGGGCGAGCATGCGCTCGGCGCGGTTCAAGATCATTCGGTCAATCTCGCAAGAGCGCTTTCGATGCTCAGTTCCTCGCGCTCGCCGGTTGAACGGCGCTTTAATTCGACCGTGCCGTTTGCGATTCCGCGCGGGCCGGCGATGACCTGCCAGGGTAGTCCAATCAGGTCCATCGAACCGAGCTTCACTCCTCCGCGCTCGTCGCGGTCGTCGTAGAGCGTCTCGATCCCTGCCGCAGTGAGCTGTGCGTAGATCTTCTCGGCAGCCAAGGAGCTTGCCTCGTCATCCTGCCGCATCGTCACTATTCCCACCTGCCATGGCGCGACCGCTTCGGGCCAGATGATGCCCGAATCATCATGGCTCGCCTCTATGATCGCGCCGACAAGACGTGAAACCCCAACGCCGTAGCTGCCCATCATCGGGGTCACTGGGGTTCCGTCCGGTGCCGAGACCTTGAGACCCATCGCCTTCGAATATTTGTCGCCGAAGTAGAAGATGTGACCCACTTCGATGCCGCGGCCGGTGCGGCGCCTATGCTCGGCGAGCGCTTCCCACTTCGCGACATCGTGCGTCTCGTCAGTTGCGGCGTAGGTCGAATTGACGCGATCGAAAAGGCCTTTCAGCCCGGCTTCGTCGCCATATCTCAGCTCCGCCTGGTGCCAGTCGAATTCCTCATAAGCGGAATCGTAGAAGACCTCGCTCTCGCCGGTCGGAGCAAGAACGATGAACTCGTGGCTGAGATCTCCGCCAATCGGTCCGGACGAAGCCTTCATCGGGACGGCCTGAATGCCCATCCGCTGAAAGGTCCTAAGATAGGCGAGCATTTGCGTGTAGTAGCTCTGCCGAGCCCCGGCTTCGTCGAGATCGAAGCTATAGGCGTCCTTCATCAGGAATTCGCGCCCGCGCATGACGCCGAAGCGCGGCCGCACTTCATCCCTGAACTTCCACTGGATGTGGTAGAGTGTGCGCGGAAGGTCCCTGTAGCTCTTCACCTCATCGCGAAAGAGCATGGTGATCATCTCTTCGTTGGTCGGTCCATAGAGCATCTCGCGATCATGGCGGTCGCGGATCCGCAGCATCTCGGGCCCGTAGGCGTCGTAGCGACCGCTTTCGCGCCACAGCTCGGCCGACTGAAGCGTCGGCATCAGCATTTCCTGCGCACCGGCGCGGTCCTGCTCTTCCCTCACGATCTTCTCGATCTTCTTGAGCACACGGAAGCCGAGGGGGAGCCAGGCGTAGATGCCGGCGGCGGTCTGGCGGACCAGCCCGGCCCGGAGCATCAGCTTGTGACTGACGATCTGGGCGTCCGCGGGACTCTCCTTTAGGACGGGAAGGAACGCACGGGACAAGCGCATGATGGGCGCTCTAGGGTGACGATTCCGCGCTGGCAACCGGATGTACCCTGTGGCCGCGCCGACACAGCAAGTACACAAACGCAACGTCCATCAATTTACAGCGGTGACAATGAGCCTGTGTCGGGCCTAGTCAATAACGGTCCGAACGTAACTGGCTCTTGGGTCGGGTTCGGGGCCGCGAGGGCGACTGGGGACGCCCAACGCGACACATCCAAGGGGGCTGGCGAGTAATCGTCACGCAGGGCGCCCGGATCGCTAGCCGATCCGGGCGTTTGCGTTTGCGCGGTCCAATCGCATTCCCTATTGATGAACCTTGTTGACGTGACCCCATGCTTGATGGGATCAGCCGTTCCGCGCGTATCGCGCGCCCCGCAACTGCTTCGACAGAGGGAGGAAGCATGCGCACTCGATGGATAGCGACTTTTGTGGTTGCAGCTGCGCTCGCGAGCACATCGGCATCAACACAAACTCCGACGACACAAATGCAGACGGACTTGGGTTCTGACCTGATCTGGAACCTGGTCGGCTGCCTCGGCTTGCTTGGACTCCTGGGTCTTCGCCGGCCGAGTGATAATGACAGCTATACAAGCGATCCGATTTAATCGGACGAGACGGAGGAATTTCGACATGCGTGCAACGACTTCGCTCATCTTCGCCGCGGCCGCATTGCTCGCCGCAGCGCCCGCCGCCGCACAGAATGCAGCGGACAATGCGACTGCCCCAGCAAATACGGCGGCTGCGGCAACGACAACAACGACAACAAATGAAACGGCGAACGCCGCCGCTCCGGCACCGACCGCTGCCAATGACCTTGCGGCTGTCAACGATATGCCGAACAACGGCGTTGTCCCGACTGCTGCTCCGGTGGAAAAGAAGAGCTTTCCCTGGGGCGTGATTGGTTTGCTCGGCCTCATCGGTCTGATCCCGCGGCGGCGCAGCTAATAAGCCCAATGATCCGTTTGTCTTCGGAGAAGATACTGGCCTAAGCAGCCGCTTCTCCGGAGTAGACGGATGAGTAAACGCAAGCAAAGCCAGTCCACCAAGCTCATCGAGGGTGGCCGCCGCAAGGAATGGCGTCGCAAGCTCGTCAACGTTCCGGTTGAACGCGCATCGACCATCATCTTCGATAATGTCGCCGAACTCGAGGAAAGCGAGCCAGGTCTCGGCGGGTATCGCTACGGCCTGCAGGGCACCGCCACCCATTGGGCGCTGGCCGAAGCGCTGACCGGACTTGAGCCTGGCGCTGCGGGCACAGCGCTCTATTCGTCGGGCCTCGCGGCGATCACGACACCGCTCTTGGCGCTTCTATCGCCGGCTGACGAGCTGTTGGCGCCGGACAATGTTTACGGCCCGACACGTCGATTCTGTGACACGATCCTGAAGCGCCTCGGAATCGCGACACTTTATTACGACCCGCTCATCGGTGGCCAAATCTCCAAGTTGATCGGCGAAAAGACGCGCGCAATCCTGCTTGAAAGCCCCGGTTCGCAGACGATGGAAGTCCAGGATGTCCCGGGAATTTGCGCAATCGCCCGCGAGCGCGGGATCGTGACGTTGCTCGACAACACCTGGGCGACGCCATTGCTCTTTCCCGCAATCGCCGGGGGTGTCGACGTCGCGATCCTCGCGGCAACGAAATATGTCGGCGGGCATGCCGACCTGATGCTCGGCGCGGCGACGGCGACGGCGCAATATTACCAACTCATCCAGACCGCGAGCTGGCACCTTGGTCACGCAGTCTCGGCCGACGACGCGTGGCTCGGCTCTCGCGGGCTAAGAACAATGGGGGTTCGTTTGCGCCAGCACGGGGATAGTGCTTTGAAGATTGCGCACTGGCTGAAAGAACGTCCCGAGGTCGGACTGGTTTTGCACCCTGCCCTTCCCGACTGCCCCGGCCATGAAACATGGGCGCGGGATTTCAAGGGCTCTTCGGGGCTGTTCTCGTTCGAGCTGAAGGTCGACCGGGAGACCTTTGTGAACGCACTTGAATTGTTCGGGATCGGCTACAGCTGGGGCGGCTACGAAAGCCTCGTCTTGCCGGTCGATCCTCATCGGACCGTGACAAATGCGCCGGCACCTAATCTCGTTCGGCTGCACATCGGGCTTGAAGATGTGGAAGATTTGATCGCCGACCTTGCGGTCGCATTGGATCAGGCGGGCCGCTCACCATAAACATTCCCGGCCTCGCTGTAGCGGCAAACCAGGAACTGCTCGTGGTTTCCAACAGCGGTCGCGCAGCCGACTTCGTGCGTGTCGCGCCAGATCATTTGGGTGTAATGACCGACCTTCTCGACGTCACCCGAACGACTGTTGTTGGGGAAGACGCCAGGGCGATAGTCCCTCTTCTCGGCGGCCCAAAGCGCGACCATGGCCTCAGGAGCGAAAGCGCGAGGCGTGCCCGCCCACAGATTCTCGCCCTCGATCGGCTTTCCTGGCTCGTCAGGAGAATGTTCGAATCGACCGGACGCAGCGAGCTCGTTGGCCCAGGTTCGAGCGTCTTGCGCGAGCTGCTGGTTCCAGACCAGCGGCGGCACGCCGATTGCCGCTCGCTCGGCATTTTGAGCAGCAAGCAGGCGCGCGTTGAAGTTCACGCTTGCAACGGTGCCGCCCATCAGCAGTGGACTGCTAGCAAGTATGCCAATGGCAACGAGTTGACGGCAGCGTTTGAGCACGGAAAGCCTCTTTCGAGGCCCATCACTACGTGATGTGTGCTTTGAGGCTCGTTACGGCACATGGTAAACGGACGGGTTACTAAATGTGCCCGCTCGTCCGATCTGCAGCCGGAACAATGACGACTTCGTCGCCGATCTTGGTGACGTCGAACAGGTGGCGGGCGAAGGCGACCGGCACGCCGATACAGCCGTGGGTCGCAGCGCGCCAGCGAACATTGCTTCCGTGAATCGACACGCCATCGTTCGTAAGACGAAGCGTGTAGGGCATTTCAGCATCGTAAATCGAAGAGCGATGCCTTTGCGCCTTGGCAAGAATGTGGAGCTCGCCGGTCGGAGTCTCCTTATTGTCTCCGCCGTAGACAATGACTGCCGTGCCGATCTCATGACCATCGCGAAACACGGACATGAGCTGCGAGCCGAGATCGATCCGCACCCATGTCTGACCCGCGGGGATCGCTTTGTCGTTCCAGTCGTAAGCGCCAAAGGAGAGCGGTCTCGGCACTGCCAGGAGCGACTTGATGGGGTGATCGATCGTGCCCGATGCAAGCGCCTGATTCACCTGATCCGACGTTAGAAAGATCCGCCCTTCGGCGGCCGCCGCAGGCAATTGCTCGGTGACCTTCGCCGCCTTCGGGGCGACCGGGCGTTTCACCGCACGTTCTTGATTGCACGCTGCCAGAAGCAAAAGGAGAAAGACGGCAATCACCGCGCCGGCGCGAGCCTTCATGATTCAGGCGAGATCCAAGGGGGCATCGCCCCGCTTCCTACGCCTAAGGACGCTGCCCATTAGTATGAATCCGGTTAGCATCATTGCCCAGCTCGCCGGTTCCGGCACTGCGGGCGGTGGAGGCGGCGGAGGTGGAGGCGGCGGAGGCGGAGGAGGCGGCGGAACCACCTCGGGAATGATCGGCGGAATAATGACCGGACCGCCGCCCGGAGGTGGGATTTCAGGGAAGTTTGGAGGTCCAAAGGGCGCCGTGACCACAATTGGCGGCAACAAGTCAGACGGGAAGCCCGCGGCAGCCTCATACAGCGGCGGACCAAAATCCGGAGGCGTCATCGGCGGCGCGGGCGGCATTTCCACAAGAAGCTTATGTCGAACCTTCGGAAGCACTCGGGCGTGGAGGACTCGCTTGTGTTTGAGGCTTGCGAGCGCGCCTTTCGGCCGGTGCCCCGGCGAGCGCCCGGCGAGCATTTCCGCGACTGTCTTGATCCGGTGGACGCCCTGACTGATGGCTTGGGCAACTTCGGGACTGGAAAAGCTGGCAATGGAGATCGCGGCGCCGACGCTGGCGAGAGTCGCGATCACGCCGGTGCGGCGCTTGAACGCCGAGCGGGCGCGTCGCCGTCTCCTGATCATCGGCATTGCTTGACCGCCGTCATCGGCCCGGACCGCCATGCCTGCCCGCCGCCAACCCAGCTAATCTCCCGGAGCGGTGTCTTTGTAGGCACCACCGGTACATCGAGAACAAGCCGCACGGGAATGACGCCAAGCAAACTGAAAGACCCCTTCAAGATAAGCATTATCGGGGCGTTAACCTTTTAAACGTAAATTAGTTTCTATCAAGGGGCAGCCCGACTCTTCGCAGAATCTGGGACAGCTGCGAAGCCGGCGCTTGAAATCTCAATGCTGCACAGGATGGTAGCGGAGGAGGGACTTGAACCCCCGACACGCGGATTATGATTCCGCTGCTCTAACCAGCTGAGCTACTCCGCCCCAAGGCATGAAAAAACGCCCTCGCAAAGGGCATTGGAGGCGCGGCATATAGGTGCGCGCGTCGAGGCGGTCAACGAACCACCATTCACTAGGAACCGCTTACTGCTGCTGTCGTTGACGCTTCAAGATGAAGAGGCGCTGATGGACCCCTTAACCCCCCTCGAAACCTTGTGCCGGATCATCCTAAGAGCGCGGGAATATGAAGCTCAGACGGCGAGCGATTACGACCGCGACGAGGATCCGGACAATGTCGATGACGAGCAGGAGGGGACGCTCAGCGTTCTCGAGGACGACCTAAACACCAGCGTCGAGGAAGAGCTTCGGTCGGTGTTCGAAGATCTCGGGGAAGACCAGCTCGCCGAAGTGATCGCATTCTGCTGGGTCGGCCAGGGCACCTACGAGGCGGCGGACTGGGACGAGGCGATGGCGGAGGCACAGGACCTGGTCAACAGCGGCACCGACGGCGCCATCGACGAGTTGATGGAGCAACCGATGCTGGCCTCGGTCCTCGACTCCGGCCTCGCCGCATTTGACCTGAGCTGCGAAGGGATCGGCGAGATCAGTTAGCCGCGGAAGGAATAGGCCGCGATCCTTTCCCACGGACCGCCGAGATAGCGGTGAAGGCCGAGGCCCGCGAGCGCTAGTGGCAGCGGCCTGAAATCGCGTTCAAGGCTCGCGATCAGCGCACGCGCCTGTCTTGGTGCCACCTTGTTCTGGATCGTGACGTGCGGCCGCCACCCGCCTGCCTCCTGTGCGCCGAGGAGGCCATGAAACTGTTCGGTGAGCTCCGCCCGAATGCGATCCAGATCAGGCGAGACGACCCGGAACGCGGCCCCGCCGCCCAAATCCATGAGCCCTTCGATAGATGCAAGTGGGCGCGCCTCGCCAGCTGCCCGAGCAAGGGACCGCTGGGCCTCGACCTGCGCGGACGGAGGCAAGGCATGAAACATGGTCAAATGGGCTTCCAGCTGGTTGCGCTCGGCAGGATAATGGGCGCGGCGGAGCCGGTTGAGCCAGGCAAGATCGACTGCAGCGATCTCAACGGTGATGATCAGTGCCCCGGCCATTCCTCGCGCGGCAGCTCCTGAAGTTTAGCGAACCGGCCGGCGCCCAGCGCCACGGCAACCGCTTCTCCTTCGACCCTCGCATCGTTCCACGGAAGGCGGCGAAGGGTCTCGCCTACCCCTGCAACTCCGCCATGCGAGACGACGACATAATCCAGCCTTCCGCTCGAGCAACCGGCCATCGCGTCGACGCAGCGGCCCAGCTCGGTCGTACCGTTCAAGACGGTTGCGCGAGACAAGAGCGAAATCGGAAACAGCGTCTCTCCGGGCACTCGCTCGCTCGCTTCCGCTGCGGACCGCGCGCCCTCTTCGACCTGCGCCTGCCGGCCGAGCCATCGCCATACGCCGAAGAGATCGAGTGCAGTCAGGACGATATTGGTCCACATCAGCGCAGGTTGGTGACTAAGCGCGCCGACGGCAATCCAGCACAATGCGCCGATTGTGAATATGCCAAAGCCATAGCCGGTGATTCGCGACCCGAGGTTGGAAGCGGTGATCGACGCGGCAACAATGGTTGCGATCGTCGCGATCCAGGAGATTGTCTCAGCCATGGCGCGGCAATGCGCAGGGCTGCCGGATGGTTCAGATTTCTACCTGGCTGCCGAGCTCGACCACCCGGTTTGTCGGAAGCTTAAAGAATTCCATCGCGCTTTCGGCGTTGCGCAACATCCAGGCGAACAGTTTCTCGCGCCAGATAGCCATGCCCGGTCGCGATGAGGCGAGTAGGGTCTGGCGAGCAAGGAAGAAACTCGTGTCCATCATGCGGCACTGCGTTCCGATATCCTTCAGTTGCGCAAGCGCCGCAGGCACGTCGATCTCCTCCATGAAGCCATAGCGAAGGACCACGCGATAAAAGCCTGAGCCATAGTCCTTGGTCTCCAGCCTCTTCTCCTCGGAGACGTAGGGCACATCCTCGATCCTGACGGTGAGCAGGATGACGCGCTCGTGAAGCACCTTGTTGTGCTTGAGGTTGTGCAAGAGCGCGTGGGGCACGCCGCTCGCCGAGCTGGTCATGAAGACCGCAGTCCCCGGCACGCGCGCTGCGCTGGGTGCTGCTGACTTGATAAAAATCTCCATCGGGAGGCTCGCCTCGTTCATCCGGCTGATCATCAGTTGCCGGCCCTTCGCCCAGGTCGTCAGGAAGGTGAAAGCGATGGCGCCGACGAGCAGCGGGAACCAGCCTCCGGCAGGGATCTTCGTGAGGTTCGAGCTGAAATAACCAAGGTCGACGGCAGCGAAGAGGATTAGGAGCGCGCCGGCAAGAATCCGGTTCCACTTCCACATCGTAAAGAGCACAACAGCGATGAGGATGGTGTCGATCGACATCGCGCCCGTGACGGCGATGCCGTAGGCTGCTGCAAGGTTGGACGAGCTGCGGAACGTCACGACGAGCAGCAAGACCATGATCATCAGCGCCCAGTTGACGAGCGGAATATAGATCTGGCCGGCAGCGGCTTCGCTGGTGTGGGTGATCCTCAAGCGAGGCACGAAGCCGAGCTGAATGGCTTGCTGCGTCACGGAAAATGCGCCGGAGATCACCGCCTGACTAGCAATGACAGAGGCCAGGGTCGCCAGAATGACGAGTGGCAGCCTCCACGTCTCCGACGCTAAATAGAAGAAGGGATCCTTGACCTCCGCGCTGACCTGGGACGCCGACAAAGACAGGAGCATTGCACCCTGCCCCATATAATTCAGGAGCAGCGCAGGTAGGACGAAGTACAGCCATGCAACCTTGATTGGGCGCCGCCCAAAATGCCCCATGTCGGCGTACAGCGCTTCCGCGCCGGTAAGAGCAAGGACAACCGAGCCCATTGCAAGGAAGGCGCGCACCGGTTCGCTGATGAAGAATCCAACCGCGTTTGCCGGATTGATCATCGCCACAATCACGCTCGGCTGATCCATGATGTGAATGAGGCCCAGCACTCCGAGCGCTCCGAAATATACGAACATCACGGGGCCGAACATCAACCCGACACGCGCTGTGCCCCGGGACTGGATGGCGAAGAGACCAACGAGGATCAGGACCGCCGCCGGAATGACGAACGGCTCAAAGCCCCGTTGGACGGTCTCAAGCCCCTCAACCGCCGACAGCACCGTCACCGCGGGGGTGATCATGCTGTCGCCGTAGAAGAGCGCGGTCGCAAATACGCCAAGCATGACAATTCCGCTGGCCCACTTCTTCTTGCCGCTGATCGTGCGATTGATCAGCGCGAGGAGAGCCAGGCTTCCGCCCTCACCCTTGTTGTCGGCGCGCATGATGATCGTGACATATTTCAGGGTCACCACGATCATCATTGACCAGAAAATCATCGAGAGGACGGCGTGAATGTGGAACTGGTCAGGTGTGAGCGGATGGTGCCCGGAAAAGGTCTCGCGGAACGAATAGATCGGCGAGGTGCCGATATCGCCGAACACGACACCAACAGCGCCGAGCGCGAGCTTTAGAAGCGGTCCATGGGCATGGCCGTGTGAGGTATCGTGCGGCGCGTCTGCTTCTGCGCCCCCGGTCGCGGTGATGTTCATGTGTTGAGGTTCAGATCCGACAGACCGCGAACTCGCATCCCCTGAACCGCGAGCGAGTACCTCGGTCACGGACGGCGCTCCCTAGCACCGCCGTTCCAGCCCCGCAATCGGAGGGGACAGACACGAAAAGGCCGTCTATAGGCCCGCGCAAACATCGAACGGAGCAAACGAAATAATGCGCATTGGGGTACCAAAAGAGATCAAGATTCACGAATATCGTGTCGGCTTGACTCCGGCTTCGGTCGCCGAACTGATTGCACACGGCCACGAGCTGTTCGTCGAGACGAGCGCCGGCAAGGGTATCGACTGCCCCGACCACGCGTACGAGAAGGCGGGAGCGAAAATTCTTCCGGACGCCAAGTCGGTGTTCGATTCCACCGATATGATCGTCAAGGTAAAGGAGCCGCAGCCCGCGGAAATCGCGATGCTTCGCCCCGGTCAAATCCTGTTCACCTATCTCCATCTCGCAGCCGACAAGGAACAAGCCCTTGGGCTCATGAAGTCGGGCGCAGTCTGCATCGCTTATGAGACCGTGACCGCAAACAATGGCTCACTGCCGCTCCTAAAACCGATGAGCGAGGTCGCGGGCCGAATGTCGGTCCAGGTCGGCGCTCATTATCTCGAGAAGGAACAGGGCGGCCGCGGAGTATTGCTCGGCGGTGTTCCGGGTGTTGCTCCGGCCAAGGTCGCGATCCTGGGAGGTGGCGTCTCCGGCGTGAACGCCGCGCAGATGGCGACCGGCATGCGCGCCGACGTGACCATCTACGACATCAACAACGACCGGCTGGCCGAGCTCGACATGTTCTTCTCGAGCCAGATCAAGACCGCTTATGCTTCGCGTGCCGCGATAGCCAATGCGGTGAAGGAAGCCGAGCTGGTTATCGGCGCGGTGCTTGTGCCCGGGGCGGCCGCGCCGAAGCTGGTCACACGCGAAATGCTCAAGACGATGAAGCGCGGGAGCGTGCTCGTCGATATTGCAATCGACCAGGGCGGTTGTTTCGAGACGTCACACCCGACGACCCACGCCGATCCGGTCTATGAGGTCGAGGGGATCATCCATTATTGCGTGGCGAACATGCCAGGCGCGGTCGCTCGAACCAGCGCATTCGCGCTCAACAACGCTACCCTGCCCTTCGCGCTTAAGATCGCGAATCTCGGGGCAGAGGAATCGATGCGGCAGGACCCGCACCTCGCCAACGGCTTAAATGTATCCGATGGCAAGATCCGCCATGAGGCCGTCGCCGAAGCACTCGACTTGCGTTACGAGCCGGTAGGCGCCTGATGTGACGTGGCGCTTGGCTGGCTGAGCGCTGCGACTCCCTGCTCCACTAACGGTCGCCAATCAGCCTTCGCGGGGGCTGTCTTGAGAATCTGCCGCCAGAGTAGAAGTGCACCTTGGCGGTCGCCGGACCTTGCGAGGGCCAAACCCTTGAAGAACGGTGGCGCTGGATAGCCGGGCGCGAGCTGCTCGGCGCGCTCGTAGGCAAGCTCCGCCGGAGGAGTCACGCCTCGGGCATGATCGACGAGGGCATTGCCCAATCCGATCCACAGCTGCGGATCGGCGGGGTAGCGTTTGACAGCATTCTCGAGAATTCCGACAGCATCTTCGCTTTGACCGTCGCGGGCGAGAGCCTCCGACATGCGCAGCCAGCTTTCTGCCGGCGTAAAAGAGCCGAAGAAGGCGTGGCGCGCCTCCGTCAGCGGGAAGACGTCATGCGCCTCATTCCCATGTGCTGGTGCGCCCGGCAAATCGGGACTGCCCTGGACTGCATAGCCGATCGAACCGAGCAAAAGCGCAGCGGCACTCGCCGTAAGCAATCCGCCACGCACGCGCAGCAGCCAAAGAAGGCCAATGCTGAGCGCCACCAACAAAAGCAGGACGACCCAACCCATCAGGCGCCCGCCTTGAGCTTGATCCGGCGACGGATAAGCCAGGCGCCGATCAGGATGAGCGCAAGTGGAGCAAGCCACAACGGCCACGCCGCCGGCTCGTCGGTGGGCTTGAAGCTGATCCACGTGCCGTACCGCTGAATGAGCCATGCACGAACAGCGTTCGGGCTCTCACCCGCCGCGATTCTGCGACGGACGAGATCGCGCATGTCGCCTGCAAGTTCGGCGTCGGAATCGGCAATCGATTGTCCCTGGCAGACGAGGCATCGCAGCTGCTCCATTAGCGCCTGAGCTTCGGCTTCCTGCCTCGCATCGGGAAGCTCCCGATTGGCCCAATAGGCCGGCGGCAAATTGCTATCGGCAGACAATGGGACCGCTAGAATTAGCATCGCGAGCAGAAGCACGGTCTTCTTCACCGCAGCTGCTCCAGCTCCTGAAGTACGCCCGGGACATTCGAATTGCTCAGCGGACCGATATATTGGCGCCGGATTACCCCGCGACCGTCGACCACGAAGGTTTCCGGGACTCCCGAAGAGCCCAAGGCAATTTGAACGTCGCTCTGCCGGTCGGCGCCGATGCGCGCATATGGATCCCCGTTACGCGCCAGGAATGCGGAGAGCGCGTCCGGCGTATCGCGGACTGCAATCCCGTCGACGGTGACACCGTGCCGCCGCAGTTCCTGCAGCACCTTGCCCTCGCTTGCGCATGGCACGCACCAGCTTGCGAAGATGTTGAGCAAGTGCGGCTGACCTGTCGCCAGGTCAGCCGCAGCTAGCCCAGGCTTGTCCGCAAGTGCGGCGGCTAGCATGAACTGCGGCACAGGCCGTTCAACCATTTGCGAGGGGACGGCCGTATCCGCAGGCTTGATGAGCCGCCATGCGAGCCCGCTCAAAACAAACAGGAGAAGGATAATCGGGATCAGGCGAAGGCCGCGGCTCATGCGTAGCGCCTCCGCCATTCAGGCTCACGACGCCGCCCTCGAAGGGAGAGCAGCAGCCGCCCGATTAGCGCAAGTGCGCCGCCGATCGCGATCAGTGCTCCGCCTGCCCAGATCAGCGTGACAAACGGCTTCCACCACAGCCGCAATTGCCACGCGCCGGACGAATCCTGGTTGCCGATGACCGTGTAGAGCTGTCCGTTCCAGAAGGTCCGGATTGCCGACTCGTTCGTCTGGGTCGGCGGATCGGAATAATAGCGCGTCTCGGGCGTGAGCGTGACGATGCCCTCGCCGCGGCTTGCGCGAAGCTCAGCCTCGATCGCTGTCCAGTTCTTGCCTGCGGTCGGCGTTACGCCCCCAAGCTGCACCTGCCAGGGGCCGACGCTCAGTATCTCTCCCGGTTTGGCAATGGCGAGCCGTTCACTGCTGAAGGCGGCATTCGCGGCCATTCCCGCGAGTGCGATCGCGATCCCGAAATGCGCCACGACCATGCCCCATGTCGCGAGTGGTGCGCGAAGCGGATTGCGCGCGATGAGTGGCATAATGCTCGCGGCAAGAAGGAACGCTGCGACGGCAAAGCCGGCTCGCGGCAAGATGCCGATGCTAGGCGCCGCGATGATACTCATCACGAGGGCGCTTGCCCCGAGCAGCGCAGGGACCTTGAGCAGGCCGAGCACGGGTCGCCGCTCGCGCCGCCAGCTCAGCAATGGCCCAATCCCGACGAGAAGTGCGACCAGGAGCGCCAGCGGCCCAGCGACAGCGTTGAAATAAGGCGCGCCCACCGACAATTTCTCGCCGCTCAGCGCCTCGACGAAGAGCGGATAGAGCGTGCCGACGAAAACGATTCCAAGGATGACGCTGAGCAGCAAATTGTTGACGACGAGTCCGCTCTCGCGGCTGACGAGCTCGAAAGGTGCACCCTCCTTCAAGTTCGCACCGCGAAAGGCGAACAGGATGAAGGCAGCGCCGACATAGATAGCGAGAAGGACAAGCAGGAACGTGCCTCGCTCGGGATCGATCGCGAATGCGTGCACCGAGGTCAGGATTCCAGACCGGACGAGGAACGTCCCGACCATCGACATCGAAAAGGCGATGACCGCCAACATCATCGTCCATGCCTTGAGCGCACCGCGGGCAGCGAGGACGTTGATCGAGTGAAGGAGCGCCGTCGCGGCGAGCCACGGCATCAGCGACGCATTCTCGACCGGGTCCCAGAACCAGTAACCGCCCCAGCCGAGCTCGTAATAGGCCCAATAGCTGCCCGCCGTGATGCCGAGCGTCAGCAGGATCCAGGCGCCCAGCACCCAAGGACGCATCGCTCGCGCGAGGCGCGCATCGACTTCGCCCGTCAGCAACGCCCCGACAGCGAAACTAAACGCAACCGACAAGCCGACATAGCCGAGGTAAAGGGTCGGCGGATGGAACGCCAAGCCGGGGTCCTGGAGCAAGGGATTGAGCCCCTGCCCGTCGGGGGGCGCCGGAAACAAACGGGCGAATGGGTTCGAGGCGATCAGCAGGAAGGCATAAAAGCCGAGCGCCAAAATCGCCTGGCTGCCAAGCGCGGCGACCAATGTCCGCTCTCCGGTCCGTCGTGAGAACAAGGCGACGAACGCGCCCGCGATTGCGAGGATCGTCACCCACATCAGCATGGAGCCTTCGTGGTTCCCCCACGCGCCGGCGACCTTGTAGATGAACGGCTTGGCGCTGTTGCTATTCTCAAACACCAGCGCGACCGACATGTCGCTGCGAGCAAAAACCAGCAGCAGCATCGCGAATGCGGCCAACGTCAGCACGCCCTGGATCACCGCGACAGCGCGCATCGGTCGCGCGACGCCGACGCTGCTACGGAGCGCCAAGATCATCAGGAGGAATTGATAAGCGGCGAGCCCAGCAGCGAGCCACAACGCGGCAAGGCCGGTCTCGGCGATCATTTCTCGAGCGTCTTACCGGCCTTGTGCTCGGCGGCAAGATTGCCGAGCTCGGGCGGCATATAGCGTTCATCATGTTTGGCGAGGATTTGATCGGCGACGAACGTGCCGCGTTCCATCCGCCCTTCGGCGACCGCACCGCTGCCCTCACGGAACAGGTCGGGAGCGATCCCGCGAAAGGTGACGGGTGTTGTCGCCCGCCCATCGGTCAGGATGAAATGGATGGTGACTCCATCTGCTTCGTGCTGGACCGAACCTTTCTCGACCATGCCGCCGAGGCGCGCCGACTGACCCTCTGCTGCTTTGCCGGCCGCGATGTCAGCCGGCGTGTAGAAGAACGATGCCCGGCTTCTGAGGCCCCACATTGCGAGCAGGACGGCCACGATCAGCGCACCGGTCGCGGCGATGACCAGGACAAGGCGTTGGTTCTTGGGCTTCATTTTCGCTTGAGCGCGTCTGCGGCCGCTTCGGCCCGGTGCATTGATGCGAACGCCCACGCGATGAGCGCTGCACTAAGCCCTATTCCTGCAGCATAAGCGGCAATCACGAACGGCCAGGGATTCATGCGCCGAGCCTCCGCATCCGCGCCTCAACCTTCGCTTCCGCGAGCTCGGCGCGCATGCGCATCAATACCGCAGCGGCAAACAGGCAGGTGAATCCCACCATCGTGAGCGGCAAAGGCCAGAGGATCGAACTATCGATCGTCGAGCCGGTCAGGCCAATGCTTTCGCCCTGGTGGAGCGTTCGCCACCACAGCACGGAATAATGGATGATTGGCAGGTTCAACGCTCCGACCAGCCCGAAAATCGCGGTGACGCGGCCTTCCCCGCCTCGCTCGCGCTCGGCCGAGGCCAGCGCAATGTAGCCGAGGTACAGGAAGAACAGGACGAGCATCGAGGTCAGCCGTCCATCCCATTCCCACCAGGTGCCCCAGGTCGGCCGTCCCCAGATTGAACCGGTGATCAGGCAAATTGCCGCGAATGTCGCGCCAGCCGGAGCGACTGCACGCCCGGCGACGGCAGCGAGTGGATGGCGCCAGACAAGTTGACTGATCGCCGCCGAGGCAATGCCAAGCCATCCGGCCATACCAAGCCACGCGGACGGCACGTGGATATAGATGATCCGCACCGTCTCGCCCTGAAGGTAATCAGGGGGCGTCAACGTCAATCCAGCTGCCATTCCCGCGACGGCAAACACCAGCCCGATTAGCAGCAGCCAGGCCGTTGCCGGCCGAGCGAGCCGAAGGAACCTTGCAGGGTTTGCGAGCGCGTGCATGTCGCGGCGCTTATGCCCTGCCGATCAGCCTTTGCGCCATAGCGTCCGCAACTGCAGCTGGATCGCGGCCGCTCTTGGCACTTTCTGACCAGATTTGCTCGAGGCGAACGGGGATGCCCTCGATCCGTTGGCGGACGAGCGCGGCGTCACCGTCGCCAAGATATTCCGTGCAGACGTTGATGATGCCTCCAGCATTGATCACATAATCGGGTGCATAAAGGATCCCTCGCGCGTGAAGGCGCTCACCGTCCTCCGGCGTTGCCAGTTGGTTGTTCGCGCCTCCGGCAACTATCGGCGTTCTCAGCACGGCGATCGTCTGCTCCGTGAAAATCGCGCCCAGCGCGTTTGGACTGAAGACATCGGCCTCGAGGCTCAGGATCTCGTCCGGCGAAACGACCTTGCCGTTCGTCGCATTCGCCAGCTTCTGCGCCTTTGCTTCGTCCACGTCGGCGATGCTGAGTATGGCGCCTTCTGCGCAAGCGTGCAGCGCCACGCCAGTTGCGACGCTACCTGCCCCCTGCATCGCGATGTGCAGGCCGCCAACATCGTCTTTGCCAAGTACGCGCTTCACCGCCGCCTTGAGGCCAAGAAACACGCCAAGCGACGTGTGGGGTCCCGGATCTCCACCCACGTCCCCGGCACTGTTTGGCAGGCCCGCAACATAGCTGGTCGAGCGCGCGACCTCGATCATGTC
Source organism: Sphingomicrobium sp. (assembly GCA_025450755.1). Classification (GTDB taxonomy): domain Bacteria; phylum Pseudomonadota; class Alphaproteobacteria; order Sphingomonadales; family Sphingomonadaceae; genus Sphingomicrobium. Next base: position 23,164 of record JANWLR010000060.1, on the reverse strand, counting down.
GGCGACATTGATCCCGACGTCCTCAGCCGTGACATAGCGGCCGCCGAGGCTCTCCACTGCCTTGCCGAATGCGTGCAACATATCCGGAGTTTTCGTGCGACTTTCGTCCGCAAGGAGCACGCCTTTGCCGCCACCCAGCGGGAGGCCCGCCATCGCATTCTTGTAGCTCATGCCGCGCGATAGCCTCAGTGCATCCGTCAGCGCCTGTTCGTCCTTGGCATAATGCCAGAAGCGCGCGCCACCAGCCGCGGGCCCGAGATGGGTCGAATGAACTGCAATGATGGCCTTGAGACCGCATTTCTCGTCGGTGAAGAAATGCACATCTTCGTGCGCGTCGAAATCGGGCAAGCCCCAGGACGTAGTCATTTGTATAGGATTTCCGGTTGCAATCAGGGGAATGGGGCGATCGAGGGGACTTGAACCCCCGACCCTCGGTACCACAAACCGATGCTCTAACCAGCTGAGCTACGATCGCCACAGAACGCGTTCAGAGACCACCCTCTCCTGCGGTTTCCTTCGGCGCCCGCGCCACTTAGGGGTCGATTCTCACGAACGCAAGCGAGGGTGCGGGCATGAATCCGACGATCGAGAAGTTCGGCTATCCAGCCACCCTCATCAAGCAATTTGAGCATTGGCTGGTGCTGCTTCGGCCGGCGCAGGTCACGCTTGGCTCGCTTGTGCTCGCTGCAAAGAGCGATGCAGCGGCTTATTCCGACCTCCTCCCGGCAGCGTTTGCGGAACAGGCCGACGTGATCGCCGCAGTCGAGCACGCTCTCGCCAGCTTCGTGACCTTCGAGCGCATCAATTACCTGATGCTCATGATGGTCGATCGACAGGTCCATTTCCACGTGATTCCCCGTTATTCCGAGACGCGCACCTGGAATGGCATCGAATTTCCCGACACGTGCTGGCCCAAGCAGCCCAGTCTTGAGAGCTCAATAACCCTAAGCTCGGATCAGATCGACCGATTGACACTGGATGTTGCGTTAAACTTTTGATAATTCTTTTCGACAAACCCCTTGGTAGAAGTGTCTTGCGCCCGACTGTTGTTGGGGGCATGTCCCTCGTGGGGAGAGACCGCAATGGCGAGTCGGCGCGCAAGGTCGCCAACCGAAAGTGTGTCTCTGCGGGAGACTCTCGTCTCGGCGGGGCTCGAGCAGCGACTTGCTGACCTTTTAGATCAGATGCAACACCGCGTCGTTTATGTGGAGCCGCGGCGTCCTTTCCGCGAACAAGGAGCGCCGCGCGACGAAGTCATGTTCGTACGCTCCGGAATTCTTTCAAAGTATAAGTCGGATGCGACCGGGCGGCGCCAGATTGTCGCCCTGCGTTTCCCCGGTGAGGGGATTTTGCCGGTCGAAGGCCCCGCGCAATATGGCATTCAAGCTATCGTTCGCTGTGAGGTGCTGGTCGGCAAGGCCAAGGACTTCAATCCAATCGTTGAGGAAAATCCCGAGCTGCAGCGCTTTTTCTGGCGCCTGCTCCAGCGAAATGAGTCGATCGGGTACGAATGGCTGGTCAATTGCGGCCGGCGCGACTCCACGGCGCGCGTCGCGCACTTGTTGTGTGAAACCGCCGTCCGCCTGCATGTTGGCAACGGCCACATGGTGAACCCATTCACGCAGCAGCAGATTGCGGACATAACCGGCCAGACATCGGTCAACGTCAATCGAGTGCTCGCTGACATGGAACGGCAGGGCTTGATCAAGCGCAAGGGCCGCGAGATAGAATTTTCCGACTGGGATGAGATGCGTCGAGTGGCCAGCTTTCAGCCAGCCTATCTACAGAATTGAGGGACGCTGTTCGGCAGCTCTGCGACCAGCGTCTCCACGGATCTCGGGGATAAGCCCCAGCGATTTCCATAGTCACTGCCCGTGGAAATGGTGGGCGCGGTAGGGTTTGAACCTACGACCCCACCCGTGTGAAGGGTGTGCTCTACCACTGAGCTACGCGCCCGCGCCTGTCGCTGCGGGAAAGCGGCGGATATAATGACGCTAACCCGCCTGTCTAGTTACTGGACGGCGTCCTTGAGCACCTTGCCCGGCCGGAACTTGGGCTGCGAACTTGCCTTTATTTGCATCGGTTCGCCGGTACGTGGATTGCGGCCCGTCGAAGCTTTCCGGCGAGTCACAGAGAAATTCCCGAACCCGACCAGGCGCACTTCATCGCCCCGCTTCAGCGTTGATGTGATTACTTCGAGCATCGTCTCGACAGCGCGCATGGCGTCGTTGCGGCTCAGCCCCGAGCGGTCGGCAACATGACCAATCAGTTCTTGCTTGTTCATGCCCCAGCTCTCCCTCACCGGCGGCAAAGACTCGCACGCTCGGAGCATCGACCTTTAAGGCAAGACTCTGCGCCTGAGTCCAGTAGCTCAAATTACGATTCTATTTCATCGCGGGACTCTGGGGAACATCCATTTCGACCGCTATAGGCGGTGAAGTTCGACCCATTCTCGGCAGGAGCGGAACATGCAAAACGATGCGCCCGAACAGCAGCTAGGGACATCCCCAGACTTCGTCAGCAGGATTGAGACGGAGCTTCTTCGCACGCGCAAGGTGCTGATCTTCGGCGACATCAATGACAAGCTTGCCCGCGACATCTGCTCACGCCTGTTGCTGCTTGCGGACCGCGATTCCGATTCCTCGATCGACATCTACATCAACTCGCCGGGCGGCCATGTCGAATCAGGCGACACGATCCACGACATGGTTCGCTTCATCCGCAATGATGTGCGCATCAACATGATCGGCACCGGCTGGGTGGCGAGCGCCGGTGCACATATTTACCTAGCGGGAGCGAAAGATCGCCGCTTTTGCCTCCCGAACACGCGCTTCCTGCTTCACCAACCCGCGGGCGGCACACGCGGAATGGCTGCGGACATCGAAATCGAGGCGAGGGAGATCCTCCGCATGCGCGAGCGCCTCGTTCGCATCATTTCCGAGGAAACCGGCCAGCCGATCGAGCGCATCAACAAGGACATCAACCGCAACCACTGGCTGACGGCAGACGAGGCGATCGACTACGGCATGGTCGCCGCCATCATCCGCGACCCGCGCGACATTCCGCGCGACTAAGATCCGCGATCAGTGACGGACCGAGGGTTCTACAGTTGCTCCCGGGGAATGGACCGGTGGCTCTGCTGCATGCTCGTCGTCGTCGGTCCATTCGATCGCCTGCAGCGGCGCTGTTAACGCGCGCGCCAGCACTTGATCGACGTGATCAACGGGCACAATTTCGAGACCTTCACGCACCGTCGCCGGTAGGTCGACGAGATCCTTTTCGTTCTCAGCTGGAATGAGCACGGTGCGCATTCCCCCGCGAAGCGCCGCCAACAGCTTTTCCTTGAGACCGCCGATCGGGAGCACGCGACCGCGAAGCGTCACTTCGCCGGTCATCGCGATGTCGCGCCGCACGGGAGTTCCCGTCAGCGTCGAGATCATTGCCGTCACCATGCCGATGCCCGCCGACGGGCCATCCTTTGGAACAGCACCTTCAGGCAAGTGCACGTGTATGTCCTTGCGGGCGAAGATCGACGGCTTGACGCCATAAGCGGGCGCCCGCGCCTTCACAAAGCTCATCGCGGCCTGGATCGATTCCTGCATGACTTCGCCGAGCTTGCCGGTGGTCTTGATCTGGCCTTTGCCGGGAACCGTGACCGCCTCGATGGTCAGCAACTCGCCGCCGACTTCAGTCCAGGCGAGACCGGTAACTGCGCCGATCTGGTCTTCCTCTTCGCCGATCCCATAGCGGAATTTCCGAACCCCAAGGAATTCGCCGAGGTTGTCAGGTGTCAGCTCGACCTTTTCGGTCTTGCTCTCGAGGATCTGACGCAGCGACTTGCGTGCTACCTTCGCGAGTTCACGCTCAAGCGTCCGGACGCCGGCCTCGCGCGTGTAGTGCCGGATCATGGCCCGCAGCGCTTCATCGCTGTAGGTCAGCTCGTCCGGCTTGAGCCCGTGCGCATCCATCTGCTTGGGGATCAGATGTTGCTTGGCAATCTGCACCTTCTCGTCTTCGGTGTAGCCTTCGAGCCGGATGATCTCCATTCGGTCCATCAACGGCTGAGGCATGTCGAGCGAGTTCGCAGTGGTCACGAACATCACGTCCGAAAGGTCATAGTCGAGCTCCAGGTAGTGATCCTGAAACTTGTTGTTCTGCTCCGGGTCGAGGACCTCGAGTAACGCGGACGACGGGTCGCCGCGGAAATCCTGGCCGAGCTTGTCGATCTCATCGAGCAGGAAGAGCGGGTTTGAGGTCCCCGCCTTCTTGATGTTGGAGATGATCTTGCCGGGGAGCGAGCCGATGTAGGTGCGACGGTGGCCGCGAATCTCCGCCTCGTCGCGCACGCCGCCCAGCGATTGGCGTACGAACTCGCGACCCGTCGCCCGAGCAATGGAACGACCGAGCGATGTCTTGCCCACGCCCGGCGGTCCGACCAGGCACAGGATCGGTCCCTTGAGCTTGTTCGTTCGCGCCTGGACGGCGAGATACTCGACGATGCGGTCCTTGACCTTCACGAGACCGTAATGGTCTTCATCGAGAACGCGCTGAGCTTCAGCGATATTCTTCTTGAGCTTGGACTTCTTGCCCCAGGGCAATCCCAGCAGCACGTCGAGATAATTCCGGGCAACGGTTGCTTCGGCGGACATCGGTGCCATTGCACGAAGCTTCTTGAGCTCGGCATTGGCGCGATTGCGCGCCTCCTTGGAAAGGCGCGTCTTGCGAATTTTCTCGGCAAGTTCCTGAAGCTCGTCGCCGCCTTCTTCACTCTCGTTCCCAAGCTCGCGCTGGATCGCCTTCAGCTGCTCGTTCAAATAATATTCGCGCTGGGTTTTCTCCATCTGGCGCTTCACTCGACTGCGGATCTTCTTTTCGACCTGGAGAACGCCGAGCTCGCCTTCCATGAAGGCGAACACCATTTCGAGGCGTCGGGCAGGATTCAATTCCCCAAGCAGCGCTTGCTTGTCGGCAACCTTGATCGAGAGGTTCGATGCGACCGCGTCAGCCAGCATGGATGGCTCTTCGATTTCGCCGAGCTGGATGCCCGTCTCGGGGGGCAGGCGCTTGTTGAGCTTGGCGTAATTTTCGAACTGATCGATGACCGAGCGCATTAGCGCCTGGGCTTCGGGGCCGCCCGAGTCTTCCTCGTCGACTTCTTCAATCTCCGCTGCAGCATAACCCTCGCGAGCGACGATATCGAGCAGCCGCGCTCTCTTCACGCCCTCGACGAGCACACGAACGGTCCCGTCGGGGAGCTTGAGAAGCTGCATTGCAGTTGCGATGACGCCGAGATCGTAGAGCGCATCCCGGTCGGGATCATCCTCGGCCGGATCAAGCTGTGCGACGAGAAAAAGCTCCTTGTCGGCAGCCATTGCCGCTTCGAGCGCCGCTACCGACTTCTCGCGGCCGACAAACAGCGGAACAATGCGGTGCGGAAAAACGACGATGTCGCGAAGGGGAAGGATGGGAAGAGAGCGAGTCATGAGCTGGTATATGGGCGGCAGCATCTTAAGGCGCAACAAACGGACTGGAACAATCCGAATGAATCGCTCGCTCTAGAGGTCAGGGAGATGCCAGCATGTCCGACGACAGGGAAAAGATCAGCAGAGGGCCCAACGAGGAGCCCATCAACGAGACCATAGCCGGAACGGGGCCAGGCATTCCGGATGATGCGCTTGCACCGGGTGAGGAGATTCCCAAGCCTCCTACCGACGAGCAAGTCGAGAAAATGGCGCAAAAGCTTGGCTCGCCAACGGCCGAACGAAACACGCTTCCGCTGGATGGTGAGTAATTCGAGTCGAACCGAAACGACTGATTCTGTAATCGTTCAGTTTCCTTCAGTATCAATGGCGGCGTGACTATTCGCCCTTCTATCATCGCGCTTTGCGCACTGACGCTTCCTGCAGTCGCATTGGCGCAGGTCAGCTGGCCGGCGCCCGGATCGGCGCCGCCGCCGCCCCCACCAGCTGCTCAGCCCACACAGCGCGCGCCCGTCGCGGAGCCGTGGATGGCGCAGCCTCAACCCGCCGTCCAGAGTGGTCCAGTAGCGGAACCCTGGATGGCGCAGCCACAAGCGCCCGCTGGCCAGCCATGGCAATCGCCGGCGGCCCAGGGAAGCAAGGCTCCCGCTCTCGAGCCGATCGATCTGCCGCCCGCGATCGAGCAGGGCGTCGACATGATCTACATCGACGAGGGCCTTGTTCCGAAGGCCGTGCACGACAATGGGCCGATGGCCGACATGGCGAATGCGGCCTGGAGCGGCGCGCCAGTCGACCTCTTTACATCGGTGAACCCGATCTACACCGACCTGCGACGGGGGTTAATCAAGTATCAGCAGCGCTGGGGCGACCTGCCGCAGTTGCCGGTTCCTGAGGGACCGACGCTGAAACCGGGAATGAGCGGCGATCGCGTCGCGGCGCTCCGCACACGTCTGGGGCTTTCCGGCGGCGACTCTTATGACACAGTTCTCGCGGCAAACGTGAAGGAGTTCCAGGACGTCCACGGCCTCAAGGCCGACGGCATCGCCGGGTCCGGTACGATCGACGCTCTGAACCGCGGAGCGCAATATTACGAGCAGCTGATCATCATCAACATGGAGCGCGCGAAGCGCCTCCCGGCCCCCGAAGAGCAATCCAAGTATCTGCTGGTGGACGCCGGGGATGCCCGGCTTTCGATGTGGCAGAATGGCCGCAAGGTCGACGAAATGAAGGTGATCGTCGGCAAAGCCGAGACCGCAACTCCAATGATGGCGGCCTACATCAAATATGCGAGCGTCAATCCTTACTGGAACGTGCCGCCGGAGCTGGTGCGTAACCTCGTCGGGCCACGCATCGTCAAGCAGGGCATCAGCTATCTCACCGTGCGCGAATATCAGGTGATGACCGACTATAGCGATGACGCCAAGCTCATCGACCCGAGCACGGTCGACTGGCAGGCGGTCGTCGACGGTCGAGAGGACGTGAGGCTGCGGCGCTTGCCGAGTCCGGCCAATTCAATGGGCATGATGAAATTCATGCTGCCCAATTACTTCGGGATCTACCTGCACGATTCTCCGGAGAAGGACCATTTCACGAAGAACGAGCTGTGGATCAGCAACGGTTGCGTCCGACTGGAAGACTACAAGCGCGTAGCCAAGTTCCTGTTCGATGGCGTGATTCCGAAGGGCGATGATCCGAAGGTCGAAAAAGAGGTCGACCTGCCCAAGCCCATTCCCGTCTACATGACCTACCTGACAGTGCAGCCGACGGCCGATGGCGTCAGGTTCCTCGAGGACCATTACGGGCGCGATGCGCACCTGATGGAGCGGTTTGGGACGCAGCTGTTGGCGGCGGTGCGCGGGCTCAAGTAGGTGTATTGACCACCTAAGACACCTGTCCTATTTGTGACAAAAGATGTCCTGGGCTGTTCCGATTGCGATGCCGCAGTGGTGGCTCTTCGATATGCTGGCGCTCGTTTTCTTTGTTCTTATCGTTCGCGCAATGATGCGAAGGCCAAAGGAGAGCGGCGGCCGCACCGATTCAGGATCCCGTCTCGGCATCATTTTGCAAAGTTTCGGCATCGCACTGGCAGGGATCGGCGCGGTGCGTCCCACCCTCAGCTGGTATGGCGCGCCTGCGATCGCGGGTTACGTCGCGGTCCTGTTGCTGATGGGTGGCGCGGTCGCCCTCTTCGGTTCGAGTTCAACTGAACTCGGCAAGAACTGGAGCATCGAGGCGCGGACTCTCGATGACCACCAGCTTGTTTGCTCCGGCGTATATGCGCACGTGCGCCACCCGATCTATCTCGCCATGTTGCTGTTCATGCTGGGACTTGCCGTGTCGCTCGGCCATTTGGTGCAGCTGATTATCGCAATCCCGGTGTTTCTGATCGGGACCAGAATGCGAACCGATGCCGAAGAGCGCCTTCTGGAGCAGAGCTTCGGCAATGCGTTCATCCGCTATCGCGACTCAACTCCAGCGCTTTTCCCGAAAATCGTCTGAGCGCTCTGCTCAGGCCGCGTCGCCCGCCTTGTCCTTGGCGGAGTAGACGCGGACGGGCTCCTTCCTGCCCTCGACAACATCCCTGTCGATGTGGACCTCGTCGACGCCATCCATCGAGGGCAGGTCGAACATCGTGTCGAGCAGGATTCCTTCGAGGATCGACCGCAGCCCGCGCGCGCCAGTCTTACGCTCGATGGCCTTGACCGCGATGGAGTGCAGCGCGTCATCAGTGAACTCGAGCTGGACATCCTCCATGTCGAACAGCTTGGCATATTGCTTCACCAGAGCGTTCTTCGGCTCGATCAGAATCTTCACCAATGCGGTTTCGTCGAGGTCAAGCAGAGTTGCGATGACCGGCAAGCGGCCGACAAACTCGGGGATAAGTCCGAATTTCAGCAAGTCCTCCGGCTCGCAATGCTGGAGGATCTCGCCGGTCTTGCGTTCGTCTGGAGCGGCGACGTGAGCCCCAAAGCCCATCGACTTGCCCTGCATCCGGTCGGAAATGATTTTTTCGAGGCCGGCAAAAGCGCCGCCGCAGATGAACAGGATGTTGGTCGTATCGACCTGCAGGAATTCCTGCTGGGGGTGCTTGCGTCCACCCTGCGGCGGTACGCTTGCGGTGGTGCCTTCCATGAGCTTGAGAAGCGCCTGCTGAACACCTTCGCCGGAGACGTCGCGGGTGATCGACGGATTATCCGACTTGCGGCTGATCTTATCGATTTCGTCGATATAGACGATCCCGCGCTGGGCCTTCTCGACATTATAGTCGGACGCCTGAAGCAGCTTGAGGATGATGTTCTCGACATCTTCGCCGACATAGCCCGCTTCGGTGAGCGTCGTCGCGTCGGCCATAGTGAAGGGAACATCAAGGATTCGGGCCAAAGTCTGGGCGAGGAGCGTCTTGCCGCATCCGGTGGGACCAATCAGCAGGATATTTGATTTGGCGAGTTCCACATCATTGCCGGCCTTGGAGCCGTGCGACAGACGTTTGTAATGGTTGTGGACGGCAACGGAGAGGACGCGCTTGGCGCGATCCTGCCCGATTACATAATCGTCGAGGACCTTGCAGATCTCGGACGGCGTCGGAACTCCGTCGCGCGTCTTGACGAGAGCCGACTTCGACTCCTCGCGGATGATGTCGTTGCACAACTCGACGCATTCATCGCAGATGAACACCGTCGGCCCGGCGATCAGCTTCCTGACCTCGTGCTGCGACTTGCCGCAGAACGAGCAGTAGAGAGTGCTCTTGCTGTCGCCGCCTGAAAGCTTGGTCATTCCCGTCCTTGCGTCTCGGCCGCGAACGACCGTCCTCTAATGGGCATGCTAGCCCGGTTTATGACACAATCAACTCTGAAGGCCGGTTAACGTATCCCTCTTGCCGATTGGTCTTTTCAATCAAGAATATGGATGGAGCCTTTGCCCCTAGCAAGGTCTTCGGGCGCAGTGGTAACCTTAACGTGTGCCAGGATTGGGCGGGAATTGGTTACCGCCGACTTCCTCCAAAGCATTGCGCATGTCCAGCTGGAACTCGGACCGAGCATAGATGTCATTGTGTCCCGCGTCGGCGATCGTCCGATCGTAGACGAGGTTTGGAATTACGGTCCTGAGTGCTGCCATTCGCGCAGCAGGGATGATCTCGTCGCGCCCGGCCGCGACCATCGCGATTGGAACGTTGCTGGTCTTGAGCGGCCCGGCGGCCTCGATTTCGTGTTCAAAGAACGGCCCGATCGGCAACCACGGATAGATGGATTGAGCGACTGCCTTCAAGGAATCGAATGGGGTGACGAGGATGAGCCCGGCGAGCTTCCGCTCGGCGGAAAGCTGGGCAACAATACCGCTGCCGATGCTGAACCCGACAGCGATTACCCGAACCGCCTTAGTGTGTTCAACGGCCGCGTCGTAGATCAGCGGGGCGTCGGTGATCAGCGCTTCTGCCGATGGCGTCCCGGTCGACGGCGCGTATCCCCGGTAATGGAAAGCGACGACGTCGTGACCCGAATAGAGCTCATGTAGATATTCGGCGACGTCCTGCGCGTTCCAGGCATTGCCACCAAAACCGAGTATCAATGTGCGGGTCGGGTCTGCCTGTTCGGACGGGATGCAGATCCCCTGAAGCATATTCCCGTCCGGCGTGGTCACCGACAGTCGCTGAGCGTTAGGCGGCAGTGGGCCAGCAAGGGCGACCGCATGGGTCGGAAAGATCAGGCGAGTCTGGAATTCAAACATGGCGAGCTAGGCCGAAGGTCGTCGCAACCTTTTGGCGATGCGAGGCGCAGTCAACCGGCGAATGCCGCCTCGATCGCCGGAGTGACTCTGTCGACCGTATAGGGCTTTTCGATGACTGGCGCGTCGTTGAACTCCGGCGGCGGCGGATCGACGTGGCCGCCGGTGGCAATCACGAAAGGAACGTTGCGCTCGCGCAGCTTGGTCGCGACGGGCCAGACATTCTCTCCTTTGAGGTTCACGTCGAGGATCGCGAGGTCGAACCCGCCCTTCTCGATCTCCTCGAGCGCGCCCTTCACGCTGTCGCACGTTCCCCGCACCTTGTGTCCAAGGGAGTCGAGAAAATCCTCGAGCATCATCGCAATGAGTGGCTCGTCCTCGACGATCAGAATGGAACGCGACCCCGCCATGTGACCGCTCGAATATCGCGCGGGCGCAAAAGCGCAAAGGCCTTATTTGGTCCCCACCGCGCGTCGGGCCGCTTCGGCAAGCTCGATCACTGAAAATGGCTTCGGAAGGAAATTGACGTTTTCGATGTCGATCGATTTCCTGAGCTGCTCTTCGGCATAGCCCGACATGAATAGGATCTTGAGCTCGGGTCGGCTCTCGCGCGCCTCCCGGACCATGGTCGGGCCGTCCATGCCCGGCATGACGACGTCGCTAATCAGAAGGTCGACCTTTTCGCCCTTGGCGAGAACCTCGAGTGCATCTTCGCCACTGTCTGCCGTTATCACTGTATAGCCATGGCGGGTCAGCGCGCGCTCCGCGACACTCCGGACCGTCGGTTCATCCTCGACCAACAGCACCGTGCCGCTGCCCCAGAGTTCGTCCTTCTTGGCCTTCTCAGTCTTGCGCGTCTTCGTAGCGCGGGCTTCCTCGCGGTGGACCGGCAGATAGATGTCGAAGCTGGTCCACTCGCCCGGTACAGAGTCCGCGAAAATGAAACCCCCGGATTGTTTGACGATCCCGTACACCGTCGACAGGCCAAGACCTGTCCCTTTGCCGACCTCCTTTGTCGTGAAGAAGGGCTCCCAGATCTTGCCAATTACATTGCGGGGGATGCCAGTGCCGGTGTCGGTGACCTTTAGCGCCGTGTAATCAACGACCGGCAGGATATCGGATCCGAGTTCCGCCACCTGATCGGCCCTGATCGAATATGTCCGGATGGTCAGCGTGCCGCCGCCCTTTGCAGCCATCGCGTCGCGGGCGTTGACTGCAAGGTTGATGATTACCTGTTCGAGCTGGCCGGGGTCAGCGCGGATCGCGCCCAGGTTTCGCCCATGCTTCACCACCAGCTCCACGGTCTCGCCAAGCAAGCGCTTCAAAAGATGGGACACTTCCGACACAACGTCAGGAAGCTGGAGCACTTGCGGGCGAAGGGTTTGTTGCCGCGAAAAGGCAAGAAGCTGTCGGGTAAGGCCCGCCGCGCGGTTGGAATTCGACTTGATCTGCTGGATGTCGTCATAGTCGCTGTCCCCTGGCGTGTGCCGCATCAGCATCAGATCGCAGTGGCCGATGATCGCGGTCAGAATATTGTTGAAGTCGTGCGCCACGCCGCCCGCCAGCTGGCCAACGACCTGCATCTTCGTCGCCTGGGCGACCTGGCGCTTTAGCTTCGCCTCCTCGCTATTGTCCTTGAGCAGCAGCAGGACCGCCGCATCACCAAGTCCGCGCAGACCGGCGATGGTCAGCGCAACCAACTCCGAAGACTGTTGGGCAAGGCGAACCGCAAGGTCTCCCGACATTGCAGGTCCCCGTGCGTTGCGCCTTACGGCATCCGCCACTGCGGCCTTGTCTTCCTTGACGACGATATCGCCGGGATAGACAGGCATTGCCGAGCCCTTGACTCCGGCGGCCTGCCGGAAGGCGCTGTTCATCACCAGGAAGCGACCGTCACGGTCGACCAGCGCGAGCCCGACCGGCATGACATCAAGCAGCGCCTGCAGGTTCGACGATTGGGCCAGCGAAGTACTGCCGCCGGCGTCGAACAGCAGGAAGGTGCCAGCCCCGCTTTCGTCTGCCGGATCTGCAGGGACATGGACAGCCCGGACAGGTTGTCCGCTTTCCCCTTCGGCGACGAGACGCATTTGCTCGTCCTCGCCAATCTCCATGAGCTCACCCAAACGATTTTTGGCGAGTGGACGGTTCGGATCTATGGCGCGATCGGCAAAAAGACTGTTTGCGGCAAGAATTGCGCCCTTCGCGTCTACAACTGCGGCGAGGACGCCGGCGCCCGCTAATCGTTCACCAATCGTGCCTTCGATCTGGCGAACCGCAATGCTCAGTGGATCTGGCGGAGGGGGTTGCGGGAAACGCCAGAGCAACAAATCGTTGCGCGACCCGACACGCTCGACCTCGACAGGCATGGTACCGGAGCCTGTCTCGATCCCAGCGACGCAGCCCGCCCCGTCGCGCCAAGCCATCGATTGAGCGAGCTTGAGCCCGTCACGCGCTTGATCGTTCGCGGCGACGCCGAGCGGCGCCGCCCTCCCGAAATGCTCTCGATATTCCGTATTGACGACCAAAAGCGTGCCGTCGCCGCCAGTCAGCGCGACTGGCTCACGACTAAGTCCAAGCGCCGAGCCGACGAGCGAATAGTCCGGACCGCTGACTAGTGGCTCGGATACGGATGACGTTTCTGCCCGGGGCCGTAAGATAAAAGCCCCAATTGCTCCGGCTATCAGGGCGCCAACAGCAAGAAGCGGATAGCCAATGAGCAGAAAAACGAGCGCCACCGTAAGCGCAGCGGCCGAGGCCAGTACCGGGACTAGCCACCGAGCCCAGCCGTCGAGCCGAGTTTCGTCGATGCGGGGCAGCTCCTGGTACAGCACGCTTGCATCCTATCAGTTGTTCGAAATCGCACCAGAGACGAGCGCAATGCGGGGGATGCCGAGCCGCCGCCGGGATTTCCCTGGATGGACTAGTCGCGCGCTCGGCGGCGATTCCAACGACTGCGCGACCAGAATCGCCACCCGAGCGCGGCCGCAAAATAGCCGGTCGCGGCCAGGATTGCCGCGATGGTCAGGATGCCAAGCGCAATCGGCCCGGAAGCATGGTGGACCCAGAAAAGCGCCCGGCTAAGCTCACCCGAAAAGCGCTCCGCTGCGGCAGGATTCAAGAGCGGGGCATCGTGATGAAGCTCCCATGACCCGATCCGATATGCCGCATAGTACATCGGTGGGATGGTCAGCGGATTGACGACCAAAGTGGTGACCGCCGCAACCGCAACGTTGGCGCGCGTCGGGATCGCCAGAAGCACCGCGATGATCGTGTGCATGAACGGGATGATGACGGCCACGAACAGACCGACAGCAACGCCCCTTGGTACTGATCGACGGCTCATTCGCCACAACGAGGGGTGGCGAAGATGCGGCGCAAATGGTCGCAGTAGGCGATATTCGTCGATCGTCTCGCGGGTCGGAATGTGCCGCGTAAGCCAATGGAAGCGCGCTGGCGGAGTCGCCTCAGCCATTGCTTTTGAGCAGCCGCTGCTGCTCCCGCTTCCAGTCTCGTTCCTTCATCGTCTCGCGCTTGTCGTGCACTTTCTTCCCGCGCGCCAGTGCCAGTTCGACCTTCGCCCGCCCCGCCGCGTTGAAATAAAGCGACAGCGGCACGAGCGTTAGACCTTGGCGGGTCACGGCTCCCTGCAGCTTGGCTATCTCACGATTCTTGAGCAACAATTTACGGGGCCGGCGAGGTTCGTGGTTGAGCCTGTTGCCGTGGCTATATTCGGGGATGTGGCTATTGATCAGCCAAACTTCGTCGCCGTCGGCAGTCGCATAGCTCTCCGCGATCGAGCCTTCGCCGCCACGAAGCGATTTTACCTCCGTACCGGTGAGCTGGATCCCAGCCTCGAACCGCTCCTCGACGAAATAGTCGAAACGCGCGCGGCGGTTTTCGGCTACGACTTTTTGCTTGTCGAAGGGCTGCGGGAGCGGCTTGGCCATGAGAAAGTCAGATCAAGCCCGCATGCTCGAGCGCAGCGTCCACTGCGCGCTTGGAGGATTGCGAAGCCTCCACGAGTGGCAACCGAAGCTCGGTCGGGAAATTGTCTTTGATGCGTGACAGTGCATATTTTGTCGGCGCCGGCGAGGCGTCGGTAAACAGCGCTGCATGCAAGGGATAAAGTCGGTCCTGGAGCTTCAGCGCTTGGTCCCAACGGCCCTCGCGCATGGCCTTCTGGAAGTCGGAGCAGAGCCGCGGGGCGACGTTGGCGCTGACCGAAATGCACCCCACCCCGCCCATGGCGTTGAAACCGAGCGCCATGTCATCATTGCCCGAGAGCTGACAGAAATCCTCACCGCAAGCGATCCGCTGCGCTGATACACGTGCGAGATTTCCTGTCGCATCCTTCACCGCGACAATCCTCGGATGTTTCCCAACCTCGTTAAGGGATTCAACCGAGATGTCAGCGACGGTTCGTGATGGTACGTTGTAAACGACGATCGGCAGCGGCGACGCTTCGGCAATGGCGGTGAAATGGGCAACCAGACCCGCCTGGCTCGGCTTATTGTAGTAAGGCACGACGACCAGCGCGGCGTCCGCGCCGACGTCCGCAGCCGCGCGAATCCGTTCGATCGAGGTTGCCGTGTCATAGGTCCCGCATCCGGCAATGACGGGAACCCTGCCGTTCGCTGCGCGCACGGCGTGCGCAATCACCTCGCGATGCTCGTCGGCGTTCAGGGTGGCGACTTCGCCCGTCGTCCCGCATGGAACGAGCCCGTTGGAGCCTTCTGCAATCTGCCATTCGACGAACTCGGCGAACGTGTCTTCGGCGACACGGCCCCCTGCAAATGGCGTCACCAGCGCCGGAATCGAGCCGAAAAACATGAGCTTACCTCCCGCTAGACGGGTTTTCTGTGGACAAGTTGGCCGTGTTCACTGGCTGATAAGGAGGCGGACTGCAAAATGTCCAGCATGTGGCGTGCAGCTCTCTTCGTGCCAGTGTTGCTGGCCATCGCCCCATCGAGCTCGGCGCAATATGCCGCGCCGACCAACTATACTGCGCCCGCTAATACGAGCCAGACGGTTACCTCGGCTCTCGAGCGATGGCGCACTCTTCGGCAAAGCAGCGGCTACCGTTTCTCCGACTATGCCGACTTTCTGATCGCTAACCCTGGCTGGCCCGACTCGGCGGCAATGCGCGGCTGGGCAGAAAAAGCGATGCAGCCGGGCGAGAATGCCACCAGGGTCATCGCCTTCTTCGCCAACAATAAGCCCGAGACCGGAAATGGATGGGCTCGGCTTGCAGACTCTTATTCATCAACCGGAAGAACGGTCGATGCGCTCGGCGCCGCGCGCGAAGCCTGGGCATCGCCGGACATCAGCGGAAGCGACGAGCAGTCGATCTGGGCTCGATACGGCGCCAGTTTCACCCGCGCCGACACTGACCGGAGGGTGGACTCCCTTCTGTTTGCGAAAAGACCCGACGATGCGTCGCGGTTTCTCTCGATGACGAGTCCGGAGCGGCAAGCGGCGTTCGCAGCGCGTATTGCCATGCAGCAGGATTCAGCTGACTCCGAAAGCCGCTACCAATCGGTAATCGGCACCGCGACTCGCGACGCCGGTCTGATGATGGACCGCGCACGATATCTTCGCGCCCATAATCACGAATCGGCCGCCGAGGACCTCGCGGCGCGCGATCACCAGTTTAGATACAAGCCGGCCGACCCGCAGCGCTTCTACGACATGCTCATCGAGCTTGCCGGCAATGCGGCGCAGGACCGCAATTGGCGCACTGCCTACAATATCTCGAGCCAGATCGACGACGCTCTGCCTGCTGGCGCCGCTGTTTCCGACGAGCCGCTGGGAGTTCGTGACAATTATACGACCCTTGCCTGGCTGGCCGGGCTCATTGCGCTCGATCGGATGAACAGCCCTGAAAACGCGATCGCCATGTTCGATCGCTATGCACAGGGCGGCCGGTCGCTGCAGGTGCTCACCAAGGGCGATTATTGGGCCGGCCGGGCGGCGCGCGCAGCCGGGCGCTTCAAGGACGCTGACTCCTATTTCGAGCGAGCGGCGGCTCATCCCAGCCTCTTCTATGGTCAGTTGGCTCTCGAACGGCTCGGCCGAACGGTGAACGCACCGCCGCAAGCGCTTCCACAATATGTGACCACGCAATTCCAGCGCACTGCTTTCGAGAACCGGCGGCTGGTCCAGGCGGTCAAGATTCTCGGCCAACAGGGCCGGTCTGCCGAGCAGGCGCTGTTCGTCAGGGCGCTAGCAGAATCGCTTGATAATGACGCCGACCGCAACCTGGCGGTGGAACTCGGCCAGCAGATTGGAAGGCCGGATCTTGCCGTATGGACCGCGCGCATGGCGCGGGTGAAAGGGTCCGACTTTTACGTCAGGCAGGCCTATCCGACCTTATCGGCTTCTGTCTCCGGCGAGCTGTGGTCACTCGCTCACGGGATCAGCCGGCAGGAAAGCTCATTCGACCCTTATGCCGTCAGCCACGCCGGTGCCCGGGGGATGATGCAGCTCATGACAGGGACCGCCCGCGAGCAGGCGGGCAAGCTCGGAGTCGGCTTCGATAGCTACCGGCTGATCAGCGACCCCAATTATAACGTCATGATCGGTTCGGCTTACTTCAAACGTCTTCTGGAGAATTGGAACGGCAGCATTCCGCTTGCCGTCGCCGCATACAATGCGGGAAGCGGCAATGTCCGCAAATGGGTTGACCGCTACGGCGATCCGCGCGGTGACGTCGATGTGCTGAAGTGGATCGAGGCGATCCCCTATGTCGAAACGCGCGCCTATGTTCAGCGGGTGATTGAAAACAGCGTTGTCTATGATTCCATCCGCAGCAGCAGCGCCGGTGCGCAACTAACGGCGATGCATGTGTCGCACTACCTTGGGAAGGATCGTCCGGGCTGATAACGCCCGAAAGGTGGTTGACCGTTACATCACCCCGAACGGCTTGGCGCGGATCCGCGCCGAATATGACGAACTGTTCGCCGTCGAGCGGCCCAAGATCGTTGAGACGGTCTCGTGGGCCGCATCCCTCGGCGACCGGTCTGAGAACGCCGATTACATTTATGGCAAGCGCCGACTTCGTGAAATCGACCGCCGGCTGGCTTATCTCGGGCGGATCATGAAAGATGCGAAGGTTGTCGATCCCGCCAAGCAGCAGGCCCGCGACCAGGTGCGCTTTGGCGCGACCGTCGAGCTTGCTGATGAGGACGATCATCGCCGTAAGGTGACGATTGTCGGGGATGATGAAACGGACGCGTCGGCGGGACGGATCGGCTGGAGCGCACCCCTCTCCCGAGCGCTGATCGGAGCGAAGGTCGGCGACGAACGGATCGTGCATCTGCCCGCGGGCGAGAAAAGCTATGAGGTAATTGAGATCTGCTATCCGCCGCCCAGCTAGGGCGCATTTCTGGTGAAGCGGACGTCGTCGAGGTAGATCACTCCCTTCTTGGCAGTGGCCGTTGTATCCTCGAAAACCACGACGAACTCTTTGAGGCGGCCGAAATTGGCCGTTCCCTGAAGGTCCTTCAGCGGAATGGAGATGTCTTGCCATTGGTCGGTTAGGCCGCGCACGTAATAATGGCTGGATTGATCCATCGCATCCTTCAATTCCACCTTGAAAATACTCGTGAATCCCATTCTGCCATCACCCCTCGCGCGGAACGCTAGATTGTCGAAGTGCGCCGCGTTGAGATTCTGCAGGCGCATCCACAGGCCGCCGAACGCAGGTTTTTCGGAATCGACGCTGTAAATCAGCCGCAGGGCATATCCGCTGGGTCCAAATCGGTCAGTGCCGTCAAAAGCTTCGATGCAGCCCTGCATCGGATCAGTCGGATCCCTGATCCATGATCCGAAATCGCCGCCCAGATTGTTCGGCTTGGTGCCCGAGTTGAAATCGGCGACCATCAGCGTCTTTGGCTCACCGCCCCCAGCCAATGCGGTCGATGGGATGAATTCAGCCGATAATATCAGAACCGCCGCGCTAAGCTGCCTCAGGCCACACATTGCACTCACTAGGCCGCTTCGCCCGGAACCAATTTCGGCGGCTCGACCGGCATCGTTTTCGACCAGCTTTCTGCGATCGCCTCCAGCGCCGTGAGAGCGGCTTGCTGTTCATCGTCTGCATCAATCGTTCGCCAAGGCGACCAGCGCGTGTCCGTATTCGCCCTAAGCTCCGCCAGCGCATTCTGGTAAGCCGCATTATCGGCACGGATGAACTCGTCCTGCGCATGGCGCTGACGCCATGGGCTCAGGCTCCGCTCCGCCACGCGTTGCTCCTGAACATCGGCGCTGACATCGAAATACAACTTCACCAGCAAGGTCCCGTAATCGCGCTGCTGCGCTTCGAACTCGTTGATCTCGTCAAACACGCGCGGGATCGATTCTTGCGATGTGCGGCCAAGTAGGCGATCGTCGAGGACTCGGCGGTACCAGCTGCGGAGCAAGATGCTGGTATTCCCCGCACTCGGAAGCTGGCGCCAGAATTTCGCGAGCCAATGTCCCTCGCTCGACTCACGCCGGTCATATTCCGTGCAATGCACAGCAAAGTGGCACGGATCGAAAGCGGCCGCGACCTGCCTCAGCGCAGCTTTCTTCCCAGCGCCCTCTAAGCCTTCGAGGAGAATGATTGCACGCCGCCCATAGGCGATTTGCGGAAGTTGAAGCTCCGCAAGGTGATCGCGTAGCGCCGCAAGTGCCGAACTCACGTCATGTGCCATGCCGCGATGGTCAGCTCGTGTTTCGATCGCCATTGAAGGAAACTAGACGGATTGACGCCGCACACAACGACTAAACGGCCGACATCTGCGCCTTCTCGTCCCGCGATGGATCGCGCGTCAGCTCGGGTCGACGACCCGGATGTGAAGCTCCTTCAATTGCTTTGGCATGACGGCCGAAGGTGCGTTCATCATCAGGTCCTCCGCCTTCTGGTTCATCGGGAAGACGATCACTTCGCGGATATTTGGCTCATCGGCGAGCAGCATCACGATGCGATCGATGCCGGGCGCGGAGCCGCCGTGCGGCGGAGCCCCGAATTTGAAGGCGTTGATCATGCCCGCAAAATTCGAGTCGACCTCCTCGCGCATGTAGCCAGCGATTTCGAACGCCTTGTACATGATGTCGGGACGGTGATTCCGGATGGCGCCCGAGCTCAGCTCCACTCCATTGCAGACGATGTCATACTGCCAGGCGAGGATATCGAGCGGGTCCTTGCTCTCGAGCGCTTCCATGCCGCCCTGCGGCATCGAGAAGGGATTGTGCGAAAAGTCGATCTTGCCCTGCTCCTCATTGAACTCGAACATCGGAAAATCGACGATCCAGCAGAATCGGAAAGCGTCTTTCTCGATAAGGCCGAGCTGTTCGGCCACCCGTGTGCGAGCGGCTCCCGCCAGTTTGGCAGCGTCGTCCGCCGTGCCCGCGGCGAAGAAAATGCCGTCGTCAGGACCAACTCCCATCACCTCGGCGATCCGGTGCATGCCCTCTTCGCCATGATTCTTGGCGATGGGACCACCCCACTCACCGCCCTTTCGGGTTGCGTAGCCAAGACCAGCAAAGCCTTCACTGCGCGCCCATTCGTTCATGTCATCGAAGAACTTGCGGCTTTTTTCGGCAGTTCGAGGCGCCGGCACGGCGCGCACCACTGAGCCTTTCTCCACCAGTCCGGCGAACAGGCCGAATCCGGATCCCTTGAACTCACCGGTGACGTCCGTGATCAGAAGGGGGTTTCTAAGGTCGGGCTTGTCCGTCCCATACTTAAGCAGCGCCTCGTTGTAAGGGATGCGCGGAAATTCACCGGCGGGCGTTACGGTCCGGCCGTTGGCGAACTCCTGGAAGACGCCCGACAACACGGGCTCAATCGCTGCGAATACGTCTTCCTGGGTGACGAAGCTCATCTCAAAATCGAGCTGGTAGAACTCCCCGGGCGAGCGGTCCGCGCGTGCGTCCTCGTCGCGGAAGCAGGGCGCAATCTGGAAATAGCGATCGAAGCCAGCGACCATGATCAGCTGCTTGAACATCTGCGGCGCCTGGGGGAGCGCGTAGAACTTGCCGGGATGGACGCGGCTCGGGACGAGATAGTCTCGCGCACCTTCTGGCGAGCTCGACGTCAGGATCGGCGTCTGGAACTCGGTGAAGCCCTGCTCGATCATCCGACGGCGGATCGACGCGATCACCGAAGCGCGAAGCATGATGTTACGGTGCACCTGCTCGCGCCTCAAATCGAGATAGCGGTACTTGAGTCGGATTTCCTCGGGATAGTCAGCCTCGGTCGAAACGGGCATCGGCAGTTCGGCGGCCTCGGACTGCACGGTCACTTTGCCGGCACGAACCTCGATTTCTCCGGTATCCAGATTCGGATTCACCGTCTCCGGCGAACGAGCAACCACCTCCCCTTCGACCGTGACCACCGACTCCACTCTCAGCCGGTCGAGCGTCTTGAAGGCAGGCGATTCCGCATCGGCGACAATTTGGGTCAGCCCATAATGGTCGCGCAGATCGACGAACAGTAGATGGCCATGGTCGCGCTTGCGATGGACCCATCCCGAGAGGCGAACCGTTTCGCCGACATTGCTAAGACGAAGTTCGGCGCAGGTGTGGGTGCGATAGACGTGCATGATGAAGGCTGCTCGTTCGGCGGAAAATTTGTGGAAAAAGTCGCGCCGCGCTTCACTGGCGCGAACCTTTTTGTCAACCCGCGAGGGCGGAGCTAAAGCCCATCGAGACTCATGCGTATCCATCCTTTGATTACGAAGTCGGAAGACCTGAAAGCTCTGGTCGACCGCCTCTCAAGCCAGCCGTTCGTCGCCGTGGACACCGAGTTCATGCGCGAGAACACCTATTGGCCTGATCTTTGCCTGATTCAGGTCGCAAGCTCTGAAGAAGCTGCCGGGATCGATCCTAAGGCCGAGGGAATAGAGCTCAAGCCGCTGCTCGACCTGTTTGTGCGGAACGAGCATATATTGAAGGTCTTCCACGCCGGCGGTCAGGACCTGGAGATCATCCATAATCTTACCGGCAAGGTTCCCCATCCGCTCTTCGACACGCAAATCGCCGCGATGGCGCTCGGGCACGGTGAGCAGATCGGCTATTCCAACCTAATCGAGAGCCTGCTCGGCCACAGCCTAGACAAGGGTGCGCGCTTCACCGACTGGAGCCGCCGCCCTCTCGACAAGCGCCAGATCGACTATGCGATCGCCGACGTTACGCATCTCGCCACGGTCTTTCCACGCATGGTCGACAAGTTGAAGAAGACCGGGCGTGGCGCCTGGCTCGACGAGGAAATGGAGCGGCTCGCCGATCCTTCAAGCTTTGCATTCCCGCCGGAAGATGCGTGGAAGCGGCTCAAGCTGCCAAGCCGCAACCCGGCGGTTCTCGGGCGGCTGAAGGCACTCGCTGCCTGGCGTGAGGTCGAGGCACGAAGCAAGAATCTGCCGCGGGGGCGTATCATCAAGGACGATACCTTGAGCGAAATCGTCCTCCACCCCCCAAAGACGCAGGACGATCTCGGACGCGTGCGCGGGCTCTCGGCCGGCTGGAGGGCCAATGACATCGGAGGCCGGCTCATGTCCGCACTCAACAACGCAAAAACCTTGGGGCCTGATGAATTGCCGGATCGTGAGCCAAGACACCCAGGACTGACCAAGGACGCGGCGCTGGTGAGCGATTTGTTGAAATTACTCCTCAAGATCCGGGCCAAGGAGACGGGAGTGGCTGCCCGGTTGATCGCGAGAGCTGACGACCTCGAAGCCCTCGCCGCCGGGGTTCGCAGGAATCTCAATATCCTCTCCGGCTGGCGCTACGAAGAGTTCGGAAAGGATGCGCTGGACTTGGTCGAGGGGCGCCTGGCCTTTGCGATCGAAAACGGCAAGCTCAAGATGAGTCGTGTCGCTAAGGAGCAAACGGTCGATGCGTAGGATGCTCTTCCTCGTGCCGGCTTTACTCGCCGCCTGCGCGAGTAACGCGCCCGCAAATCCGCCAATCCATGGAGTCACTCCTGGTCAAAAGTGCACGACCGCTGGAACCGCCCAGTTCATCGGAAGGAGCGGGACCGCCTCGACCGGCAACGCGATAAAGCGAGCCTCTCATGCAGCGGTTCTGCGCTGGTCGCCGCCAAATACGATGCTGACGATGGATTATCGCGAAGACCGCGTGACCGTCTGGGTCGATTCCGCCAAGAGGATCACTCATATGAGGTGCGGGTGAAAACTAAGCGGCTTCGCCGATCATCCGCGAATCGACCAGTGCGCGCCGGATGGTCGGCAACGAAAGGCGGGCACGTTCGGCAATTGCGTACCGGTCCACGGCTTCGACGGCCCGCTCCGCGGTCCAGTAATCACGGTGCAGCCTTTCCCTCATGAACCTAAGCGCTTCCTGCGGAATGTGGAGGCCCCGGTCGGCGAAATGGAGCTGGATCAGCGCTCCGAAAAGCTTGTCGTCCGGATGAAAGATGCGAGTCACCGGAGTGATCGCAAGCCGCGTCTTCAAGTCCGGCAGGCGCGGCGCCCAGGAAGGTGGCACAGCGTCGGCGACCATCACCAGCGGCCGGCCCGTGTCCTGCGCCTGGTTCCAGGCATGGAATAATTCCTCTTCGTCGCGCTGGTCGGCCTCATCGAACAGCCTGCCCCCTACGCGCTCGACGAAGCTGCGCGCGAGCAATGTCCGGCCCGAACGTCGCGGACCCGTCAGGACGGTGGCCCTTACAGGCCACATGCTGAAACCCCTGAAATGTTCGAACGCTTCGCGATTCGCATCGCTGACGATGAAGCGGGAGTCCCAGTCGCTTTGCGGCCAGTCGAGCGGAAGCGCGATCTGGTCGGGCCCCTGCTTCACTCTTGAGCCTTCGGCTGCTGAGTCGGCTGCTGACCCGCCGGGGGTGCCGGAGCGGCGGGCTGCGGCTGCACTGGTGGCGGCGGCGGAATGGGCGGCGGCTTGTCGCTATTTGAACGGATTTTGACCACCGAGCCCGCAGCCTCGGTCACCCAACCGCGCCC
>JANWLR010000059.1 GCA_025450755.1 Sphingomicrobium sp. | reverse complement strand
CCTTTTGGTTCTTCCGGTCGCTCTCCCGCCAGGAAACCGGCGAGATAATCCTTCTTGCGCTCGAAACTATCGGTGACGCGCGCGCGGGGCGGCGGTGCGACCGCGTCGACCTCCTCGGTCTTGATCTTGCGCTCCTCGTTCATACGCGGAAGACCCGCTTCACCTGTTCGATTCCCTTGACCAATGCCGCGATGTCCGAGCTGTCGCTATGCGCCGCGAAGCTCGCCCGGGCAGTCGCCTCGATTCCAAGCCAGCGCATCAAGGGCTGGGCGCAATGATGGCCAGCGCGGACCGCGACACCCGCATCGTCCAATATGGTGGCGGTGTCGTGCGGATGCACCCCGTCGATATTGAAGCTGACGATTCCGGCGCTGTCCTCGGGCCCGTAGATCGTCACGCTGGGGATGCTTCGAAGAGCGTCGCGAGTTTCGGCTGCTAGCGCGCATTCGTGCGCGTGAATTGCATCGAGCGAGAGCTGCTCGACCCAATTGACCGCGGCATGAAGCCCGACCGCCCCGACGATGTGCGGCGTGCCCGCTTCGAAGCGCGCCGGGGGGTCGAGGAAGGTGGTTTCCTCGAACGTCACCTTGTCGATCATCGACCCGCCGCCCTGCCAGGGTGGAAGCGCCTCGAGCAGATCGAAGTGCCCCCAGAGGCAGCCAATCCCGGTCGGACCGTAGAGTTTGTGCGCGGAGAAGGCATAGAAGTCGGCGCCAAACGCGGCGACATCGACCGGCAGGCGCGGCACCGCCTGGCAGCCGTCGAGCAGAAGCAGCGCGCCCTTCGAATGCGCAATCTTCGCCGCGCACTTCGCGTCGAGAATTGACCCGAGCACGTTCGATACGTGCGCGAATGCGACCACGCGATGCTCCTCGGTGAGCATCTTCTCGGCCGCGTCGAGGTCAATCTGACCGTCAGGGGTCAGCGGGACCGCGTCCACCTCGTATCCCGCGAGCTGCCAGGGAACGATGTTGCTGTGATGCTCAAGGTTCGAGAGTAGCACGCGGTTGCGGCCCTCCTTGGGCAGCACGCGGGCGACGAGGTTGATCGCTTCGGTCGCGCCGCGCGTGAAAACCAGCTCGTTCGGCTGGCCGCCGATGAGGTTGGATGCGGCCGAGCGAGCGCCCTCATAGGCATCGGTCATGGCGGTTGACCGCTCGTAGACCCCGCGGTGCACGGTCGCGTAATCGCGCGAATAGGCCTGCGTGATCGCGTCGATCACCATCTGCGGCTTCTGCGCGGTCGCGGCGCTGTCGAGATAATGCCAGTTCTCGATCGCCGGGAACTGGTCACGCACATTGAGTGCCGAGTTGATACGAGTGGGGGCGTTCATGCGACCACTTTCCGCAGCGCCTCGCGCGCAGCATCGCGGATCGCATCGCCGTCGCTAGCGCTGTCCCACAGCCCCATGACGAAGCCCTCCAGCAGCAACGACCGCGCACCCGCCGGGTCGAGGCCGCGACTCTCCGCGTAGAAGAGCTGCATCGCGTCCAGCTCGCCGACGCTCGCTCCGTGCGCACACTTCACGTCGTCAGCAAAGATCTCGAGCTCGGGTTTGCAGTTCGCGGTCGCGCCGCGGTCAAGGAGCATCGCCTTGACCGATTGCTCGGCGTCGGTCCGCTGCGCGCCGCGCGCGACCTCGACCTTGCCGAGATAGGAGCCGATGGCCTTGCCGTTCAGCACGCTACGGACGGTCTGGCGCGAGCGGCCGCCGATGCCGACATGCTTGACGTTGGTGACGATCTCGTTGGTCGAGAGGCCGGCGCCGATGTTGGCACCAAAGAGCTCGAACTCCGCGCCCTCTTCAAGGCTGACCTCGAGCTCAATGCGGCCGTAAACCGGCGCTGTGTTGAGCGCGAAGATTCGCGCCTTCGCGGCTTTGCCAAGCGCGACCTGGATGCGACGCAGTTGCACGTCGTCGGCGCTGGGCAACCAGACCTCTTCGAGGCTCTCGCCAGCGGCGACGGTCATCGTCACCGGCTCGGCGAACTGCTCCCAGACGGGCTTCAGTGCTTCGAGGTCGGCATAGCGCCACTCCTCCTGGCGGTGGGTCGGGAAGGGTGCTGTCATGCCCGCCTTTTCATGAGGCGCCGCAGCATCTTGTCGCGTTGCTTCTGCCGTTCCGGGGCCATGAAGCCGTAAACGGAATCGAGCGCGAGCGCGGCAGCACATCCAACCGCAGCGAAGTACGCCGCATTTCCGGTATCCACGAAGAAGCTGAGAACCAGGTCGACGATGACGATCAGGCCGATCAGAAAGACCAACAGCGTCGTATCCGCGACCGCTCGGCCGGGCTTGCCGCTGGCCATGGCGGCCGCGAACATGATCGCGACGCAGCCGAGGACGAGAAAGAAGGTCGTCACGCTGCCGCCTCCGCATAGCCTTGGCGCTCGAGTTCGTGGGAGAGCTCGGGACCGCCACTTCGCACGATCTCGCCGCGATAGAGCACGTGAACCTTGTCCGGTTCCACATAGTCGAGCAATCGCTGGTAATGGGTGATCAGAAGCACGCCCTTGTCGGGCGCGCGCATAATCCGGTTGATGCCGGCTCCGACGGCCTTCAGCGCGTCGATGTCGAGACCGCTGTCCGTCTCATCGAGCACCGCGAACCTCGGGCTCATGATACCCATCTGGACCATTTCGGCGCGCTTTTTCTCGCCGCCCGAAAAGCCGACGTTGACGGGGCGCTTCAGCATCTCGGTGTCCATTCCCAGAAGCTGTGCCTGAGCCTTTGCGAGCTTGATGAATTCGGCGGCAGATAGCTCCTCTTCGGCGCGCGCTCGCCGCTGTGAATTCAAACTTTCGCGAAGGAACTGAAGGTAGGAAATTCCCGGGATCTCGACCGGATATTGGAAGCCGAGGAAAAGGCCCGCCGCGGCGCGTTCATGCGCCTCCATGGCAAGCAAGTCGCGGCCGTCGAACGTCGCTCCGCCCTCGGTGGCTTCGTAGCCGGGGCGGCCGGCGAGTAGGTAAGCAAGCGTCGACTTGCCCGAGCCGTTCGGGCCCATGATCGCGTGCACCTCGCCCGCGGGGACGTGCAGCGACACGCCGTTCAGGATCGGCTTGCCGGCGACGGTCGCGTGGAGGTTCGTGATGTCGAGCATCAGCGCGCAATGTCCTTTCCACCGGCCGGACAATTCATCAGGAAGTAACGGCGCATCGAATCGGTCGCATCGTCGCGGATTCCCTCGAGCAGGCGCTTGTCGTTGAGTGCCTTCTGGCGATCGTCGATCGCCGCCTGCTGGAGGTCGAGCTGCTTTTGCGTCTGCTTGACCTCCGCGGGTTTGATGTCGGTCGCTTCGCGGAGCGCGCGCTGCTGGTCGGCGAGCGCGAGACGGTCGGCGACGATTGCCTCCTGCTCCTTGTAGGAGTCGAGCAGGAACGAGCTGCGGCGCGCTGCCTCGCCCGAGAACGCGGGGTTCGCGATGCTTCGGTCGCACCGCGCCACCGCCTGGTCGAGCGCGTCGAGATCGGCAGAGACCGCGGCAAGGAACAACAACGGCATCATTCAGGAGCTCCGATCCCTATTCGCTTGAGCGGCCATGACTAGAGGTTTGTAAAGGCGGTCGAGCAGATCATCGTCGCTCGCCGGAAGATTAGCGGCATCGCCAATCACAAAAGGTTCCTCGCAGAGCTGGCACAAAGCGGTCACCTCGTCTGTATCGATCGTCATCCCACACTCCCCTCAAGGCTGATCCCGAGCAGCTTCTGCGCCTCTACAGCGAACTCCATCGGGAGCTGCTTTAGCACCTCTCGTGCAAAGCCGTTGACGATCAGCGCGACCGCCGCCTCCTGATCCAAACCGCGGCTCATCGCGTAGAAGAGCTGGTCCTCGCTGATCTTCGACGTCGTCGCCTCATGCTCGATCGTCGCGGTCGGGTTCTTCACCTCGATATAGGGCACGGTGTGCGCGCCGCAGTCACTGCCGAGCAGGAGGGAATCGCACTGGGTGAAGTTGCGCACGTTCTCCGCGCGCGGGAGGACGCGGACCAGCCCGCGATAGGTGTTGTTCGAACGGCCCGCGCTGATGCCCTTGGAGACGATGGTCGAGCGCGTGTTGGCGCCGATGTGAATCATTTTGGTGCCGGTATCGGCCTGCTGGCGATTGTTCGTCAGCGCGACGGAGTAGAATTCGCCGACGCTTCCATCGCCCTTCAAAATGCAGCTCGGATACTTCCAGGTGATCGCGCTTCCGGTCTCGACCTGGGTCCAGCTGACCTTTGAGCGATCGCCGCTGCACAATGCGCGTTTCGTGACGAAATTGAAGATCCCGCCGCGGCCGTTCTTGTCGCCGGGATACCAGTTCTGGACGGTGGAGTATTTCACCTCCGCGTCCTCGTGGGCGAAGATCTCGACCACCGCGGCGTGAAGCTGGTTCTCGTCGCGCATGGGCGCGGTGCAGCCTTCGAGGTAGGAGACGTATGCGCCCTTGTCGGCGACGATCAAGGTGCGCTCGAACTGGCCGGTGTTCTCCGCATTGATTCGGAAATAGGTCGATAGCTCCATCGGGCAGCGGACCCCCTCGGGTACGTAGACGAAGGTGCCGTCGGAGAAGACCGAGCTGTTGAGGCAGGCGAAATAATTGTCGCGCTGCGGGACGACCGAACCAAGATACTTCTTCACCAGCTCCGGATGCTCGCGGATCGCTTCGGAGATGGAGAGGAAGATGACGCCGGCCTTCTTGAGCTCCTCGCGGAAGGTAGTCGCGACGCTGACGCTGTCGAACACCGCGTCGACTGCGACCTTGGCTGCGCCTTCGACTCCGGCGAGCACTTTCTGCTCCTCGATCGGGATTCCAAGCTTCTCGTAGGTCCGCCGGATTTCAGGATCGAGCTCGTCCAGTGACGCGAGCTTCGGCTTCGCCTTGGGCGCTGCGTAATAATAAGAGTCCTGGTAATCGATCGTCGGGATGTCGAGCTTGGCCCAGCTGACCTCCTCCATGTCGAGCCAGGCGTGAAAGGCTTTGAGCCGCCAGTCGAGCATCCACTCGGGCTCATTCTTCTTGCCCGAGATGAAGCGGATCGTGTCTTCGCTCAAACCCTTGGGCGCGAACTCCTGTTCGACCTCAGTGCTGAAGCCCCACTCATAATCCTGCGCGATCTTGTCCTTGAGCTCGCGATTCTTGACGGCCTCGTTCATCGCGCGAGCTCCGTCAGGGGCACTGCGCCAAGCGCGCCGCGAACCGCTCGGCCGACCACTCCGATGTGCGGTTTCACCCGGCAATGCGCATCGAGCAGACACTCATGGTTGTTCGAGTCCGAGCACATGGTGAGCGCGATCGGACCCTCGACCGCTTCGACGATGTCGGCGAGGCTGATTTTGCCTGCGGGCCTCGCCAACGAGAAGCCGCCCGCCGCTCCGCGCATGCTCAGAAGGAGTCCGCAGGCCGCTAGCTGACCCATCAGCTTCTGCGCGGTGGGAAGCGGAACTCCCGTCTCTGCCGCAAGCTCGGTCGCGCTAAGGCGCGCGCCAGCGGGCCGGCGGGCGGCGGCGGTCATCAGGACGACCGCATAATCGGCAAGATGGCTCAGTCGCACTGTCTATCCAAACGCAATTCGGACCTTTCCGCTCCGAATTTAGTGCGTTGCGGGCTGAAACTCAACTCCGGAGATTTGCCTAGGCGCTCTCGCGATGACACACGAGCGCCGTGCTCCTCTACCCGCTCATTCGGCCGCTCGCCTTCGCGCTCGATGCTGAGCGGGCGCATCGGCTGACGATCCAAGCGTTGAAACTGATGCGGCAGCACCGGCCGCCGGATTTTCCAGAGTCGCTCAAGACGACGGTCGCGGGCCTCGAATTCCCCAATCCAGTCGGCCTCGCCGCCGGCTTCGACAAGGACAGCGAGGTCCCCGAGCAGATGCTCACGCTCGGCTTCGGCTTTGTCGAGGTCGGCACGGTCACGCCCAAGCCGCAGGAAGGAAATCCGAAGCCGCGGCTATTCCGGCTCGCGAAGGACCGGGCGGTCATCAACCGCATGGGCTTCAACAACCAAGGCCAACCCGCAGCTTACGCGCGCCTGATGGAAGACATGCACCTGCCCGGAATCATCGGCGTGAACATCGGGACCAATAAGGACAGCGCTGACCGCATTGCCGATTACGTCACTGGGGTGAAGGCAATGGCCCGGGTCGCCAAGTATCTCACGATCAACATCAGCTCGCCCAATACGCCGGGCCTGAGGCAGCTTCAGGACGAGGGCTCATTGCGGGCCTTGTTGTCGGCGGTGCAGGAGGCGCGCGAGCCCAACGGGCCGCCCATCTTTTTGAAGGTCGCGCCGGACTTGGGTGAAGGCGAGCCGGACCAGATCGTGCGCGTCGCGATAAAGCATGGGATCGACGCGATCATCGTCGCCAACACGACCGTCTCGCGGCCGCTTCTCAAGTCGAAATATCGCGACGAGGCCGGTGGCTTGTCGGGCGCCCCCCTGAAGCAGCTGGCGGTCAAGGCGCTGCGGGGCTTTCGCTCGGCATCCGGCGGCGAGTTGCCCCTGATTGGCGTCGGCGGAATCACGACGGCCGATGACGCCTGGGAGCGCATCCGCGCCGGAGCGAGCCTGGTCCAGCTGTACACTGCGATGGTCTATGAAGGTCCGGGGATCGCGGCGCGGATTGCGCGAGGCCTGGCCCGAAGGCTGGACAAGGAAGGCATGGCGAGCATTGCCGAGGCGGTCGGGACGGGCTAGCGGCCGAAAATGCGTCTGCGTCATTTCCCCCTCATTGCAGCATCCTTCGCATTCGGAAGCTGTGCCAGTCCAATTCACTCGGCACCGGTCGCCGCAAAGGGCATGGTCAGCGCCGCCGATCCGCGCGCAGCCGAAGCTGGCGCCGAGATTCTCCGCCAAGGCGGCACCGCGACCGATGCCGCTTTCGCGACACTGCTCGCGCTAAACGTCGTCGAGCCGGAAAGCTCGGGCATCGGGGGCGGCGGCTACCTGGTCTATTCGCAAGGCGGCCGCGCGGCGGTGACGATCGACGGCCGCGAGACAGCCCCACATGCGGCGACGGGAAGCTGGTTCTACAACAACGGTCACCCGATGGCGCACGACGAAGCCATTCCCGGTGGCAAGAGCGTCGGGATACCGGGCAACCTGAGGCTTATGGCACTGGCGCACCAGCGTTATGGCAAATTGCCCTGGAGCGCGCTGTTCCAGCCGGCGATCCGCCTCGCCCGCGACGGCTTCAAGATCACGCCGCGACTGTACAACGCGCTGAACCAGTTCCGCCGAACGGGAGCCATGTCGGCCGAAGGGCGCGCGCTCTTCTACGGCCCCGAGGGTAACCCGCTGCCGGTCGGGACGCTGGTGAAGAACCCGGCGTTCGCCGCTTTCCTCGAAGGCATCGCTGCGCGCGGACCGGAGAGCTTCTATGTCGGCGCGAACGCGCAGAATATCGTCACGACCGTCAACGGCTCGCCGCTTCATCCCTCGCAAATGACGACAGGCGACATCGCCTCCTATGATGCGAAGACTCGCGCTCCGGTCTGCGGCACCTATCGCGGTTACCGCATCTGCGGCATGGGACCGTCAAGCTCCGGCGGTACGACGGTTTTCGAGACTCTGAAGCAGCTCGAGCGCTTCAATCTCTCCGCGCTGGGCCCGAATTCGCCGACCGCATGGCATCTGATCGCCGAATCTGAGAGGCTCGCTTACGCCGACCGCGACCAGTATCTTGGAGATCTGGACTATGTATCCGTCCCGGTCGCGGGGCTGATGGATCCGGCGTACCTTGCATCCCGCTCCTCGCTGATCTCGCCCGACAAGACGATCTCCAATGTCGTTGCCGGCAATCCGCCGGCTGCTCCAAAGATCACTTGCCGTGCTGCGCCGGTCCCCGAGCGGGGAACGTCGCACTTTGTTGCGGTGGATCAGTGGGGCGACGTCGCCTCTGAGACCTCGACCATCGAAAGCGTCTTCGGCTCCGGCTTGACGGTCAGCGGCTACTATCTCAACAACGAGCTGACCGACTTCAACATCGTACCTGACAAGAACGGCTGCCTGACCGCCAATCGCGTCGAGGGTGGCAAAAGGCCGCGCAGCTCGATGAGCCCAACGATCGTCTGGGGACCTGACGGCCATGTGCGGCTCGCCTTGGGCGCGGCAGGCGGAGCGACGATCCCCGCGCAGGTCATCAAGGCCATTATCGGCGTGATCGACTGGCACCTGAGCGCGCAGCAGGCGATCGCCCTGCCGATGATCTTCGCGCCCGGCGGCGACAAGGTTTATGTCGAGCGTGGTACCTATCTCGAGAGCATGATTCCGCAGCTTCAGGCGCTTGGGCAGAGCGTCCAGCCGATGCCGGCGGGCTTCAAGGCCAACGCCATCGAATGGATAGACGGCAACTGGGTCGGGGCTGCCGATCCTCGAAGCGAGGGCGCTGCGGTCTCGCAATAGGCTCGAACGGGGGGAATTTGGCTCGGCAGCTCGAACGGTTCGAAAACCTGGTCTCGCTCTTCCTGACGCGCGCTTCCGAGAAGGGAGAAAAGCCGTTCCTCTGGGCCAGGCGCGAAGGCGAATGGCGAGCCATCAGCTGGGCGTATGCGGCTCGACAGGTCGCGGCGCTCGCCGCCTCGCTGAAGCGCATCGGTCTTGAGCCCGGCGACCGGGTCGCGCTCGTAAGCGAGAATCGGCCCGAATGGCTAATCTCCGATCTTGCGATCATGGCTGCGGGTTGCGTGACCGTTCCAACCTACACCACGAACACGACGCGCGACCATGCGCATGTCCTCGGCAATTCGGGCGCCAGAGCCGTGATCGTCTCGAACCAGAAGCTGGCGAAGAATCTGATTCCGGCGGTTCTCACCTCCACCGAATGCCATCACGTCATCGGAATGGAGCCGATCCGCTCGAGCCAGACACCCGATTGGGTGAATTCTCATCATTGGGTGGAGCTTGCCTCGGGCGACGCCCCCGTCGAGCAGCTGAATAGCGACGTCGCACGAATCCATCGCGGCGACCTCGCCTGCATCATCTACACCAGCGGCACCGGCGGTGCTCCGCGCGGCGTTCAAATCCATCACGGTTCGATCCTGCACAACCTCGAAGGATGCACCGACATCATCTCGACCGACTTCGGCTGGGAGGATGAGGTGTTCCTGTCCTTCCTTCCGGCGAGTCACGCCTATGAGCACAGCGGCGGCCAGATGTTCCCGATCGCTCTCGGTGCCGAGATTTATTACGCCGAAAGCCTCGAGAAGCTCGCCGCCAACATCGAGGAGGTGCAGCCGACGATCATGGTCGTCGTGCCGCGGCTGTTCGAGATGCTGCGGGCGCGAATCCTGAAATCGATCGAGGGGCAGGGCGGATTCCCCAAATATCTGCTCGCCCGCGCGCTCAAGATCGGCGCCGACAAATATCACGGGCGCCTGAAGCCCTGGGACATGCCGATGGACGCCCTTCTATCCTTGACCCTGCGGAAGAAGGTCCGCGCGCGGGTAGGCAATCGTCAAAAGGCCTGGGTCTCGGGGGGAGCGCCGCTCAACCCCGAGGTGGGCACATTCTTTCAGTCGCTCGGGATCACCTTTCTTCAAGGTTATGGCCAAACGGAGGCTGGGCCGGTGATCAGCTGCAACCGGCCGAGTGCCGGAATCCGGCTCGATACGGTCGGTGTGCCGGTCAAAGGTTGTGAGGTCCACATCGCAGAGGACGGTGAGATTTTGGTCCGCGGCGAGAATGTGATGCGCGGCTATTGGCGCAATCCTGAAGAGACAGAGCGAGTGCTTCGCGACGGCTGGCTCGCTACCGGCGATGTCGGTCATTTCGACGCGAAGGGGCGGATCGTCATAACCGACCGCAAAAAGGATATTCTGGTCAACGACAAAGGCGACAATGTCTCGCCGCAGCGCATCGAAGGCATGCTGACCCTGCAAGGGGAAATCGCCCAGGCGATGGTCTATGGCGACCGCCGCCCGCACCTCGTTGCCCTTATCGTTCCCGATTCTGAAATCGTAGGGACGCCCGACTTGCATCAGCGGCTGCAGGCGGCGATCGACCGCGTCAACTCCGATCTCTCGGTGATCGAGAAGATCCGGCGCTTCATCCTCGCCGACGAGCCGTTCTCAATCGAGAACGAACAGCTCACGCCATCGATAAAGATCCGCCGGCACGTGATCTCGAACGTCTATGGCGACCGCCTTGACGCGCTCTACAAGCGCTAGGCCCCCGGCCTCGCGTAAGGCGTGAACGCACCGAGCGAGCAGGCGCCGACCATCACCCCGGTCTGAAGGTCGCGGACCTGGACGATGTCGCCCCGGCACAAGCTCGAACCGTGCGAGGTCGACACCAGGCTATAGCGTGGGTTCGCAAGTCCTTCGCAGCCGCTTCCGGTGATATTGCTGACGTAGATTTTGCCGGGGTTCGGGACGAAGGCGACCGCGCCCGGCGCGATCAGCGAAGCCGAATTCGACTGGAAGGTTGGAATGCACTCCGTCGGCGCGCCGGCGACCTTGCCCGCGAGCAATGAATTGAGCTGATGCTCCGCGACGGCTGCCTCCGGCGTCGGCGGCGCGGTGGTGCAGGCTGCGAGCGCGAGGACTGCGAGGATCGATGCTGCCTTGTACATCTTAAGGCTCCCTATGTGTGTTGGATCAGGCGCCCGGCGCCACGTAGGGCACGAAGTCGACGAATACGCAGCTCCCGACCGTCATTCCATTGAGCGTGTCAACGACCTGGCCGATGTCACCCCGACACAGGTCCGCGCTTCCGATTTGCTTGGTGACCAGCGCATAATGCCCGCTTCCGAGGCCGTTGCAGCCGCCCTCCATGTGCGCGACGTAAGTCCGCTTGCTTCCGTCTCGAAAGGCGATCGTCTCCTCATCGATGACACGCATGTCGCCTGAGCGATAGTGCGGAAGGCAGCTGATCGGCGCCTGCGCAGCCTTGCCCGCGAGGAGCATCTGGAACTCCCGCTGCTTCTCGGCGGCGCGATATGTCGGCGCTGGCGGACCGGTCGTGCACGAGGCGAGCACAGCGCCCGCCATCAGCACAGAGATCAGACGCATTTTCGACCTCCCTGGGCAGTTCTCGTTGCGCCCCCGCAAAGGTCCTAGAACGCCACCGATCATGAACGGAAGCTGTCTTTCGCCTTTCTCAGGCGGGCGAACTCATCCATGTTCGTGGCCCGAACGAAAGGATTGGTTTCACGTTCCTTCGCGACAGTTGTCGGAACGGTCATTTTTCCTTCTTCTCGCAAGCGCTTAACCTCTGCCAGCCGATGCTCAATCGGGGCATCGCCGGGCAGTTCGTGAGCCGCGAAGAGTGCATTCGAGAGGGTATATTCGTGAGCGCAATAAAGGCGCGTGTCCTCGGCTAATCCAGTGAGAAGCTGGAGGGAGCGGTACATCTGTTCCGGAGTTCCCTCGAACAGCCGCCCGCAACCCATTGCAAACAGGGTGTCGCCAACGAATGCCACGCGCTCATCATCAAAGATCAGAGCGATGTGCCCGAGCGTATGGCCAGGCACTTCGACGACCCGGCCGACGTGGCTCCCGAGGCGGACTTCATCGCCCTCGCTCAAGGCGACGTCGCGCCCCGGAATATTCTCAGCTGCGGGTCCTGAAATGCGCGCGCCGGTGGCTTTCCTGATTGTCAGGTTCCCGCCGGTGTGGTCCGGATGCCAGTGCGTGTTCCAGACTTGTCCAATAGTCCAGCCCCGCTTCGCCGCTTCTTCGAGTACCGGCTGCGCGTCGCCAGGATCCACGACCGCCGTCTCGCCGCTCTCCTGGTCGTGGACCAGCCACAGGTAATTGTCGGAAAATGCGGGCACGGGAACGATCTGCAGCATCACCATTCGCCCGTGTTCGCCATCGAAAGCCAAGGCTCCGCCGGGCCAAGCGCTGCGCCCTTTTGCAGCAGCTCGATTGAGATATTGTCGGGAGTTCGAACGAATGCCATGCGGCCGTCGCGTGGCGGTCGATTGATGGTTACGCCATTGTCGAGCAGCCGCTGGCAAGTCTCGTAGATATCGTCGACCTGGTAGGCGAGATGTCCGAAGTTGCGGCCGCCGCCGTAGCCGCTCTCATCCCAATTGTACGTGAGCTCGACCTCGCCGCCCTCGTCGCCAGGCACGCCGAGGAAAATGAGCGTGAAGCGGCCGGCTTCATTCTCCATCCGCCGCCGCTCCTCGAGTCCCAACAGTTGAAAAAATGCAACTGTCGGTGCGGGATCGGACACGCGGATCATCGAATGCAGGAATTTCATTTCCACCTCACTCAATTCATCGCTATAATTGCACGGTTCGTCGTAGCCCAAGCCGGCGATCGTGACCGGTGGCTGCTCGTATATGCGGACGAACGCCTGGGGTTCCAATCCCATGATCCAGAAGCTTCAGGACAGCCGCGCCGTCCTCTTGGGCGCGGTAGCAATTTTTGCGATCGGTCTCACCACGTCAGGGTACGCGCTCGGCGACGGACTCCGGCGCTCCAAGATGGCGGAGCACAGGACGGTGACCGTACGCGGCGTTTCGGAGCGCGACGTGACGGCCGACCTCGCCACCTGGTCGGTCAACTTCTCCCACCAGGGCACAGATCTCGGTTCGGTCCAGCAGTCGGTCGATGAGCAGGCTCGCGCGGCTCGCGCTTTCTTCCAGCGCGCCGGGTTCAAACCCGACGAGGTCACGGACAGCAATGTTTCGCTGAGCCGCGAGCAGCCAAAGAACAAGGACGGGACTCCGGTTGGCCCGCAGCGGCTGACCGTCAGCCGGTCGATCCAGCTACGGACCAATGACGTGATGCGCGCCCGCGCCGCTTATGAGCGGCAGTCCGAGCTGCTGCGCGATGGCGTCGAGCTTTCCGGAACGAGCATCAGCTACACGTTCACACGGCTGAATGCATTGAAGCCCGACATGATCGGCGAAGCGAACCGCAACGCCCGAAGCAGCGCCGAGCAATTCGCTCGCGACAGCCGTACGAATGTTGGCGGGATCAAGACCGCGAGCCAAGGCTATTTCTCGGTCACGGCTCGCGACGGCGAAGATTGCGATGACTGCGGTTCGTCGGGTGGAAGCACTCCCTTCCAGAAGGTCCGCGTTGTCACGACGATCGATTACGATCTCGGCTGAGTCAGTTCTTCGCCGGTGCCGGATCGGTTTTCACGACCGGCGTAACGCCCAGCATCTCGACGGCCTTGGCGGCAGCCTTGCCGACTGGGCCGCCGGGATCGCTTCCAGCGGCGCGCATCCAGTAGCTTCGCGCCTGATCGTCGTCGCCGTTGAAGTCGGCGACATGGCCCGCTTCGAACAGCACGGCGGGATCGCTGGGAGCGAGCGAAAGCGCCTTGGTGATCGCCGCCTGGGCCGTACCCCCGTCGCGCTCCCGAAGCGCGAGCGCCGCAGAGAAATACCAGTAGAACGGATCGTCGGAGATGGTCACCTTTGCTTCGTTCATTCGCGCGCGGGCGGCCGTGAGGTCGCCCTGCTCCTCGGCGGCCCGGGCGCGGTCGAGGAGGGCTTGCCCGCGCTGCTTGCCGTCAAGGCCGTTCAAGCTGAGCGCTTTGTCGATATCGGCCGCCGCCTTCGCTGACTGATCCGCGGCGATCCAGAGGTTGCCAGCGGCCGCGTACATGCGCGCAGTCTTAATGTCCTTGTCGCCGGCGGCCTTGGCCGCTTCCTCGAAACCCTGGGCGGCTGAGGCGTTGTCGCCTTTGCTCTCCGCATCGAGCGCTCGGCAGACCAGCGCGTCGGGAGTGATGACATCGGGGCAAGCGGCCCGGGGCACGGTCCCGGTGATCAGCGCCTTGGGCGGAGCTGCGGACTTGGGCGCGGCGGTCGCAACGGCGGCGACAA
This sequence comes from Sphingomicrobium sp., assembly GCA_025450755.1. Taxonomy (GTDB): domain Bacteria; phylum Pseudomonadota; class Alphaproteobacteria; order Sphingomonadales; family Sphingomonadaceae; genus Sphingomicrobium. The sequence goes on along the minus strand of JANWLR010000059.1, from coordinate 2,410 downwards.
GAAGGAAAGGAATCAAGGTGCTGGCTCCAGTAACGCGGCGACGGTACTCAGGATCGCATCAATCTCATGTGGCTGCGACAACCGGTGACCGCCGCCCTTGAGCAGATTGAGCTGGACATCGCCTGAACGAATCGCGCGCATGATCCGAATTGCCACGTCTGGCGGAACCTCTTCATCCAGCTCGCCGTGAAGCAAGCGGACTGGACAGTCGATCGCGATCGGCTTGCCGAGAAGCAGAAGCCGCTGCCCCGAGTGCCAAAATCCGCGCGTGAAGACGCTCGGTTCGGTGCCGTAGGGGTTAGACTCCTCGATTCGACCCTGGGCCTGGAGGCGCTCCTTTTGCCCGGCCGTAAAACCCCAGTCGGTGAAGTCCGGCGCGGCCGCGATACCGACCATCGCTCGAACCCGCTCTGGGCGAAGCAGGGCTAAGTGAAGCGCGATCCAGCCGCCCATCGAAGAGCCGATGACGATCAAGGGGCCGCTCGTCAGCTGGTCGATCGCAGCGAGCGATTCCTCGAGCCATGCGGCGAGAGTCCGGTCTTCGAACTCTCCACCGCTCGATCCCGTGCCCGAATAATCGAACCGGAGCATGGCCATGCCGCGGCGCGCCGCGAACGCATCCAGCGCGAGCGCCTTCGTACCCTCCATGTCCGATGCATAGCCCGGCAGGAAAACGAGCGTCGGTTCGGTGCCCTCTCGAAGCCGAAAGGCAATGGACCGCCCACCGACGTCAAGATGCCCAAGTTTGGCTGAGGAATTCACTGCACGGTCGCTCGGCGCGGATTGCGCAATCCGAAATTCTCGGTCGACGGGGGCTGCTGGGTCGCGCTTTCCGGCGGAAGCCCGCGAACGAACTCGCCATGGTCGGGCATTCGGTCGGCATTGTCCTCGATCACCGCCGCAATCTCGTCGAGAAAGGTCAGTAGCTCTTCGGTCGGAACGAAGCTGGTGACCGGATCAGGCTTCATTTCTAGGCCCTGTCCGATCGTAATTTGTACCCAGCTCTCCTCTGAAAAGAGCTCAGTGGCGCCGCGCCTGAAGAACCGCCCCGACGAGCGAAACAGCTCGAGCCGTTCATGAAGGCTATCAGGGATTTCCATCGCTCGGACATGATCCCAGAACGGGTCGCCGGTGCGGCGAGTCACCTTGTAATGAGCGATGATGAAATCGCGAACGTCTTCATATTCGGTACGCGTCTGGCGGTTGAATTCACGAACATCCGTCTCGCTGAAGCCCTGTGCCGGAAACAATTGGAGCAGTCGCTGCACCGCCGTCTGGATCAGATGGATGCTCGTGCTTTCGAGCGGTTCGAGAAAGCCCGATGAAAGCCCGATGGCGACGACGTTCTTCTCCCACGAAATGAGCCTTCGCCCGGGCCGGAAGCGAACAGGACGAGGATCTGCGAGAGCTTCGCCGTCGAGGTTCGCCAGCAAAGTCTCCGCAACCTCATCCTCGCCAATCAACTGCGACGAATAGACGTAACCGTTGCCGATCCTGTGCTGCAGTGGAATGCGCCACTTCCAACCGGCCTTCCCCGCGGTCGATCGGGTATAAGGAAGCAGCGGCGAAACGCTTGCCGACGGCACTGCCTGCGCGCGATCGCAGAGCAGCCACTGGTTCCAGTCCTCGTATCCGATCCCAAGCGCATCGCCGATCAACAGCGCGCGCATGCCCGAGCAATCGACGAACAGGTCGCCGTCGATCTCGCGACCGTCGGCGAGGCGGACGCGATCCACAAATCCGCACTCCGGATCCCTTGCGGTCTCAACAATCCGGCCTTCGATCCGTTTGACTCCGCGCACTTCGCTTTCGGCTCGAAGATGGCGCGCGAACAGCGACGCATCGAAATGATAGGCATAGTCGAGATCAGCGAGCGGCGAGTTGGGATTTCGGCGATCGGGAAAATCGAATCTGTTCTTCTCGCACGCCACGCAATTGATCGAGAATTTGCCGAACGGCTTCACTGAGGCGTGCGCGCGCTCCCGTGCGGCAAGCCACACGTGGTGGGGGTGAAGCCACAGCATGTCTCGGCCGATCTTGCCGAAGCCATGAGTGTAGCGCTCACCCGGCGCTCCCCAGTCTACGAACTCGATGCCGAGCTTGAACGTCGCCTTGCTCTCGCTCATCAACCGAAGCGGATCGATACCCGCGAGCCCGATGAAGTTGCGAATGTGCGGAATTGTCGCTTCGCCAACCCCGATGGTCCCAATCTCGTCCGATTCGACGAGCTTGATCTCCACCTGGCTCAGCCATTGTGAAAGCACGGCGGCGGTCATCCAGCCGGCAGTGCCGCCGCCCGTGATGATGACCTTTCGTACGGGCTGGTCTGCGCGCGCCAATCGTCCCTCCAGATGATTGGCTGCCGCTTAGACCAGCGCAGGCCGGTACCAGCAAGAGAGAGCGATGCGAT
>JANWLR010000058.1 GCA_025450755.1 Sphingomicrobium sp. | reverse complement strand
CACTCGCTTGACCCGGAAATGACCCTCGCCTAACCGGCGAGCCGCTTTCCGGTCCCATCGTCTAGCGGTCTAGGACGTCGCCCTTTCACGGCGAAAACACGGGTTCGAGTCCCGTTGGGATCACCACCATCCGGCAGTCCGGGGGACTGCCGAAGCATCGTGGTGACAAAGCGCGGGGATTTCCGAGTGACATTTCGAGCACTGAAGGACTGGCCTAGATCCCTGTCGCTGCAAATGTGTGCCCGTCTGGATCGAGCTCACGCAGATCCCGGCCACGGGTCTCCTTGCCGAACAAGCCGACGAGAAAGACCGCGGCGACGGTCGGAACGATGATGACCAAACACACGATTGCGAGTGGCGGAATCGACGCCAACATTGCGAGCAGCTGGGCCAGCATTCCTCCAGCCTTCGTGCAGGCCGCGACCGTTCCGGTCGTCCGGCCGCGGATGCGTAGCGGGAAGCTTTCGGCCGTGTAGGGCAGGAGCATCGCGATCAGCGCATTGGTTCCGATAATCAGCAGCGCGACCGGCAACACCGGGCTTCCCGCCCCGGTTAGCTCGAGCCACAATAGGCCCATAAGGCCGGCGAGTGTCACCGTGAGCGATGTGACCAGAGACCACTTCGTGCTCCAGCGGCTGTAGAGGTAAGCGACGATGAATACCGTCGGAAAAGCGATGAGTGCAGATTCGGCCAGCAGCCTGCTCGATAGTCCGACGCTGTAGCCCTTTGTCATCAGGTCTGCGGGAAGCCACAGCAGGAGGCCGAAGTTGATGAAGCTGAAACAGATGGCGGCAAGGCTGAGCGCGAAGAGCTTGGCAAAAAAGGCCCGGCCGGTGAGGGCGACGGCGGGTCCTTGTTCGAGTGCAATATGCTCGGCAATCCGCGTCTGACGCGCTTTTGAGCCGAAGCGCTTCATCACCGCGCGCGCTTCCTCCCTCCGGCCGCGTGCCAGCAGGAACTTTGCGGATTCAGGGATGAACGCACCAAGCAGCACGAGCGATAGACCCGTCGGCAGGTTGAGGATCCACAGAATTCGCCACCCGAGGGACGGCTGCAGGAGCGCCGAGAAGGTGCTTGCTGCAAAATAGCCGCCGACCGCTCCGAGGCCGCCGACCAGCACAAGCGCCCAGCCGCGGTGCTTACTGGGCATCATCTCGGCCAGAAGGGCATAGGTGACAGGCAGCATTCCACCTGCGGCGACACCCATCATGAAGCACATGCCGACGTTCCACGCGAGCGAAGGCATCGCGCCGCAAATCGACGTTCCAACGAACATCACAGCTGACAGCAGGATCGTGGCCTTGCGTCCGTAGATGTCGGCAAGCGCCCCCCAGATGATCGAGCCCATTACGGTCCCGACCAGCGCCGAAAAGGGCAAGGTTGAAACGCTGGCCTTGTCGACATGATATTCGGACATCATTCCAGGGAGGGTGAAGCCGAGAGTCGCGGGCTTCATGATGTCGATGATCAACGCGATCACGAGCACGGACATGAGGCCCCAATGGGCACGTCCAAGCGGCGCATCTTCTGGTGGAGTAACAACGATGTCCTGCGATGCGGCGATTTGGTGCGCGATATTCCTCGGAAGCAGCCCGTAAGCAGCGATTCCGCAACCGGCCACGATCCCGGCCATTCCGAGCACCATGTCCCAGCCGATTGGCATGCCAGCCAAAATGAAGTGATTGTGCCGGCCCATCAGGAACATCGGCGCGTGCATGAGGACGCCTCCGACCACCATGATCACGCCGAGGAAGAACGCCCACACGCCCCGCCGGTCGGAAAATGTGCTGGTGCTCGTCATTGAACCTGCCTGCTCCAATAGAAAATGATGCGCGGTTCAGCGCACTCGCAAATGGTCATCAGGGCGAGGAAAGCTGCCTGGCACAACCACTATCTGGAAGCGAACCGGTGATTTCGATGTCGGCTGCAAATTCTGTTGCGATCGCGCCACGAAGTAGTAACGTACCTACATTTCAAGTAGATGGAACATTGCAAGACCGCAGGAACGGAAGGCCAGTTTGAAGAGCTTCACGAGCCGCGAATTCAACCAGGATGTAAGCCGGGCAAAGCGACTCGCGATCTACGAGCCATTGTTCGTTACCGACCGCGGAAAACCGACTCACGTGCTTTTGAGCATCGACGCCTATCGCCACCTTGTCGGCAAGTCCGACACGGTCTCCGACCTGCTTGCAGCACCGGAGCCCATCGCCGTCGAGCCCGATTGGCGGTCGGCGGGACCGTGGACGCGACGGTCCTGACGTGCACCTGCTCGACACCGAGGTGATCTGGGCGCTCCGCGACCACGATCCCGGCCGTTCCGAGGGGCGATTGTTTGAATGGGCGGCCGATCAAATGCCGAGCACGCTCTTCGTATCGGCAATCACGATGATCGAGTTCGAAAACGGGACCCGCCTCCTCGAACGCAAGGACAGACCTGCCGCCACCGCCATTCGCAACTGGATGGAGATGCGCCTTCGACCCGGCTTCGAAGGCAGGATCATTGCGATCGATGACTCGGTGATTCGAAGCTGGGCGCACCTTGGTTACGCCGATTTCCGCGACGGTATTCTTGCCGCGACGGCCCTTCAGCACGGGCTGGTACTCGTAACCGGCAGCCCCGAGAATTTCCGCGCCGGAAAGGTGAAAACCATCAATCCCTGGGCTTATACTGCCAATGCTGACGATCTCGATTGGAGGCGGGCCTCGCGAAGCGCTCCGATCTGGCTCAAGAGCCTGTTCGTTCGCGCTTGATCAGAGCGCCGTCAGTTCCCTCACCAATTCACGATGCGATGGCAGATCATGCGCCGCTTTCTCGCCGAACAGACGAATTCGGTCGAACAGTTTCTCGGCGGCGGCGACCTTCGGAAAATCCGACCGACCGGCGGAGAGGTCGGTTTGAAATTCCATCCCGTAGAGAATGTACTGATAGTTGAAGAAAGCAAAGGATTCGACGTCGAGGATGAAATCGAACCGCCCCGGAGGGCGGTAACGCCATTGGGCCAGAAGCTCCCGCAGTTCCTCGGGAATGGTCGAAGGGTCCGAATTCTCGCGCCAGAACGGCTCGGGCCTGCGCGACAGGCAATAGTGAAGCTTGAGGAACTTCACGATGTTCTCGAAGCGCGCGGTCATCAATTGGTTGAAGCGACGCGCGGGCGCGTCGACTGGCCCCTGGTGCGGGAACAGCTCCGCGATCATGCCGACAGCCGCCTCGATCAAAACCAGGCCCGTCGCTTCCAGAGGCTCGAGAAAGCCCGCGGACAGGCCAACGGAAACGCAATTGCGGACCCATTGCCGTTCACGATAGCCGGCGTCGAAGGACAGAAGACGCACCGAGTTCCCGTCGAAATCGGGACCGATATAATCTCGCAGGATCTCCAGCGCACGTTCGTCCCCGATATGGTCGCTGGAATAGACGCAGCCGATCCCGCGTGCTCCGGCGAGGCCAATATCCCAGGTCCAGCCGCCTTCGTGCGCATTGGCGAGCGTATAGCTTTCGATCGGCGCATCGGGATTTTCGTAGGGCACCTTCAACGCCGCAGCCCGATCCGCGAACAAGCGGTCGCGTACCGAGCGCCACGGGCTGTTCAGCGCCCGGCCGATGAGCTCCGCCCGGAAGCCGCTGCAGTCGACGTAGAGGTCGGCGACTAGCTTGCTGCCGTCTTTCAGCGCGACAGCTTCGATCGCGCCGTCGCTGCCGATGTCCGAGTGATCGAGTTCGCCCAGGAGATGGATCACTCCGAGTTCCCGCGCTCGCTCTGCTAGCAGGTGCGCGAGATTATGCGCATCGATGTGGTAGGCATAATCGAGCGGGCCGTCGAAGTCGGGCTCGCCCAGGCGCTTTGGACCGCGCTTTGCGCCGGCCACGCGGTCCTGGATCGTGACCGCCTCGGCGAAGGAGCGCCGCCTGTTTGGCTCCTGCAGCAGCCAATAGGGTACGAGCGTCGTTTCCTCGGAGTAGAAGGGCGCCTCGAACGGGTGAAAGAAACGGTGGCGCTTGCCGGGCTGCGGCTCATGCAGCCAATCGGTGAACAAGATGCCTTGCTTGAACGTCGCAGACGATTCCCGAATGAACCTCCGCTCATCGATCTCGAGGAAACGCAGCGTCTGGCGGATGGTCGGAAACGTGCCTTCACCCACTCCGATAATGCCGATGTCCGGGGATTCCAGCAGGGTGATCGCAAGGTGCGGGTTGTCGATCAGGTTGAGGGCCTTGGCGAGATAGGCTGCACAGAGCCAACCGGCCGTTCCGCCACCAATGATGAGAATGTTCCGGCTGCTAGCCAATTTTCGCGGCTTGTTCGTCTGGTCTCACCCGCAACATCGCAAGCGCCGCGACAGCCATGACGATCGCTGCCGCAACCATGGTCCAGATCGGCTGGTCGGGGAAAAACGCCTTCATGATCGAACCCATCACGGTCGCCACCAGCAGCTGGGGAACGACAATGAAAATGTTGAACAACCCCATGTAGATGCCGAGCTTGCGCTGCGGCAGGCTGCTCGCCAGGATCGCGTAGGGCATCGCAAGAATGGACCCCCAGGCGATTCCGATGCCGATTTCCGAGATCATCAGCATCTTCGGGTCCCTAGTGAACAGGAAGCTCGCATAACCGGCAGCGCCGGCAAGTAAGCAAAGCGTGTGCGTTCGCGACTTGCCAATGCTCTTAGCGAGGAACGGCAACAAGGTGAGTGCGGCGATCGCCGAGACTCCGCTATAGACCGCGGACAGCACGCCGACCCAATTGCCTGCCTCCTGATAGGCTGCGCTGCTGGTGTCCGTCGTATGGTAGAAATACTGCGCGACGACGGGAGTGGTGAACACCCACATGGTGTAGAGCGCCGACCAGCTGAAGAACTGCACCAGCGCGAGTCGCTTCATGATTGGCGGCATGCCCGAGAAGTCGCCGACAATATTGGCCAGCATGTTCGCTGTTGCTCCGCGCCTGGCGAGCGCGATGCCAGCGGCATTTGCGATGCCATAAGCGATAAGCAGGCCGCCAAGCAGGTAAACCTCCTTTTGGAGGCGCCATTCGACAACGGCGAACAAAATGGAAATGCCAACTGCAATCCAGACGATGCTAACTCCGAAGCTGCGGTTGGCGAGCGCGTCAACGTTTTGCGTGGCGGCCGCATCGTCGCCCGCGGCGTCGCGGAACTGGTTCAGTTCCTCGGGCGAATATTCGCGCGTCGTCAGCACGGTCCAGAGCACGGCGGCGAGAAGCGCCGCGCCTCCGGCCCAGAAGCTGTAGCGCACAGTCGCCGGGATACCGCCGCCGGCAATTGTGTTCGAGACCCCCCACCTGTCGAGCAGCGCTGGAAAGATTGAACCAAGGACCGCACCGACCCCGATGAACGCCGTCTGCACCGCATATCCAACCGTGTGTTGGTCCTTGCGCAGCATGTCGCCGACGAAGGCGCGGAACGGCTCCATGGTGATGTTCAAGCTGGCATCGAGCGCCCACAGAAGGACCGCGGCCATCAGGAGGCTCGAGGACATTGGCATCAGGAACAGCGAGAGAGCGGCGAGAATTGAGCCGGCTAGAAAATAAGGTCTTCGGCGCCCGAGCCTTCCGAGCCACGTGCGATCGGACAAGTGGCCGATGATCGGCTGGACGAGCAGTCCTGTGAGCGGAGCGGCGATCCAAAGCGCTGGAAGATCATCGAGGCTCGAGCCGAGTGACTGGAAGATGCGCGACATGTTGGCGGTCTGGAGCGCGAATCCCACCTGGATTCCAAGAAAGCCGAAGGAGATATTCCAGAGCGCCGCGAGTGACTGCCGCGGCTTTTCCATCACTTCCGGTCTGTTCATCCCGATCCCTCCCGGCCCCGCGCGCTCTTGCGATACTCTCGCGGCGTCATACCGAAGCGCTTGCGAAAGCGCAGTGTGAAATGTGCGGGGCTCGAAAAGCCGACTCCATATGCGATTTCGGAAATTGCAAGGCCGCTGGTGAGCAGGCGCCGTGCGGCGAGGTGCAGCCGGTAGATGCGCGCATAATCGCTAAACGTCATCCCGAAGAGTTGCCGGAACCGCCGCGAGAAATAGGCCGGGGAGAGGTTGCAGGAAGTTGCCGCCGCCTCGAGCGTGATCGGTTCGGCGGGCGCGGCGCGCAGCAGCTCGAGGGCGGGCAGCAGCCGTTCCACATGAACGGTCCCGGAGTCCTCTTCCGCACCGTCCCGCACCTCGGCTTCTGCGGCAGTGAGGATCAAGAGCTCGACAATCCGTTCGATCTTGCCATCCTGACTTTGCGCGGCATCCAGCAGCCAGTCGGCAAGAAGATCGATTCGGGCGCATGCAGTCTCGTCCGGAAACGCGCAGAACGGTTGCGAAAGCCGCGATCGCTGAAGACCGAGGCTCTCCACGATATAGGGGTCGATCTGGACCAGAACCCATTCCATAGGGCCGCGATCAAGCTCGAAATCGTGATTGCGCATTGACGGCACGAACACGACCGCACCGTCACTCAAGCGGTGGCTGCGCCCGTCGGCAATGAACTTGCCGCTCACCCGCCGGAACAGCACCAGCTCCGCGACGTCATGGAAGTGCATGAACCGGCCGAGGTCCCGGCTCTCCGGCCTGATCACCACGCGCTCGGCTATGACTCCCTTGCCCGGAGGAAGCTCCACCGGCTCGCAGATCGGACGAAGCGTCATGGCAAGGCTGTGATAGTTTTCCCGAGTTGATGCAAGGACGGGCTGCGGAATGGGTCAAATGGGGAATAGTTTTTGCATCGGTCCAACATATTTTCGGGCGCAGACTACGGATCGATCCCTGCTTATCTTAGGATGATGCCAAAGACGCGCGCCGCCGAGCTCGAGGCCCTGGGCTTCATCCACGCGCGAGGAGCCTTCGCGCCCGCGCTGATGGAATCACTTCGGCTTCGCGCGCATGCGACATTGTTCCGGGCGTCGGCCGAGTCCCGAGACGCGGTCAAGTCCAACGGGTCGCTCATCCATCTCGCAGACAATCCTGAATATGCCGACGTGATCGCCGCGCCCGAGCTTCTCGAGCTGCTTCGGAACTGCGGGGCAACAGACCCGCGCTTCACCGGTGGGTTCCTGATCTCGAAGCCGGGCGGCGGCCCGCCGCTGTTCTGGCATCAGGACTGGTGGGGCTGGGATGACGACAGTGCCTATAAGCCGCGGGCGCATCAACTGTTCGCGATGATCTACCTGACGGATACGAACGTCGAGAATGGCTGCCTGCGAGTGATCCCGAGATCCCACCGTCTCAATCATCTCCTGCACCATCTCGACACCGCACATTCGGAGGGGATTCAAGCCTACAAGGATCCGTTGAACGCCGCTTATTCCGAACATCCCGACCAGGTCGCGGTGCCGGTGAAAGCCGGGGACGTGCTGATCGGCGATGCGCGCCTGATCCACGGCGCATTCGCGAACAGGACGCAAGAGGAGCGGCCGCTACTGACCTTGTGGTTCATGCCGCACTGGGGCTCGATGCCGCCCGAAATGCGCGCGCTCGCCTATAAAGGCTTCATGCGCGGCGACGATATTCCCTCGAGCGTTGCCAGTCCGAGCACCTTCCTCGACTGGCCGGAACCGCTAAAGCGCCGGATCGCCCATCTGATTCCGCCCGACGATGGCGGCGTGGCGCCGATGCGCTGGAACCGAACCCCCGACTTCGCGCGGCTCGCTTCGTGAAGCGGCTCCTCGCCATCCTGTTGGCAGCCTCGACTACAGCCAGCTCGGGCGCGGCGGCGAACCTCCATACGGCTGCCCCTGCCGTCGCCGGCGCGCGTGCAGGAATGGATAATGAGGTCTTCTACCAAATCTTCACTCGGTCGATGCGCGATAGCAACGGCGATGGGCAGGGTGACCTTAAGGGAATTACGCAGAGTCTGCCTTATCTCCATCGGCTCGGCGTCACCTCGATCCTGCTGACCCCGATCCAGCCGTCGCCCTTCTATCACAATTATTTTCCCGACCGACCCGAAGGCATCGATCCTGCGTACGGGACGATGGCCGACTTCCGCTCCCTCGCCCGCGCCATCCATGCGCTCGGAATGAAGCTCTACCTCGATGAGGAATTCCAGTACGTAACCTACGACCATCCCTGGTTCAGGTCGGCGCTGGGCAATCCCGCCTCCAGGTACAGCAGCTTCTTTTTCTTTCACGGGCCCAACAACACCAGACCGGAGTCCGCGGTCTTCGGGATCGCGGTAGCAAGGGGCTTTCCCGGCGTTGACGTCGGGATCACGACCGTGAACATGAACGCGCCCGCCTTCAAGCAATGGGCGGCCGATTATCTGATGCGGTGGGTCGATCCGGATGGCGACGGCAACCTTTCGGACGGCGTCGACGGGTTCCGTCTCGACCACATGATGGACGACCTCGACAACAAGCACATCGACACGAACCTGTTCGATGGCTTCTGGAAACCGATCTTCGCCAAGCTCAGGCAAGCAAACCCCAGGCTAAAGTTCATCGCCGAGCAGTGGGACTGGGGCTTTGGCGGCGATTACCTGCGCCGGGCCGGAGTGAACGCTGTGTTCGATTTCCCGCTCGCCGGGGCAATCCGGAGTTTCGACAAGACGAAGATCGTGGATGCGATCGAGAAGACGGCGCGGGCAGTCCCCCCGGGCAAGCACGAGCTGATCTTCATCGAAAACCATGACATGCCGCGGACCGCTTCGGATCCAGGGATGACGTCCGAAAAGCTGCTGACTGCGGCAACTCTAAGCATTGCGCTCCAGGGCACTCCTCTGATCTACTATGGGCAAGAGATTGGCATGCGGGGCAAAGCGCGTGACGAGTACAAGTCCGATGAGAAGGACATCGGCAACCGCGAGGCTTTCGAATGGAGCGCGAGGACCGACACGCCCGGCCAAGCCAATTGGTACAAGGGGCCGAAAAACTATTGGACCCAGCGGTTCGCGAAAGACAATGACGGTATCTCGGTGGCGGAAGAGCAGGGCGATCCTTCTTCGCTGCTCAACCATTATCACCGTCTCCTGAAGCTCAGGGCCGCGAATCCGGCCCTCCGCTCAGGCGACCAGCGCATTTTGCCATCGGGCAGCGACATCCTCGCCGTCGAGCGCTCGAGCGATGGAGAGCATCTGCTGATCCTCGCCAATCTGTCGAATCATGCAGCGAGTTTCCGGGCGTCCGGTCGCGATCTGCTCTCCGGCAATCGGATAAGCGGTGAGCTGAATTTGCGACCCTTTGAGGCCACGATCGTCCGGCTCTGATTGGCGGCTGGACACCAATCACGTGCGATCTAATCTCCCGGCCCACTCGGAAGGGGAGCGGGCATGGGTCTTTCGACGATCGATCTCGTCGTCATCATCATCTACGCGATCGGCATTTTCAGTCTCGCCCAGTGGGTGAGCCGCGAGAAAGCCGGACACGAGAAGGACACGTCCGACTATTTCCTCGCATCCAAGAACCTGCCGTGGTGGGCTATCGGCGCGTCGCTGATCGCCGCCAATATCTCGGCCGAGCAGATCGTCGGAATGTCGGGCTCCGGCTATGCGATCGGCCTTGCGATCGCCTCCTACGAGTGGATGGCAGCGGCGACCCTTCTGATCGTCGGCAAATATTTCCTTCCGATCTTCCTCACCAACAAGATCTACACGATGCCGCAGTTCCTCGAGCAGAGGTACGGCGAGGCGATCCGCGTCCTCATGACCTTGTTCTGGCTGGCGCTCTACATCTTCGTAAACCTGACCTCGATTATCTGGCTCGGCTCGATCGCGGTGACAAAGGTCGCGGGGGTCGACCAGACGTATGCGCTGATTGCGCTCGGTGTGTTCGCCCTCGCTTACCAGCTCTACGGCGGCCTCAAGGCAATTGCGCTAACGGACATCGTGCAGGTCACCCTGCTGGTCTTTGGCGGGCTCGTGGTCACGTTCCTGACGCTCGGGCGGATTGGTGCGGGGCATGGCGTGATCGCCGGCTTCCAGACCCTGGTGGCGCGCGTCCCCGACCATTTCCACATGATCCTTGAGCCGACCGGCAATGTTGCCTACGACAAGGACCGCTACCAGAACCTCCCTGGCCTCAGCGTCCTCATTGGCGGCATGTGGATCGCGAACATCAGCTACTGGGGCTTCAACCAATATATCGTCCAGCGCGCACTCGCTGCGAAGAGCATCGCCGAGGCGCAAAAAGGGGTGACCTTCGCTGCCTATCTGAAGCTGCTGATGCCGGTGATCCTCGTCGTCCCGGGCATTGCCGCTGTCATCCTTGCACCGGACCTCGCCAAGCCCGACCAGGCCTATCCGACGATGATGCGGTTGCTTCCGCCGGGACTTCTGGGCCTCGTCTTTGCAGCATTGGTCGCGGCCATCGTCGCGTCGATGGCCTCCAAGATCAATTCGATCGCAACCATCTTCACGCTCGATCTCTACGCCAAGATGAAGCACGTGAAGTCGCGCGCGGAGGACAGCGTCGATCCGGACGGGAAGGCGATGGAAAGACACCTTGTTCTCGTCGGCCGAATCGTCGCGGTGATCTCCATTATCATCGCGCTGGCCGTCGTCAGGCCGCTGCTCGGCAAGTCGGACCAGGCTTTCCAATATATCCAGGAGTTCACAGGCTTCTTCACACCGGGCATTACCGTGATCTTCCTTCTCGGCCTGTTCTGGAAGCGCGCGACCGAAGCGGGGGCAATTGCCGCCGCAATAACGTCGGTGATGCTGAGCTTCGTCTATTGGTTGCCGGCGCAATATGGGGGAAGCGCGGCGCTCAATGCTGTTCCCTTCATGCATCGCATGGAGATTGTCTTTGCCGCCTCGCTCGCGTTCGCGGTCGTCTGCTCGTTGCTCTTCCGGGCGCGTGGCGATGCGAACAGGGTTACGAGAGAAGGCGTGTCGTTCAAGACGCCGGCCGTGTTCAACATCGGTGCGATCGGGGTGATCCTGATCCTGGTCGCGCTCTACGCGGCCTGGTGGTGACCTGACGGACGGACGCTCGACTCCCGAACCGTTAGCCGGACCGGAAGAACCTTGTCCTCTCCTGACCCCGTCTCGATCGCATCGAGCAAAGTGTCAATCAGCGCTTCGGCCGCCTGCCGCGCGTCCTGGGTGATGGTGGTGAGCGGCGGACTTGCAAGACGGGCCGCGGGGATGTCGTCGAAGCCCACGACCGCGATCTCGGGAACGCCGCGGCCTGCATGTTGAAGCGCGTGCATGGCTCCGATGGCGGCGACATCGCTCGCGGCAAAGATCGCATCGAATTTCACTCCGCGCCGGAGGAGTTGCTCAGCCGCCGAACGCCCCTTGTCTTCGCTCGGGTCGGCGTCGATGCGCAGGCTCTCGTCCGGCGCGATGCCTGCTGCATTCAGCGCCCGGCAGAAACCCCTCCAGCGCTCATTCACTTCCGGGAAACCCGGCCCGGCGGTGCCGATGAACGCGATCTTTCGGCATCCCTGCTGCAACAGATGAGTCGCCGCGTCGAACCCGCCCTGCTCATTATCCGACGAGACCGTGGTTCCGATCTTGCCGTCACCTCCGCTGCCCCAGCGCACGAAATGTGCTCCGTGCGCGACTAGCTGCTCCAGCTTCGGCCGATATTCGAGATAGTCGCCGTAGCCCAAGAGGATGATCCCGTCTGCCTTGCGGCTGTCTTCGTAATCGACGTGCCAGTCGGATGAGAGCTGCTGAAACGAGATCAATAGGTCGTAGCCGTGCTGGGCGCAGCGGCGGACCATCGGTCCGACAAGCGACAGGTAAAAGGGATTGATCAACGCGCCATCGGGCCATTCTTCGAAGAACAATAAGGCAAGCGTCTTCGAATGCTGCCGCCTGAGGCCCGAGGCATTCTTGTCGACCTTGTAATGAAGCTTTTCGGCAGCTTCGAGGACCCGGCGGCGCGTCTCCTCGCTGACCGAGGGATTGCCAGAAAGAGCGCGCGACACCGTGGGCTGTGAAACCCCAGCCAGCGCAGCGATGTCGAAAGAGGTCGGCCGCCTCTGCATCATCCTGTGGGGGATTCTTAGCGTGCTGAATACGTATGTATAGCCGTCAGGGGACGTTTCGCCCCCGCAAAGCTCTGATATCCCTGATCGCGGGAGAGGGGTTTCGCAGCCCCCGCCGAAATTTGTGCGGCCAACGAGGCCGCTTGAGGGGGATTGATTGATGACGAGCATTTCTTCGCGTTCGCTTCTCGGGGCGGCGGCGAGCCAGCTTGCTATTGCTTCGGTTCTGTATGCAACGCCGGCCTTGGCGCAGGATGCACAAGGCGCCAGTGTCGCGGTCACGGGGGCTGCAAGTGCCGCAACGCAGCCGGCTCCGGCAGCGGGAACGCCTGGCGATACGGCGACAGCGCAGGATCAGAACGCACAAAACACGATCGTCATCACCGGCTTCCGCGCGGCGCTACGCAGCTCTACGGCCAAGAAGAAGAATTCGGAGACCGTTGTCGAATCGGTCAACGCCGAAGATATCGGCAAGCTGCCGGATAACAGCATCGCCGAGTCCATTGCCCGACTGCCTGGCCTTGCAGCGCAACGGAGCACGTCAGGCGGCCGCGCAGAGTTCATTTCGATTCGCGGCTTCGGCCCGGAATTCTCGACCACGACGTTGAATGGCCGTCAGCAGACGACGACCAATGACAGCCGTTCCGTCGAATTTGACCAGTATCCGTCGGAAGTTCTGGCCGGCGTTGACATCTACAAGACCGCCGAGGCCGACCATACCGCCGGCGGCCTGGTCGGCAGCATCGACATGAGGACGATCCGGCCGCTCGACTACGGACACCGAGTCATCGCGGTCGGAATACGCGGTGCGTACGTCGACCAGAAGCTTCTCCCGGAGTCGAAAGACAAGGGTTTCCGCGTGTTCGGCACGTTCGTCGACCAGTTCGCGCACGACACGTTCGGTATCGCGCTATCGGCGGCTTACACGGACGAGCCCTATCAGACGCGCGATTGGAACGCGTGGGGTTATCAGCCATTTCCAGGCAACGCCCAGACGATGTTCGGCGTCAAGACCTGGTACGAGACCGACCAGCTCAAGCGCCTGGGAACGACGGGTACGATCCAGGGTCGTCTCAGCGACAATCTGACGATGACGTTCGATGGCTTCTATTCGCATTTCATCGACAACATCGATCAGAAGGGCTTCGAAATGCCCTTCATGTTCAGTCCGTACAATTCGATCACGAACGCGACGGTGTCCGGCGGTGTGGTAACGTCAGCGACGGCCACCGGCCTGCCACTGATCGAAAATTATGCGACGGACCATAAGGCCAATCAATATTCGTTTGGCTGGAACACCTTGTGGGATGGTCACAACGGCTGGAAGGCCATGGCCGATCTCAGCTGGTCGCGGACCGACCGCACCGAGCACCATATCGAGACGACGGCCGGCGTCATGTATGGCCGCGATCAGACGGCGCCGACCTGCCTTCCTGCCAATGGTTGCGCCACCGTTTCCTGGACCGACACCAATCATGGCCCCGAATATGTCAGCAATTACAATGGCGGCAATCCGGCGCTGGTGCTAACCGATGTCGAGGGCTGGTCAGGCGGCAATTTCGTCCAGGCGGGCTACGACAAGCTGCGCACCAGCAAGGACGACCTGAAGGAGGCGCGCGGCGAGATCGAGCGCGACTTCGACAGCTTCATCAAGGCGATCAAGGTCGGTTTTGACTACACCGACCGCGACAAGAGGCTGGGCCAGATCGAAGGATTCCTGGCGCCCCCGGTCGGTCAGGTGCAGGTTGCGATTCCGACCGACCTGTTGCAGCCGACCTTCACGCTCGATCGCGGGTTCGGCCCGATCCTTTCATGGGATCCGCGCGCGGTCGAATCGCAGGGAATTCTTCGGTACATCGACAATACTCAGCCCAATAGCGGCTTTCATGTGACGGAGAAGGTTTGGACGCCGTACATCATGGCGCCTCTCGACGCAGAGCTGGGTGCCGCACGTCTGACCGGCAACATCGGTTTCCAGGCGGTACATACGGATCTGACCTCTGGCGGTTCAATCTACATCACCCAACATGACCGTTACTGGATGTGGCTGCCGAGCCTGAACCTCAACTTCCGCTTTCCAAGCGACCTCGTGATCCGCTTCGCGGCATCGAAGGAGTATATGCGGCCCCAGATGCCGGACCTCGCCAACAATATCAGCTTTGGGTACGATGCGGTGCACAATGTCTGGTCCGGAAGCGGCGGCAACCCGCGTCTCCGCCCGTACCAGGCCAAAGCACTCGATCTGAACATCGAGAAATATTTCGGAACGAAGGGCTACATCGCGCTTCAGACCTTCTACAAGCACATCGATACCTACATCGCGAGCGGCACGATCCTAGATTTCGACTTTACGCCCTTCCCGAAACCGGCTGGAACGCAACCGCCGACAAACATCGGTTTCTTTAGCGCCAGCGTAAACACGCATGGCGGCTACATGTACGGCGCCGAGCTCGCTGGGACGCTGCCGTTCGACGTCTTCTTGCCTTCGCTTGACGGCTTCGGGCTCACCGGCGGCGTCGGCTATACCAAGACGCACATCATTGATTTCAACGGCAATGCGACCGACATCCCCGGCTATTCGAAGTGGGTCGCCAACCTCACTGCCTTCTACGAGAAGTACGGGTTCAATATTCGCGGCAGCATGCGTTATCGCTCAGGCTTCTCGGGCGATTTCGTCTTGTTCAGCGGAGCCCTGCAGCGCCAAGATGTTCTCGCGGAAACGGTCTTCGATGCGCAGATCGGCTACGACTTCCAGCCTGACTCGGCCCTCTCTGGCCTCTCTCTCTTCCTTCAGGGGCAGAACCTGACGAACGAGCGTCAGGCGACGCTCCAATTCAAGGATGAACCGAACTCCTGGCTCAAGTATCAGATCTACGGACGCCGGTTCCTGATCGGAGCGAGCTACAAGTTCGGTCAACGGGCAGCCCCGCCGCCACCGCCGGCTCCTCCGCCGCCACCGCCTCCACCGCCTCCACCGGCGACGCAGACCTGCGCGGATGGCTCGGTGATCCTGGCAACCGCGACCTGCCCGGCGCCGCCGCCGCCACCGCCTCCTCCGCCACCGGCGCCCGAGCGCGGTTTCTAATCTGAAGCGGGCCCGGCGGGGTTGCATCCCTGCCGGGCTTCCGCTCCTGTTGTTCGATGCCCCAGTCCTCGCCTCTCGATATCGTCATTGCCGGCGGAGGAACGGCTGGTTGGGTTGCAGCAGCGACGTTCGCTCGTTTCCTCGGAAACCGTGCATCGATCACCTTGGTCGAATCCGACGCGATCGGGACGGTCGGCGTCGGCGAAGCCACGATACCGCAGATCCACAATCTGATTATCGGCCTCGGCCTCGACCAGGTCGACTTCCTTCGGCGCACCAACGGCACGTTCAAGCTGGGGATCGAGTTCGTCGACTGGCTCGGTGAGGGCCATTCGTACATTCATAGCTTTGGCTACAGTGGCCGCGGCGTCGGCCTCATCCCCTTTCGCCAGCTGTGGCTCCGCGGACGTGCGCTCGGCGTTGCGGGCGAGCTTGGCGATTACAACTTCAACATCGCTGCAGCGCGGCTGAAGCGAATGTCGACGAGCGCGGGCACGAAAACCATCCCGGACCTCGCTTACGCTTACCATTTCGACGCTTCGCTCTTCGCTCGGATGCTAGGCGAATATGCGCAAGAGCGCGGTGTCCGTCGCATCGAAGGCATGATCGTCGGCGTCGAGCGCGACGGCGAAGGCGGCGACATTGCGGCGCTCTTGCTGAACGGCGAACGCCGCGTAGAGGGCAATTTTTTTGTCGATTGCACCGGCTTTCGAAGCCTTCTTCTTAGCAAAACGCTCGGGGTTCAATACCAGGACTGGAGCAAGTGGCTGCCGTGCGATTCGGCGCTTGCGGTGCCATGCGAGTCCAGCGACGCATTCCGGCCCTATACGCAGGCGCTTTCGCACAAGTCCGGGTGGCAGTGGCGCATCCCACTGCAGCACCGGACCGGCAATGGCCACGTCTATTGCAGCAAGTTCATCTCCGACGATGAAGCGGCGTCCACCCTCCTTGCCAATCTCGACGCCGCGCCGCTCGCCGACCCGCGGCCGATCAAGTTCACCAGCGGGCGCCGTGAGACATTCTGGACCCACAATTGCCTGGCGCTCGGCCTCGCGGCGGGATTCATGGAGCCTCTCGAATCGACCAGCATCCACCTCGTTCAGTCGGCAGTCGCACGCCTCCTCAATGTGCTTCCTGGAGACCTCGCGCTGACGGCTACAGCGCGCGAGACCTTCAACCGCTTGTCCGCGATCGAGTGGGCCCGTGTCCGTGACTTCATCACCCTCCACTATTTCGCCAACCGCCGCGAGGGGCCGTTCTGGGATTATTGCAAGAACATGGAGCTGCCCGACTCCTTGCTCGAGAAGATTGAGCTGTTCCGCGAGGCAGGGCTGTTCATGCGCGAGGAAGACGAACTGTTTCTCGACGAAAGCTGGGGACAGGTGATGATCGGCCAGGGCATCACGCCCGAAAGCTGGTCCCCGCTTGCCGACAACGTCCCCGGGGAAGACATCGGCCCGTTCCTCGAGAGTCTCGCGGAAAGCTACCGCCTCAGGGCTTCGAGCCTCCCGGCACACCGTGAGTTCGTCGCGTCGATGGTCGGCGACAAAGTGAAGGAGAAACAGTGAGGAAGCGGCTTGAGTGCGTCGGTCTGATCGGCAGCGCGTTGCTGTTAGCGCTCACCTGCGGCGCTGACGCGAGAGCGGCGGCGCCCAATTATCGCGCCCGGCTGCCGCAGGACGAGGTGATCTACTTCCTGCTCCCCGACCGGTTCGAGAATGGCGATCCGTCGAACGACCGCGGCGGCCTCACGGGCGACCGCCTCAGAACGGGGTTCGATCCGACGTCGAAAGCCTTCTACAACGGCGGCGACATCAAGGGCCTGATGAGCCGCCTAAGCTATATCCAGGACCTTGGCGCGACCGCGGTCTGGGTCGCTCCCATCTTCAAGAACAAGGCAGTCCAGGGACCGCCGGGGCACGAGAGCGCCGGGTACCATGGCTATTGGATCACCGATTTCACCCAGGTCGATCCGCACTTCGGCACCAACGCAGATTTCAAGGCATTGGTCGACGCGGTCCACGCCCGCGGAATGAAGTTCTACATGGACATCGTCGTCAACCACACCGCCGATGTGATTCAGCTTGCCGAGTGCAAGGTGCAGGAGGACTGCCCCTATCGCAGCGTCGCCGACTATCCCTATCAGAGGCGCGGCGGGATTGAAGGCAAGCCGATCAACCCGGGTTTCACCGGCGAACGCGATGGCTCGGCGGCGAATTTCGCGAAGCTCACCGATCCAAATTACGCCTATACAGTGGTGGTCCCGCCAGCGGAGCGCGACATCAAGCGGCCGGCCTGGCTCAATAATCCCATCTACTATCACAACCGCGGCAACAGCACATTTCAGGGCGAATCCAGCACGTTGGGGGACTTCAGCAGCCTCGACGACGTGTTCACCGAGAACCCGCGCGTCGTGCGCGGGATGATCGACATCTATTGCGGCTGGATCACTGGATACGGTGTCGACGGCTTCCGGATCGACACCGCGCAACATGTGAATCCGGAATTCTGGCAGCAATTCGTTCCCGCGATGCTTTCGTGCGCACGCAGGAAAGGAATTCCGAACTTCCACATCTTCGGCGAAGTTGCCACCGGCGAAATGGACCCGGCGCATACTGCTGTGAACACGCGCCTGGACAAGCTGCCGAGCGTACTCGACTTTTCCTTCACCCGGGCGGTGGTCGACGTCGTTTCGGGGATTGCCGGTACGGACGAGCTCGCGAAACTGTTTCGGGCCGACCCGCTGTATGAGGGCGGAGCGGAAGCGGCGCTCAGGCTCCCGACCTTCCTCGGCAACCACGATGCCGGTCGTTTCCCGATGCTGGTCAAGCATTTCCATCCCGGGATCAGCGATTTTGAGCTTCTGCAGCGCGACATGCTCGGCCACGCGATGCTGCTCACGCTGCGCGGGGTTCCGACCATCTATTCGGGCGACGAGCAAGGTTTCGTCGGAAGAGGCGGCGACCAGGATTCGCGGCAGGACATGTTCCCGTCCAAGGTCGCGAGCTACAATGAGGAGAAGCTGCTCGGTAGAGGTGCAACCACCGCGCAGTCGAACTTTGACCCGCAGCACCCGCTCTACCGCGAAATCTCGAAGCTGGCGCACATTCGCACGACCCATCGTGCGCTGACCCGCGGTCTCCAGCTCATCCGTTATGCTCAGGGCAAGCCGGGCCTCTTTGCAGTGTCGCGTTTTGAGCCCGGCACCGGCCGCGAAATGCTGCTATTGTTCAATAGCTCGACCGCGCCGATCAAACAGAACGTCCGGGTTGAGACCCGGTCGGTCCATTTCGACGCGCTTTCCGGAAATTGCCCGCTGAACGCCTTGGCGCCGGGAAGCGTTGCCGTTGAGCTGCCGCCGCTCGGCTATGCGGTGTGCAATGCTCGCTGAGGATGTGAGTGGCACGACGTCGGCGACGACGACACAACCGTGGTGGAAGGGCGCTGCCATCTACCAAATCTATCCGCGCAGCTTCGCCGACACGAACAGTGACGGGGTCGGCGACCTGCCGGGGATCACCAAACACCTGGACTATGTGGCGTCCTTGGGCGTCGACGCGATCTGGCTGTCGCCTTTTTTCACCTCGCCGATGCGCGATTTCGGCTACGACGTTGCGGATTATCGGGCGGTCGACCCCGTGTTCGGGACACTCGCCGACTTCGATAGCCTTGTTGCACGCGCCCATGAGCTCGGCCTCAAGCTGATCATCGACCAGGTCTATTCGCACAGCTCGGACCAGCATCCGTGGTTCCTGGAGAGCCGCTCAAGCCGGGACAATCCGAAGGCCGACTGGTACGTGTGGGCGGACTCGAAGCAGGACGGCTCGCCGCCGAACAACTGGCAGTCGGTATTCTCCGGGCCGGCATGGACCTGGGACGCGCGCCGGCGCCAATATTATCTCCACAACTTCCTTGGCGAACAGCCCGACCTCAACGTGCACAATCCTGCGGTGCAGGACGCGCTGCTAGATGTCGCACGCTTCTGGCTGGATCGCGGCGTCGACGGGTTCCGGATCGATGCGATCAATTTTGCGATGCACGACCCGCAGCTGCGCGACAATCCGCCCGCCGCAGCGGGAGGGAAGCGCACTCGCCCGTTCGATTTCCAGCAGCATATCTACAACCAGTCGCACCCGGATATCGTGAAGTTCCTCGAGCGGCTGCGCGCAGTCACCGACGAGTATGACAACCGCTTCACGCTTGCCGAAGTCGGAGGCGATCATGCGCTCGGCGAGATGCAGGCGTTCACAGCCGGGTCGAGGCGACTCAACAGCGCTTACGGCTTCGACTTCCTTTATGCCGGAGAGCTGACCCCTACCCTCGTTACCCAGGTGGCGCGTGAATGGCCGGAGACTGCGGGCTGGCCGAGCTGGGCATTCGAGAACCATGATGCGCCGCGTGCGCTGTCGCGCTGGGTCGGCCAATCCCACCGCGACACGTTCGCGCGCACCAAAATGCTGCTCCTGGCCACGCTCCGCGGCTCGATCATCCTTTACCAGGGCGAGGAGCTTGGGCTTCCGCAGGTGGATGTCCCGTTCGACCGGCTCCAGGACCCCGAGGCGATTGCCAACTGGCCACTGACTCTAAGCCGCGATGGGGCGCGTACGCCGATGCCGTGGAGTGGGTCGGAGCCCAACCACGGCTTTTCGCATGTTGAACCCTGGCTTCCGACCAGCGACAGTCACGGACGCCTCGCCGTCGATCGCCAGCAAGGCGAATGGGGCTCGATGCTGAACTTCACGCGTGAATGCCTCGAGCTGCGAAAGCGCTTTCCCGCACTTCGCCATGGGTCGATGGAGATCGTCGGATCGGGCGACGCGCTGCTGCTGTTCGAACGCGCGGCGCAAGGGCAGCGACTGCGGTGCTCGTTCAACCTGACCGACCAGCCCGTGCAATTCCAGCCCAGCGGAGCGCCACTCTTACACGTCGGCGAAGTTGGCGGGCAGGCGTTCGGCCCCTACGCGGCGCTGATCGAGGAGCTTGGATGACCCTTAGGCGCGTACTTGCCGTGCTTGCTCTTGGAGCGGCGATCATTTCCGGATCTGCGACTGCCGAACCGATACATCATCTGGCGAACGGCATTGAGGCGGAGGCCGGGTCTGTCAAAACCCGAGTGACTGCGCTGACACCGTCGATCGTTCGTGTCCGAGTCACTCCGGACGGGAAATTCGGCGAAGATGCAAGCTGGGCCGTGCCCGCCTCGGTGCGCCGCAAAAGCGTTTTTGTAAGCGCTACACCTGACGGGTTCAGGACGAGCGCGGTCACGGTCCACCTCGATCCGGCGACCCTGCAACTCACGCTCGCTGACCTCGCGGGAAAGACGATCATAACGGACCTGCCCGAGCCGCTGCGGTTCGACGGT
>JANWLR010000057.1 GCA_025450755.1 Sphingomicrobium sp. | reverse complement strand
GAAGACGCAGCGGAGCTTCGTCTGCAGCAGCCCCACTGGCTGCCGCTCGAAACCCGCCCGGCGAACCTCGAAGGCCAGGGCGCGATCAGCATCCGCGACCTGGTCATCAACGCTTTGCGTATGCGTCCCGACCGAATCATTCTCGGCGAGATTCGTGGGTCGGAGTGCTTCGACCTGCTCGCCGCCATGAACACGGGCCACGACGGGTCGATGGCGACACTTCACTCCAACTCCCCGCGCGAGTGCCTCGCGCGTATGGAGAATATGGTGATGATGAGCGACATCAAGATCCCGAAGGAGGCGATCAGCCGCCAAATCGCGGATTCGGTCGACCTCATCGTCCAGGTGAAGCGCCTCCGCGACGGTTCGCGCCGCACCACCAACATCACCGAAGTGATCGGCATGGAAGGGGACGTCATCGTCACCCAGGAGCTGTTCAAGTTCGAGTATCTCGACGAGACTCCCGACGGGAAGATCATCGGTGAATATCGCTCGATGGGCCTTCGCCCGTACACGCTCGAAAAGGCCAAGCAGTTCGGCTTCGACCAGCCGTACCTGGAGGCGTGCCTCTAACGGACGGCACTCGCGTTTCTAGTGCACCATCCGATAGCGCAGCGTCAGCGTCACTCCTGTTTCGATCTGACCCGGCTCAATTCCGCCGCCCGGTGGGGGTGGAGGAGGTGGCGGCGGTGCGGCAACGACAGGAAGATCCCTCTCCCCGATCGTGACATCGGTCGCGCGGTAGGAAACACCCTCCTCGACGAAGAGCAGCTGCACTCCTCTGAAGCCCGCAATCCGCGCATATTCGCTGGCTTCGGCCTCTCCGCGGGCCATGGCGCGCTTGCGCGCCTCCGCCCGAAGCGGCGCCGGATCAGCGATGCTGAAGCTTGGACCATAGATGTTGGTGGCACCGGCCGCGGTCAGCGTGTCTAGCAGCCCCACGAGACGGTCGATCTGCCGGGTCTTGATGCTGACGTTGTTGCTCGCGACGTAACCCGCGAGGTGCTGTTTGCCCTGCCCGTTTACAGTTTCAAATTGATAGTCCGCGCGAACCGAGACGCCCTGCGTCTGGACGTCCTTCGTTGCTATACCCGCGCTCCTGATCGCCTCCATTAGATGCTCGGTCTTCAGCTTGTTCTCGGCAAGCGCGGCTGATGCCGTCGGCGCGTGGGATTGGGTGCCCGCGCTCAGCGTCGCTTCGTCAGGCGGCGAACGGAGCTGCTCGGATATATTTACCGTCACGGTCGGCGTCGCTGCCAGTTGGTCGAGCGTCGGTGGAAGCGCTTGGGCGGAGGCTGGAACGCTGGCGGCCGCCAGCAGTGCAAAAGCAACGCAACGAAACATAATCGCACTCCTCTAATTTGTTGCGCCAAGCTGTCGGCCAATGCTTTGCTTGGCAAGCTCTCGGACGGCTTGCTCCAAACGCCCGAAGCCTGACATAGCTCTCCGCATGTGTGGAATTGCAGGCTGGTACAGGAGAGGCGGCCGGCCCTTCGACCAACGCGTCGTAGAGCGCCAATGCGACCGGCTGATCCATCGGGGACCCGACGATTCCGGCTATTTCATGGACGGCGACTTCGGCCTTGGCATGCGCCGCCTCAGCATCATCGACGTCGCGGGCGGGCATCAGCCGATCTTCAGCCCGGACGGACGATACGCGATCGTCTTCAACGGCGAGATCTTCAATCACCCCGACCTTCGAGGCGAGCTTGAGCCAAGTTACCAATTCCACACGGACCACAGCGACACGGAAACCGTTCTCGCCGCCTATCTGCGTTGGGGCGACGAGGCCTGGGTTCGTCTCGAAGGCATGTACGCCGCCGCGATATGGGATCGGGAGACGAGGACTCTGTGCCTCGCTCGGGACCCGCTCGGGATCAAGCCGCTGTTCGTGACCGAGCAGGAAGGTGGCCTCGCCTTCGGGTCGGAAATCACCGCCTTGCGCGACGTTCCGGGCTATCGCTTCGACGTCGACGAGCGCGGGGTTCACGATTTCTTCTGCTTTGGCCACGTGCTCGGGCCGCGAACGATCTTCCGCCAGGTGTGCGCAGTGCCGCCCGGTCATGTCATGCGGATCGGCTCTTCGGGCGAAGCGGTGCTGAAACGCTTCTGGAAGGCCAGGCTCGATATCCGCAGCGGCCGAACCGAGCCCGAATGGATCGAGGAAACGCGCGAGCGGGTGCTGGACACGGTCGGGAAGCACATGCTGTCCGACGTCCCCGTTGGCGCATTCCTGTCCGGCGGAATCGACTCCGCTGCTGTCGCAGCGGGAATGACCCGCGCTTCGAAGAGCCAGGTCACCGTCTTCACTGCTGGATTTCCAGGTTCAACGATCGATGAGACGGCCGCCGCCAAGAGCGTCGCGGATCATCTCGGCTGCAGGCATATTGTCCTTCCAATCGAGCCGGAAACGGCTGCCGACGTGCTTCCAGCCGTCCAGCGTGCGTTCGACGAGCCGTCCGCCGCCAACTCCGCGATCCCGCTCTGGTATCTGTCCCGAACTGCCGCGCAGCATGTGAAGGTCGTGCTCTGCGGCGAAGGCGGAGACGAGCTGTTCCTCGGCTATAATCGCCAGCGTTGGGCGGAGCGCATGCGGCGGTCCGCGCCGTTCGTCAAAGCCGCAGGCCGGCTGTCGTTCCTCGACCGTCTCGGCGATCTGCCGGCAAGGAAACTCAATTATTTGCGCGACTATGCGCGTCGCTTTCGCGAGGGCGCACTGCTCGACAACGGCTTCGAGCGCTTTTTTTCGGCCGTTACGATTACCCCGCCGGCGATCCGCGCGCGCATCTACACTGAAGACTTCTGGCTACGGCACGATGCCCATTGCTCGCTCGCCGTTCGGGCTCACGAATATTTTTCGGAGGCGGAACAACTGCCTCTCTCATCAATCGAGCAATTCGTGCTCGGAGATCTGACCGTGCACATGCCGGCGTCGCTACTTCAGCGGCTCGATCGGGCGTCAATGGCGCATTCACTTGAAGCGCGAGTCCCGTTCCTCTCCCATCGTTTCGTCGATTGGGCGCTGACAATTCCAACGGAACTGAAGCTTCGCGGCAGCATCGGCAAATATGTGCTTCGCCAGGCTGTAAAGCCCTGGCTTCCCTCAAAGATTCCTGGCAGGCGAAAGCTCGGCTTCCAGATGCCGCTCGCGGATTGGTTCGTCGGCGGATTCAGCGACTTCGCCTTCGATGCCTGGACCTCTTCCGGCGCTGCCGATGCCGGTTTCCTCGATCCTGTCGCCGTGCGCTTGCTGTTCGATGAACATCGCCAGGGCCGGGCGAACCACGGACGCCTCCTCTATGCACTCGCGATGTTCAGCTGCTGGTGGAAGGAGCAAAGGGAGGCCTCACCTCCCCTCCCTGCAAGAAGGCGCCGCGTTCATGCCTAAGTCGACACCCAGCCGACCGCTCGTCTGGATGCTCATGGGCTCGCGTTTAGGAGACAATAACCAGCTGCTCGCCCTCGGCGAAGCCCTTGGCTTCGCGTGCCAGCCTAAGCGCATCAGCTACAATCAATTGCGCCGCATTTCCTTTCTGCGCACCGGCCTTACGATTGTGTCCCGCAAATCCCGCGCGCTGATCGAGCCGCCCTGGCCCGACATTGTGATTGGCGTTGGCTACGGCAGCGTTCCCATCGCTCGTTATATTCGCCAGCAGAGCGGCGGCCTCTCGAAGCTCGTCCACATCGGCAATCCGCGGGAAAAGCTCAAGGACTTCGATCTGCAGATCACAACTCCGCAATATTCGCGCGGACCGGCGCCGAACCGGCTCGAGCTGCTTTTCCCGATCGGCAATCCGGCAAAGAGCATCGGCTTGACCAAAGAGGAAGAGGAGTGGCTGAGCAATTATCCTTGCCCGCGAAGGCTCGTCGCTGTTGGAGGACCGGCGCGCCATTGGCAGCTCGACGACTGCGCGCTCAAGGATGCGATCGAGACGCTTCGTACCAAGCAGCAAAATGGCAGTATCATTGTCGCGACCAGCGCCCGAACTCCCCAAGAAGCCCGGGAGCTTTTCGAGTCTCTCATCACCGGCGATCACGAGGCGATTGTCGAAAATTTTCCGCGTTTCGGAGCACTGCTTCGAGAGTGCGACGAAATCTACGTGACGGCTGACAGCGTGTCGATGATCTCGGAAGCGATCCTGACCGGTAAGCCGACGGGAATCATCCCGATCAAGCGCTCGCTTCGCGGCCGGATCACTGATGCGTTGTGGGAGCGGCCCTTCGGACGCCGGACATTCCCCGATTTTGGCAATTTCTGGCACCTGCTTTCTGAATCGGGCCTCGCCGGAAGCGTGAAGCTTCCGGTTGCGAGCCAAGTCTGCGACACGGTGACGCGCGCTGCAGATGCGGTGCGGTCGCTGGTCTCACCGGGGGATTTTGTTGACGAAGAAAAGCGCTCCGCTTCGGATTTGGGCGATGATCGGCGCACGGGCCGGCGACAACGACCAGGTCATCGCCCTGGCCGAAGCGCTGGGCCTGCCGTTCGAGATCAAGCGACTTGAATATAACGGTCTGTGCCATCTCGGCCCGCGGCTGCTGGGAAGGTCGACGGCCAGCCTGACCGCTAGCTCGCGCGCTGCCATCCTGGCGGAAGAGCCCCCCGACCTCACCATCTCCGCCGGACATCGCAGCGTGCCCATTGTCCAGGCGCTTCGGCATCATTCGGGCCGCCGGGTGCGCTCGATTCACGCGGGATTTCCGCGCATTTCGTCCGCGCATTTCGATCTCGTTGTCGCAACACCCCAATATCCAATTCCAGAGCACCCGAACTTGCTGCGTGTGCCTTATGCGCTCACGCGTGCAGCGACCGCCAATCCTCGCCTCAATGATCAGGCGCTGCTTAGCGCCCTGCCGAAGCCTCGCCGGCTGTTGATCGTCGGCGGACCGACCTTGTTCTGGAAGATTGATGAGGAGGTTCTTCTTCGCATGGTCGACGCCATGATGAAGCAGGCCGGTCGGGATGGCGGGTCCGTGCTGGTGACATCGAGCCCGCGGACGCCGCCAACCCTCGCGCGAACAATCGGCGAGATCCTGGCATCCTCGGACGTCCCGACCTTGCTTGCCGCTCCTGATGGATTGCCGACTTATCCGAGCCTGCTCGAAGCGGCCGATTCAATCTGGGTCACCGCCGACAGTGTCTCCATGGTCTCTGACGCGATCTGGACCGGCAAGCCGTTGGCACTCGTCCCGGTCGTGAACTCGCCCACCGGGCGCGCCTACATGGCAATCATGGATCGCCTGCGCCCTCGCCGGCCGGTCCATCCCCAGGATCTTCGCTACTTCTGGCGTGCGCTCGCCAGGATCGGCGTCGGAACCAAGCTCGGCCGTCCCAAAACAATGGCCAACGACGAACTGCGCAGAGTG
>JANWLR010000056.1 GCA_025450755.1 Sphingomicrobium sp. | reverse complement strand
GTGATCGCACATCACCGCCTCCGTTCAACTGGACACTGGCATCGTCGACAGTCGGGCTTGCCGAGCGCCAGGCGGGCGGCCGGCTTCACGTCCTGTTCTACGGCCAGGAAGACGGTTTCCTGGCCAGCGAGCTGGTGGTGCTGCCACCCGGCGCCTACCGCCTTTCGATGCAGCTGCTGGGTGATCCGTCTCGCGCTCATAGTCTCAATTGGTCGATCTGGTGCGACAAAGCGGCTGAACCGATAGCATCGGTTACGCTCGATGCTGCGGCGGCCCGCGGCTGGCAATTTGAGGTACCAAGTGGTTGTCCCGCCCAGTGGCTGAAGCTTTCCGGAGTATCCGGCGATTTGCCGCAGCAGACCGACATCACCATCGGGTCGCTCAAGCTCGAGAAGGCGAAATCTGGTGCGTAACGCAGTACGCAGCACGATCGCGCCGCTCTACCTGTTCGGCTGCCTGATCCTCGGCGGAAGCGCGCAGGGAATCTGGCAGAACATGGTCCTCCAGCTTGTCGGCGTGACGATCATCGCATGGGCGATAGCAGCGCCTGCTGATGAACCTCTGGCACCAAGGGCCAAGCCGTTGTTGCTGCTGGCGATTGTCTCGATTGCCTTGATCGGATTGCAGCTCGCTCCAGTTCCGCCGGCGGTTTGGGCGCACGGCCAGCGAACACGGGTGGCAGAGGGTTTTGCCCTTCTCGGTCAGCCTGTGCCTTGGCTGCCCCTTTCGCTGACACCCTATGAGACGCTGAGTAGCTTGCTGTGCCTGATACCGCCGCTGGCGATATTTTGCGCCATCGTCTGCCTTAAGGCGTATCGCAGGATCCTGCTTGCTTCAGCGCTAGTCGCCGGAACAGTTGCGGGCATTCTCCTGGGGGCATTGCAGCTTTCAACCACTCGGGGAGACTCGCCATGGTACCTCTATCCAGAAACCAACCGCGGTCTTGGGGTCGGTTTTTTCGCCAATGCCAATCACATGGCCACGTTGTTGGTCATAAGCCTTCCGTTTCTTGCAGCCCTGGCTGCAAATGGCAGGGGGGGAACAATGCAACGCCGTTCCGCTGTCCTGACAATCGTGGTCGCCGCCTCATTGGTGCTGATTGTCGGAATAGCGCTCAACGGCTCACTTGCCGGTTACACCTTGGCAATTCCGGTGACAGCGGCGAGCGCACTCATCTTCCTGCGACCGGCGAGCCACTGGCGAAAAGTGATCGCCGCATTCGCGGCCCTATCCATTGTTGCGGCAGTGGCAGCACTTGCGAGCAGCTCAATCGGTGGCACCAGGCTCAGCCAGGATGCAAGCACCGCCGTCCAATCGCGGGAGCAAATTCTCGCTATTACGGGCAAGGCGATCGTCGATCATATGCCGTTCGGCTCCGGCCTCGGTTCCTTTGTCAGAGTGTACCGCACGTATGAGAGCCCCGACACGGTTTCGAGCGAATATGTAATCCACGCCCACAATGATTATGCCGAGCTTGCGCTCGAGCTCGGTTTGCCCGGCCTTGCTCTTATACTTGTGTTCCTCGCTTGGTGGGCTTTTGCTGTCGTAAGTGCTTGGAAAGATGCGAGCAGGGTCTTCGCGCGCGCAGCGTCCATCGCGTCGGCCGCGATCCTGGTCCACAGCCTCGTTGATTTTCCACTGCGAACGGCCGCGATCAGCACCTGCTTTGCAATGTGCCTTGCATTGATGGTCGTGCCTCGCGCGCCGTTGCGCCAGGAAGTCGGTGACATTCGTCCGACCCGGCACGTTGTGGTCGGTTAAGCGGCACGGCGGAGCCGATGTTCGGCAAGCTCTGGAACGCGCTCGTCATCGCGATGAATTCCTGGCACGGGGGGAAAGCTCTTCATCGAGCATTCGGTCTCGTTCAGCCACGATGCGTTGCACATATTCGCTGGCGTCCTCTTGTGGATGGCATTCGCTCTAAT
This sequence comes from Sphingomicrobium sp., assembly GCA_025450755.1. Lineage (GTDB taxonomy): Bacteria > Pseudomonadota > Alphaproteobacteria > Sphingomonadales > Sphingomonadaceae > Sphingomicrobium. The sequence continues at coordinate 42,436 of JANWLR010000056.1, read as the reverse complement.
CTTGAGACGGCCCCTGACATCCTGGCGTCCCTTGCTATGGCTCCTTGCCAGGAGAAACTGGCACAGTGACATCCAATGGATTTCGGCGGCGGATGAGGACAGGTTCGAGATGTTCCAATCGGCATTCGACTCGCTCGGGATTGGCACCCAGGCAGCTCCCTATCTCGATCTGGACAAGCAGGGTCAGGCTCTATGCCGGCTTCCTGGTCGTTCGAAATCGCTGCAGCGAAGCCCATTTCCACGTCGACTGGGTGCGCTCGAACAACGAGGCATTCACCTGCATGATTCCAGCCTCGACCAACGCAACGCAATCGGGGGGTTGCTTTTACAAACAACTCACAGGCGCCGTCGGCGAATATCAGTACAAGGCGTGAGAGGCGATCGCACTCGGCGAGAACTTTGCCCATTCGACGAAACCAGGCCGATTCGACGAACCGGTGGTGCTGTTATGTTTCGAATATGGCACCGACAAGATGGAGCGCTGGCCCAACATATATCGGACGGTGGGGAAGCAAGTGACGCATTTGAGAGAGCCCATCGGCAGGTTCGTTCGAGCGGATGGAAAGGTGTGGGGAGAAGGCTGGTGAGCCCAGCTGGATTCGAACCAGCGACCTACTGATTAAAAGTCAGTTGCTCTACCGACTGAGCTATGGGCCCACCTTGGACGCGCCGGTTAGCCCCGCTGGGGCCTGCGGGCAAGGCGATGGGCGAGATGGCGAAGGTTCAGGCCTCCAATGCGCCATCCGGGCGCAATCGCTGCAAGCGGTTGAAGCACGAAGCTCCTGCTCGAAAGCCGCGGGTGCGGGATCGTAAGCTTGCGCGAGCGGAAGTTGCCGCCGCTCCACAAGGCAATGTCGAGGTCGAGCACGCGCGGGCCCCAGCGGCGCCCTCCACGCCGGCCGAACTCCCGCTCCAGTGCCTTCAGTCGGGAGAGCGTCTCCGGTGGCTCGACATCGCTTTCGATCAGGGCGACGGCATTGGCGAAGTCCCGGCCGGCTCCCCCATGGGCAGTGTTGAGCACTATCGGGGAGGCATCGAACAGGCCGAAATCCTGGTCGAGCCGAGCGATTGCCGCCTCGACCACGCGCGCCGGCGCGCCAAAGCGCCCGTGAGGCCGGTTTGATCCAATGGCAATCGCGTAGAGGTACGTTGCTTGCGCCACGGCTGCTCGCCTAGGTCATGGCCATGCACTCCGCCAGTCCCGCCGACCTGTCGCCAGTTCCGGAGACCGAAGCGCCGCGCGACTGTCCTCTCTGCCCGCGTCTTGTCAGATTCCGTGAAGAGTGTCGCGACGAGTATCCCTCCTGGTGGAACGCGCCGGTGCCGGCCTTCGGCGATCCGGACGCGTGGCTCGCCATCGTCGGGCTCGCACCGGGGAAGCATGGAGCGAACCGGACCGGTCGGCCTTTCACCGGGGATTATGCCGGCGAGCTGCTCTATTCGACCCTTCTCAAATTCGGACTCGCAAAGGGCGAATATCGCGGCAGCCCCGGCGACGGGCTACAGCTGGACGGCGCGGTCATCCTGAACGCGGTCAAATGCCTGCCGCCCGGCAACAAGCCTGAGCCGATCGAGATTGCTACCTGCCGCAATTATTTCGAGGCAGCGCTTTTCGCGCTGGAAAAGGTCCGAGTGATCGTCGCCCTGGGACAAATCGCCCATGTCGCGTCGGCGCGAGCGCTCGGTCTTCCACCGGCATCAACGAAGTTCGGCCATGGAGCCGAGGTCCAGTCGGCTGACGGCCATATCCTGCTGTCGAGCTATCATTGCTCTCGCTATAACCAGAATACCGGGCGGCTCGATGCGGCTATGTTCGAGAAGGTTTTCGAGCGGGCGCTGGAGCTCAGATGTCCTCGATGAGCCGCCCGTAAAGTTCTGGCCTGCGGTCCCGGAAGAAGCCGAACGCGGCACGGTGCTTTTTCGCCTGGGCGAGATCGAGCGTCGTGACCAGCACGCCCGTTTCATCCGCTCCGAACTCGGCGAGGATGTCACCGCGCTCATCGCAGATGAAGCTGTGGCCGTAGAAGCGCTGACCGCTCTCTGTTCCGATCCGGTTGGCGGCGATCACGGGTACTACGTTCGACACCGAATGGCCGATCATCGCCCGCCGCCACAGCCGTGACGTGTCGAGGTCGGGGTCGTGAGGTTCGGTGCCGATCGCGGTCGGGTAGAAAAGAACGTCGGCGCCCATCAGCATCATCGCTCGGGCGGTCTCGGGGTACCATTGGTCCCAGCAGACGCCGACGCCCAGCGTCGAATGATGCGGCCCATCCCACACTTTGAAACCCGTGTTGCCGGGCCGGAAGTAGAACTTTTCCTCATAGCCCGGTCCGTCAGGGATGTGGCTCTTGCGATAGACCCCGGTAAACTTTCCGTCGGGACCAATCATCGCGAGGCTGTTGTAGTGGTGCGGCCCGTCGGCTTCGAAGAAGCTGGTTGGAATCCAGATCTTCAGCTCCCTCGCCAGCTCCTGCATCGCCAGGACCGACGGATGTTTCTCAGCCGGGCGCGCGTTGGCAAACAGGCTCTCGTCTTCCACGCGACAGAAATAGGGGCCATCGAACAGCTCGGGCGGAAGGACCACCTCGGCGCCCTTTGCGGCCGCCTCGCGAACCAGCTCCGCAACCGCGCGGATGTTCGCGGCCCTGTCGTCGGTGAAGGCGAGCTGCAGCGCAGCGACGGTGAGCTTGGTCATTCGGGGACCTGTTGCGAGATGCAGTGGAAGCTCCCACCGCCGGTCAGAATGTGGTCGGCGCGAAGACCGATTGCAACGCGATCGGGAAACAGCGCCTGGATGACGTCGACCGCTGCTCGGTCGTTTGGTGCGCCGTACTGCGGCACGACGACCGCGGCATTGCCGATGTAGAAGTTCATGTAGCTTGCCGGGATGACGTCGCCGTCCTCGTCCGTGACCCGCCCGGGCGAGGGCAGGGTGACGATATCGAGATGCGCGTCGCCGAGCGTCCGGGCGGCCGACTTGTAGACGGCCTCGTTCGGATCGTCCTTGGCGCAGGTCGGGATCGCGACCCGGCCCGGCGCGACGAAGCGCGCGAGATTGTCGACGTGTCCGTCGGTGTGATCGTTCAAGAGACCGGACCCGAACCAGACCACACGCTCGAAGCCAAGGTTTTCGAGTAGGCGCCGCTCCACCTCTTCGCGGGAGAGCGTGTTCCGGTTCGGATTGAGCAGGCACTGCTCGGTGGTCAGCACCGTCCCCGAACCGTCGCCATCGATGGCGCCGCCCTCCAGCACCCAGTTCCCCTTGGTAAAGGGCAGCCCGGCTTTGAGGGCAAGGCGCTCGCCGATGTCCCCGTCGCCTTCGAGGTCATATCTCCCGCCCCAGCCATTGAAGCCGAAGCCTTGCGCACGGCGTTCCTTGCCGCTGCGGAGGATGATCGGGCCGGTATCGCGCAGCCAGATGTCCCCGAACGGCTCGATTATGACCTCGGCGAATGGGCACAGCCGCGCTGCGGCCTCGGCAGCACCTGCATGTGCAGCTACCAACCAGACGCTCTCGCCTCTGCCGTCGGCGTGCACCGCACGGGCAAAGTCCGCCACCTCGCGTTCGGCTGGATTGAGGTCTCCGAGCCACAGGGTCGGATCGCTTGGAAAGCCGATCCACACAGCTTCGTGCGGCGCCCATTCCGCCAAAGGTGGTTGAATTGGCAGTGAAGTCATGACGCCGCCCGCTAACAGCGTCGCACCAATGCGCCAAGCCGCCCCTTGCACTGCCGTTGTCAACGTGCACAATTCCCTTGCCGGAAAAGGGGGTTTCGTATGCGTGTCGGGTTTTGGTCGACCGTCTCGGCGGTCGCCTTGTACATTTCGGCTCCAGTCTCAGCCGCAGATCCATCCCTAATAGCCGATGCCAAGGCCTTCGGAGCGCGTGATGCGGCCTTCTCCGTGGATCTCTCACCGAGTGGCAACCGGCTTGCGCTGCTCATCCCGGGCCCCGGCAAAGTGACTGCGCTGAGGGTGATCGATCTTTCGACGATCGCCGTGACCAACGCCATCAAGTCGGATGGGGACCCGGACTCGCTGCAATGGTGTGACTTCGCGACGGATGATCAGCTGATTTGCCAGTTCGGCGGCAATGTGCTTTCCGGCGGGGACACGCTGCTGGGCTTCACTCGGCTCATGGCGATTTCTGCAGACGGCAAGACCATCAAGCAACTCGGACAAAAGACACACTCAGATTCGGCGTTGAAACAATTCGACGGGACAGTCCTCGATTGGCTTCCAGATCAGCAAGGCTCGGTTCTGATGGCTCGAGTCTATGTTCCGGAACTCGCCGCTACTGGGAACTACAATCGCGACACGCGTGAGGGATTAGGGATCGACAAGGTCGACCTCTCGAACCTGAAGATCACGCATGTCGAGCCGCCGCGGCCCGCGGCTGCCAATTATCTCACCGATGGACGCGGGAACGTCCGGTTGATGCAGACTGAGGATACCGATCACGAGGGGTTGCTGACGGGCGTCGAGCATTTCTTTTATCGGGATACCGCCTCGCGAGATTGGAAGCCGCTCGTCGACTATGACGAGAAATCGCAAAGCGGTGTCATCCCCATTGCGGTCGATGGCACGCTCAATTCCGCTTACGTGCTGAAGAAGGTGGACGGCCGTGAGGCACTCTTCACGGTCAAGCTCGACGGCAGCGGAACAACCAAGCAAGTCGCCGCCAATCCGAAGGTCGATATCGATTCGGTGGTTCGCATTGGCCGTGGCCAGCGCGTGATCGGCTATACCTACGCTGACGACCGCCGGCACACCGTCTATTTCGACCCGGAATTCGCCAGCTTGCACAACGCCCTTTCACAAGCGTTGGGCGACCCATTGGTGAACTTCGAAGGGGCAAGCGCAGACGGCTCGAAGCTGCTCATTTTCGCCTCCAGCGACTCCGATCCGGGCAGCTTCTATGTGTTCGACAAGGCGACCCGGCATATGGACAAGGTTGCGGCACTGCGGCCTGAGCTCGAAGGGCGCAAGATGGCGTCCGTGAAGACGGTCTCCGTTCCGGCAGCAGACCGTGTCGAAATTCCCGCATATCTCACGCTGCCGCCCTCGGGAGCGACAAGGAACCTGCCGGCGGTGGTATTGCCTCACGGCGGCCCGACCGCCCGTGATGAATGGGGCTTTGACTGGCTGGCGCAATTCCTTGCGGCGCGTGGTTACGCGGTAATTCAGCCGAACTATCGCGGTTCGTCCGGCTACGGCGAGGATTGGGAAGGCAAGAACGGTTTCCGCGACTGGAAGGCAGCGATTTCGGACATCACTGCGTCCGCCCACTATCTCGTTGACCAGGGCATTGCGGATCCCAATCGGCTGGCAATCGTCGGCTGGTCTTACGGAGGCTATGCCGCGCTTCAGTCTGCCGGGGTCGAGCCGACCCTTTACAAAGCCGCGGTCGCAATTGCGCCGGTCACCGACCTGTCGCTCCTGAAAAGCGAGGCAAAGGCCTACACCAATCAGAACCTGGTTTCTGATTTCGTGGGCGCTGGTTCGAACGCGATTGATGGATCGCCCGTGCGCCATGCTGCAGACATCAAGGTTCCTGTTCTCTTGTTCCATGGCGATCTCGATCTCAACGTCGCGATCGCTCAAAGCGAGCGCATGAACGCGGCCTTGATCAAAGCGGGTGACAAGGCTGAGCTCGTCAAGTTCCCGGGTCTCGATCACCAGCTCGATGACAGCGATGCGCGGAACGAAATGCTGACTAGAATCGGCGAGTTCCTGGACGCTGCAATCGGCCATTGAGCTGATCTTGCATTCGTAGGGCTAGGGCTTCGCACGGGCATGGCCTGTCGGTGGCGAGAAAGGGACGAGCTTACATAGTGGGGGAAATTTGCTCGCGGCGGCGTTGGCCGCGGGCGCGGTCTCAAATGCTGCTGAAGATCGGACAGAAGCTCGAACGCACGATCGGTCACCAATTGTCGAGCAAACGCCGTTGTTCTTCGAGAGGACTCCTGCTTAGTTAGCGCTAACAGGAGCGACCATGAGAGCGACGGCCATTGCAGCAGCACTGCTTGTATATTCCGCGCCGTCGGAATCCGGGGCCGCGATTAGGGCAACTGCGACGATCGACACGCGCGCGCCGGGGGCGCAGATCGCGCCGGAAATCTTCGGCCAGTTCGCCGAAGAACTCGGCCGCGGAATCGAGGATGGCATCTGGGTCGGGCCAGATTCCTCGATCCCTAACATCGGCGGATATCGACGGGATGTCGTCGAGGCGCTTCAGCGACTGCATGTCCCGGTCGTCCGCTGGCCCGGCGGGTGTTACGCGGACACTTATCATTGGCGGAACGGAATTGGCCCGCGGGACAAACGCCCGGTGACGGTCAATTACAGCTGGGGCGGAGTCGAACAGCGAAACCAGTTCGGAACGGACGAATATTTCAACTTCGCCGAGCTGATCGGGGCGAAGACCTATCTCAGCGTCAATCTCGGCAGTGGGACCCCCGCCGAGGCTCGCGAGTGGGTCGAATATGTAAGTTCCTCGTTGCGCTCCAGTGTCGCCGACGAGCGGCGCGCGAACGGACGCGAGAAGCCGTGGAAGCTGGACTATGTCGGCCTCGGCAATGAGATGTGGGGCTGTGGCGGGGATCAGACTGCCGAGGAAGCCTCGGCGATCATGCGCCGCTTCGCAACCTATCTGCAAATCGGCCCGAAGCTGATCGCTTCGGGTGCCAGCGACCGAGACTATCACTGGACCGACGTGCTGATGCAGGCGCAGGGGCCTTATCACGCGCCATCGCCTTTTTATGGCATCTCGCTCCATTACTACACGGTGCCGACCGGCAACTGGGAGCACAAGGGATCGGCCATCGGCTTCCCGGAGAGCGAATGGGCATCGACCCTGGGGCGGACGCGTCAGCTCGAGGACATGATCGAGCATCACGAAGCGATAATGGATAAGGCCGACCCTCAAAAGAAGGTCGGCTTGATGGTCGACGAGTGGGGCACCTGGTACGACCCCGCACCCGGCTCAAACCCAGCATTCCTTGTGCAGGAGAATACGCTCCGCGACGCTCTCGTGGCCGCGACCAACTTCCACATCTTCATGCGTCACGCTGATCGCGTGCGAATGGCGAACATCGCGCAGATGGTGAACGTTCTGCAATCGATGATCCGAACCGACGGTGCACGGATGGTGCTGACGCCTACCTATTACGCATTCCTGATGTACCGGCCGTTCCAGGGGGCGACGGCGCTATCTGTGAACGTTTCCACGCCGAACTACTCGCTTGGAAGTGAGACCGTGCCGGCGATCGACGTGACAGCGGCGCGCGGGAGAGACGGCGCGACCTATATTGGCCTTATCAATGCAGATCCGAACGAGAGCGCCGACGTGTCGCTGGCGCTGAACGGTGCAGGAGCGGTCCGAGTCACCGGCGAGCTGCTCACCGCGTCGAAAATGGATGCACGCAATGATTTCGGCCAGCCCGAACAGGTGCACCCGGTCCCGTTCACGAGCGCGCGCTGGTCGGCAGGCAAGCTGCAGGTGAGCGTGCCGGGCAAGTCCGTTGCGGTTCTGAAGCTGCAATGAAAAAGGGCGGCCGAACGACCGCCCTTATCAACCCCGCGATAAGCTCGCTTAGCGCGAATAGAATTCGATCACGAGGTTCGGCTCCATCCGCACCGGATAGGGCACTTCGTCGAGCTTCGGAACGCGAGTGAAGCTGATCTTCGAGGTGCCGTCGGGAACCACATAATCGGGAATGTCGCGCTCGGCGAGGCTCTGCGCCTCGATCACCAGCGCCATCTCCTGCGCCTTGGAGCCGAGCTCGACCACATCGCCGATGTTCACTCGGCGCGACGCAATATTGCACTTCACTCCATTCACTCGAACGTGCCCATGGCTGACAAGCTGGCGCGCGGCCCAGATCGTGGGCGCGAATTTGGCGCGATAGACGACCATATCGAGCCGGCGCTCGAGGAGTCCGATGAGGTTCTGCGACGCGTCGCCCTTCATCTTGATCGCGTCCTGATAGTTCTTCTTGAACTGCTTCTCGGTGATGTCGCCGTAATAGCCCTTCAGCTTCTGCTTCGCGCGCAGCTGGATGCCATAGTCGCTGAGCTTGCCCTTGCGGCGTTGGCCGTGCTGGCCGGGGCCATATTCGCGGCGGTTGACCGGGCTCTTGGGCCGTCCGAAGACGTTCTCGCCCATGCGGCGGTCGAGCTTGTATTTGGCGCTGGTGCGCTTCGTCACGTGTGGTTCTCCAATTCGCGTTTCGTCTGTGCGCCCGGGGACCGCACCGCCTGGACTTGCATCAGGCGCGATCACCGCTTCACCGGGCATGCGGGATCAATTGCGAGCGGCGCACCTAGTGAAGAGAAGCGCCAATTGCAAGCCGAGGGGCCTATTGCGGTCTGTGGCCGTCAGCCATGCCCGGGTCGAACGAGCTGCGTTCGCGAAGCGACTGGAGCTCTGTCTGGGTGTGCTTTTCAACGATATCCCACTCGGATTTCTTCATGCAGACGGGTTTGGGCTGCATGTGCGTGCCGACTTCCGAAATATGGTCGCGCTTGCAGACGACCGGATCGTCGTTCTTGGCCTGCTGGGCCGCTGAAGGATCCGCCGCTGCCGCAAGAGCGGCAAGAAGGATAAGCATCCGGACTCTCCTCGAGACTGGAGTTGCAGCCAATGCCACAGGGCGGCACCAGACGCGATTCCGTTTCGGCTAGCGGCGGCGAGGCGCTCCGACGAGCGCGCGGATTATGCCCCGCACGGCTTTGACTTCGCGCGAAGACCAGCAAGCCTTGGTGAAGATCGTCCGAAGCGTGTTCTTGGTAGCCTTAGTGCGCGAGGGCGGATGAAAATAACCTTTCGCCTCGAGCTCGCCGTTGAGCTGCCCGATCAGACCTTCGAGCTCGCCGTGCGGCGCAGTCGGCTCAGTTTCCTTCGAGGTCGGCTGGGCAAGATCGCGCCGCTTTGACCATTCGTAGGCAAGGAGGATCACGGCCTGAGCGAGGTTCAGAGAGGCGAACTCGGGGTTAATTGGAACGGTCACGATCGCGTTGGCAAGCGCGACCTCCTCGGTCTCGAGGCCCGAGCGCTCTCGCCCAAACAGGATTGCGCTCTTTCCCGGTGCATTCGTGATCCGCTCGGCCATCTCGTCTGGCCCAAGCACGGGCATCACCAGGTCGCGGCGGCGGACGGTCGAAGCGAACACCTGGTTGCAGTCGGTAATGGCATCCTCGACCGTCTCGAACACAGCCGCCTGCTCGAGCACGATGTCTGCACCGCTTGCTGCCGGGCCAGCGTCAGGATTGGGCCAGCCGTCGCGCGGCTTCACCAGCCGCATCTCGGTCAAGCCGAAGTTGAGCATCGCCCGCGCCGCCTTGCCGATGTTCTGGCCGAGCTGCGGATGGACGAGAACGATAACGGGCTTGTTCGCTCCAGCGGTCACAGCAGCCTGTCGTGGCCTGGCGGAGTGGTTTCCTTTTCGACGCGCTCGGCGATTTCGGCGAAATCCCCGGGTTCGCTAAAATCCTTGTAGATGCTCGCAAACCGAATGTAGGCGACATGGTCGAGCGCCTTGAGACCGGCCATGACCGCCTCGCCGATCCGCACGGATGCGACTTCGTCGCCAAGCGTCTCCATTTGCCGCTGAACGCCGCTCACCAGCCGATCAATGCGTGCCGCGTCGATCTCGCGCTTGCGCGTTGCGTGACCGATCGCCCGGGCGAGCTTCTCGCGGTCGAACGGCTCGCGTTTCCCGTCCTTCTTGATGACGGAGAGGTCTCTTAGCTGGACACGTTCGAACGTCGTGAAGCGCGCCCCGCACGCTTCGCATTGGCGCCGACGGCGAATGGCGGCGCCGTCCTCGCTCGGGCGGCTGTCCTTCACCTGGCTGTCCTCGTGCGCGCAAAAGGGGCATCGCATCCTCTAGCTCTGCCTCACCCCTGGTAGATCGGGAAACGCGCGCACAGCTCGCGGACCCGCTCGTTGACTTGCCGCTCAGCGCTACCGTTGTTCTCGATGCCGTTCTTGGCAAGGCCGTCCAGCACGTCGGCGACCATGTCGCCGATGTCGCGGAACTCCGTCTTGCCGAACCCGCGCGTCGTACCCGCCGGCGAGCCGACGCGGATGCCGCTCGTCTTGACCGGCGGGAGCGGGTCGAACGGAACGCCGTTCTTGTTGCAGGTGATGCCTGCACGCTCGAGGCTCTCATCCGCATCTTTGCCGGTCAGGCCGAGCGGACGCAGGTCGACGAGCGAAACATGCGTGTCCGTGCCGCCGGCGACCAGGTCCGAGCCCCGTTCTTTCAGGCGGTTCGCAAGTGTCTTTGCATTGGCGATGACGGCCTTCGCATAGGCCTTGAACTCGGGCTGCAACGCTTCGCCGAATGCGACCGCCTTGGCGGCGATGACGTGCATCAGTGGACCACCCTGAAGCCCGGGAAAGACGGCAGAATTGATCTTCTTCGCGATATCCTCGTCGTCGGTCAGCACCATGCCGCCGCGCGGTCCGCGCAACGTCTTGTGCGTTGTGGTTGTCACCACGTGAGCATGGCCGAACGGCGTCGGGTGTTCGCCTGCGGCCACAAGGCCTGCAAAATGGGCCATGTCGACGAGGAACAAGGCGCCGACCTCGTCGCAGATCTGGCGGAAGCGCGCGAAGTCGAAATGACGCGGATAGGCCGATCCGCCGGCGATGATCAGCTTTGGCCGATGTTCCTTCGCGAGCCGCTCGAGTTCCTCGAAGTCGACTAGGTGATCGTCGGGGCGAACACCATATTGGACGGCATTGAACCACTTGCCGGACTGGGCAGGCGGCGCGCCGTGGGTCAAATGGCCGCCCGCCGCGAGGCTTAGGCCCATGATCGTGTCGCCGGGCTTCAGCAGCGCCAGCATCACAGCGCCATTGGCCTGCGCGCCGGAGTGCGGCTGGACGTTCGCGAAGCCACAGCCGAACAGCTTTTTCGCCCGCTCAATCGCGAGCGTTTCGACTGCATCAGAGGGTGCGCAGCCTTGATAGTAGCGGCGGCCTGGATAGCCCTCGGCATATTTGTTCGTTAGTACCGATCCCTGGGCCTCAAGCACCGCCTTGCTGACGATATTTTCCGACGCGATCAGCTCGATCTGCGTCTGCTGGCGGCGAAGCTCGTCATCGATTGCTTTCTCGACCGCCGGGTCGTTCTCGCTCAGGCCGCCGGTGAAAAATCCGTGCGGAACACGGTAGTTCTGTTCGCGGTCAAGTTCGGCGGCGGTAGCCATCAGTCGGAATCCTGCATTTCGTGGGAGAGTTGTTCGACGCGGCGCCGGTGGCGCCCGCCTGCGAAATCGGTGCTGAGGAAGGCATCGACGCAGGCTTTCGCCATGTCGCTGCCGATGAGACGGGCACCCAGCGCGAGCACGTTCGCGTCATTATGCTCGCGGGAAAGCTGCGCCGACAGGGGGTCGCTCACGCGCGCGCAGCGGCACTCGAGGTTCCGATTCACTGCGATGGAAATGCCGATCCCCGAGCCGCAAATGGCGATTCCGCGATCTGCGTTGCCGAGGGCAACCTCCATCGCGACCTTGGCGCCATACTGGGGATAATCGACACTCTCCGGTCCGTTCGTGCCGAGATCTTTGACTTCATGGCCCTGTTCGGCAAGCCAGCTCGCGAGTTCGTCCTTCAGCAGATATCCGGCGTGATCGGCGGCAAGTGCGATGCGCATGAACTTAACGTAGCTCCCTCACTCGCAATGCGCCACTGTCCGAAGCGCGTAAGTCGCGACCTTCCGTGAAATCGTTAGCAAGGACACGCGAACCCGGTCTAAGCTGTGGCCAACTGCATTAGGCAAGGAAGCCCCATGTCGATCGGCCGGAGCATCGCGAGCGAGCTCGAGCGGACGATCTATGCGATTGCCGGGCTTCCGATCGCAATTCGCGCCGGTTCCAATGCACCTACGGCCGCGGCGAGGGACATCCGCTGGGTCTTCGCTCGCCGCTACTGGCATCCAGACAGCGCGCGAGAGATTATCGAGCTCTTGATTGGCTTGTTGCTGGCACCGGTCGCTGTCCCGCTCGCGGCCTTTTGGTTCACGCTTCGGAACGGTCCGATCATCCGGCGCCGTGAAGGAAAAGGCTTGCTTGTCCAGTTCGCCGAACAGCTCCGTCTCTATGGGTCGGCAGGGATCGTCGGGCCCTGGTATTATATTCTTTCGCTCCACCGCGATGGTGTTCGCCGCGCGCCGACCTTCCTTCAGCGCTGCGAGACCAAGCGCGGAATCTACGCGCTCCTGCGCGGCAAGAGCGGCTCGCCGCTTGGCCATAAACAATTGTTCGCCGAGCGCTGCGCGGCGGCCGAACTCCGCTGCGTTGCTTGCGAGATGGTGGTTGACGGCAGCCCGGTTGATCCTTCCGAGCTTCCGGATTGTGACCTGTTCGTGAAGCCGCTGATCGGATCGGGTGGCAGAGGCGCGGAGCGATGGGACCGGATTGGCCCGAGGGCCTGGGTCAACGGCAGGCGGGAATTGGGCGATCAGGAGTTGATCGCTCACCTGCGAACCAAAGGCCGGCCGATCATCGTGCAGAAGCGTGTTCGGCCGCATCCAGCGCTTGAGCTGCTGACTTCAGGGGCCACGCCGACGGTCCGCGCAGTGACCATGATCGATGAAAATGGAAAACCCGAGCTCGTCGCGTCAGTTTTCCGGATGTCATTTGGTGCCAATCGCACCGTTGATAATATCCACGCCGGAGGGCTCGCCTGCGCCGTGTCCTTGAACGACGGATGCCTCGGTGTCGCAAGCAATCTCGGTGCGGATGCGCGCCTTGGCTGGACGAGCGTACACCCGAGCACGCGAGCCCGTATCGAAGGAACGCGATTACCCTATTGGGAGGAGGTCAAGGATCTCGCCGTCCAGGCGCACTTCCTCTTTGCCGACCGGTTGCTGATCGGATGGGATATCGCGATCGACGAGAACGGTCCGATCCTGATCGAGGGAAATCGCGGCCCCGACATGGACCTCATGCAGCGATTCATGGAGACAGGCTTTTGCGATCATCGCCTGGGCGAGTTGATCGCATGGCATTTGCGAGCGCGCGGCCATGTCCCCCAGGGCGAAGCGGAAACTCAAACCTGGTCAGTGATCGGAGTGGATCCCCAGTGAGAGCAAAGTGCGTCGAGCTCTCCAGTAAAGCCGGCGCGCGAAGCTATTGGCGACATAATATGTGACCATCATCGAGACGCGCTCGCCGTCGTCGGGCGTCGTTGTCGCCGCACTATGCCAGCTCTTCGTCAGCGAAACCGGGAAAGCGTAACCGGTTGACGGCATGAACTGCATCTGAGTTGTGCGCTCCGCCCCCGGACCGCTGTTGCTTTCGTGGAAGATCGTGCCGATGTGCCGCTGCGAGCCGTCCGACGGCATGTAGAACTGCACGGTGATCGCCTTCTTCTTGACGTCGCTGTGGATGCCGATTCGATAGCCGGGCTGGTCCCGAAGCAGGATCGGGATCGGGTACACCCCGATCTTCTCTGCAGGCTTGCCGAAGCGCTCCTCCAGCGCACGTCGGAATTTTCGCTTGAACGCCAGCTCCAGCTCCCTCGAGCACAGCGCTCGGGCAACCGGCATCCATGCACAACGCTGCTTTTCAGGCATCCGGCGAAGCAGCTCGGGGTAGAGATACATCCTCAGGCGCGTACTACTGCCGTCCTTGCGCACAGCATCGTGATGCTTGAGATCATGGTAGAAGCGGCGGTCCGGCATCGCCGCGAGCAGCGCGTCATATGTCGCGGGATCGAGCACGCCTTCCATGTAGATGTGATCGAACGGTTTCTTTCGCAGCCGTGCGCGGTCCACTGCCGAAGTTAGCTGCTGCTCGACCGATGCCGGGGATTTCGGCTTCGCCTTGACGGACTTCTGGACGTTCATCCTAGGCCGCGTCCCTGAGCTCCAACCGGTCCCAGATCTCCAGCAGGGCTTCGACGAGCCCGTCCATCATCTCTGGCGTATGGAGCGGGCCAGGCGTGAAGCGCAGGCGCTCGGCGCCGCGCGGGACGGTCGGGAAGTTGATCGGCTGGACGTAAAGCCCGTACTCGGCGAGCAGGATATCGCTGATCTTCTTGGCCTTGACGGGGCAGCCGATTAGCAAAGGCACGATGTGCGTGACACTTGGCATCTGCGGCAGGCCCGCACTGGCGAACTTCGCCTTGAGCATGGCCGCAGCCTCCTGCTGCGCGCGGCGCTCCTCGTTCGAAACCTTGAGATGCCGAACGCTGGCGAGCGCTCCGGCGGCCAGCACCGGCGACAGTGAAGTGGTGAAGATGAAGCCAGGGGCGTAGCTTCGAATGCAGTCGATGATCGTCCTGTCGGCGGTAATGTAGCCGCCCATGACGCCGAAGGCCTTGCCCAACGTGCCTTCGATGATCGTCAGCCGGTCGGCGACCTGGTCGCGCTCGGAAATTCCGCCGCCTTGGTCACCATACATGCCGACGGCGTGGACCTCGTCGAGATAGGTGAGCGCGTCATATCTGTCGGCCAGATCGCAAATCGCGGCGATGGGCGCGATGTCCGCATCCATCGAATAGACGCTTTCGAACGCAATGAGCTTCGGCGTGCCCCGGTCTTCAGCCGCGAGCTGCTCCTCCAGATGCGCCAGGTCATTATGCCGGAACACGCGCTTCTCGCAGCCCGAGTTCTTGATCCCGGCGATCATCGAGGCGTGATTCAGTTCGTCCGAGAAGATGATGCATCCAGGAAGGAGACGGCCAAGCGTCGACAAGGCCGCCTCATTCGAAACATAGCCTGAGGTAAACAGCAGTGCGCCTTCCTTGCCATGAAGGCTTGCAAGCTCACTTTCGAGCTTGGTGTGGTAGTGGGTGTTGCCACTGATGTTGCGAGTGCCGCCCGAGCCCGCTCCCACTTCACGCAGGGCTCCTTCCATTGCCGCGACCACGGCCGGATGTTGGCCCATGCCGAGATAATCATTCGAGCACCAGACAGTGATCGGCTTGGGACCGTTGCCACCGAAGCAAAGCGCATTCGGGAAACTGCCCTTGGTTCTCAAAATGTCGATGAATACGCGATAGCGGCCCTCGTCGTGAAGGCGCTCAATCGCGGATTTGAAGATGCGGTCGTAGTCCAACGCTTACGTCCTTCGCTTTTGCGGCCTTTACCGAGGCGGTCGCGCCAATTCCATTGCGAACGACTCGCAATTAGAGAGTCTTGACCTCGGTCAGCCCGTAGGAGGCGAGTGCGTCCAGCAGATTGGCTGGAGGCGGAGCCGTGAAGACTGCAATTCCCGCCTGAGGCTCTACGGGCCAAGGCTGGCCTCGGGTGAGGTATGCAATTCGCCGCGCGATGCCACGCCCACCGTCGACATAATCAACCTGAGGAAAGGCGGCGCGAAGCTCCTCTTCGAGCAGGGGGAAATGCGTGCAGGCAAGGACAATTGTGTCGATGCGATCGCCTCCGGGAGCGTCGAACATCGGCTGGGCCGCAGCACGGACAGCATCGACGTCCACGACTTCGCCGCGCAGCTTGGTCTCTGCAAGCTCGACCAATTCGTGCGACCCATGACGGATGATCGTGCAGTCCGATGCAAACCTGGTCGCGAGGTCGTCGACGTAGGCCTGGCGCACCGTCGCCTCGGTTCCAAGCACTCCCAAGACTCGGCTCTTCGACATTTCCGCAGCGGGCTTGATCGCGGGAACAGTCCCGACAACCGGCAAGTCCAGTGCCGAGCGAACGTGATCGAGCGCGATGGTTGAGGCCGTGTTGCAGGCAATGACCGCGACGCGCGGATGAAATCGCTCGACCATCCGGCCGAGCAGCGCCGGAACGCGGCTCGCAATCTCGGTGTCGCTGCGCCTCCCATAGGGGAAGCCCGCGCTGTCGGCGACATAGACAATTGGTGCAGTCGTAAGCAGCGCGCGCATTGGCCCAAGCACCGACAGTCCACCGACACCGGAATCAAAAAAGAGAATGGGAGCAGAAGGGTCCACCGAGGCTCTGTGGCGCCGCGAAGCCGCCGTCGCAAGTTGCACCGCCGTTCCGGTTTGCTACTCACGGTTTAGATGACACGCGAGATGCTCCTGGCCCTGGCGCTTGGCTATTTGTTCGGATCGGTTCCATTCGGCCTTCTGCTTACGCGCATCTCGGGCAAGGGCGATATCCGCGACATCGGGTCGGGCAACATCGGCGCGACCAACGTGCTTCGAACGGGAAGCAAGCCGCTCGCTGCACTCACCCTGCTCCTAGATTGCCTGAAGGCGACGGCGGCAATCCTGCTGGCCCAGCGCCTGTTCGGTGACGAGACGGGCGCCTTTACCGCGACGGGAGCGCTTCTCGGCCATGTCTATCCCGTGTGGCTCAAATTCCGTGGCGGGAAGGGCGTCGCGACGCTCCTCGGCGTTCTGATCCCGCTGCTGCCGGTCGCGGCGGGCCTTTATGCCACGATCTGGATCCTCCTGCTGCTGGCGCTCCGAATCTCGTCGGTCGCAGGAATGACTGCCGTGGTGAGCGCGCCGATCACTGCCCTCATCCTTCATTCGTCGCTCGTTCCAATGCTGCTCGGTCTTGCATTGCTGGTGCTGTGGAAGCACCGCGAGAACATTGCTCGCCTGCTGGCGGGAAAAGAGCCACGCATTGGGAGAGCCAAAGCCTGATCGAAGAGCTAGTCGACCGCCTCAGACCGTTGCGAGCTTGATCTTGCGGGCAGGCTTGACCGGCACTCGGCCGGCAAGACCATCCTCCGCGACCTGGACTAGGCGGAGTGCCGGTGCTCGCGGATCCAGCGGCTTGCGAGATATTTCGTGCCGCTTTGGACCGGGTTTCCGGCGTGTTCCGACATCGGATCGAGGTTGCCGTTGGGGAGGGCACTTACAAAGAAGAGGGCATCGCCTTTGCGACCCCTCACTTTGAGATTAGCTTTCGGGAAGGCGGTTTCTCCGCCCTCATATTCCTCATTCAAATAAATAAGGACGGTCATCAGACGGCGGTTGGGCGGGGGAAGCCAGTCGTGATGGGGATGATATTGCTGCCCCGGACGATAGCGCAGGATGTGAAGAGGCTCCCCCTGGTCCACACTTGTCCCTGATAATGCGGCAATACGCCGGTTGATCGCATGGGTGGCAGGGTCCTCGATCAACCAGTGGAATGTGGACCCGTCAGAAGTGCGGATTGGGTCGGGCACGTCACGCCCGTCCATGATGACGAGAGACCGTTCGTAGGTCGGTTCGGCAAGCAGCATCATGAAATCGCATTCCGCCGCGGTGAAAGCACCGCGGTACAGCCGTGCGTTGGGACGGTCGCTCAATTGTTCCCACTCGGGCACACGGTGCGGATCACCATTTGCATCAAGATCCATCGCCTGCACCACTTCGAGCATCTTTGCCCGAAGTCCATCGACTTGGGCTTCCTGCCCGAGCCGGTGCAGCGCCTGGTGCCAGTCTCGTTCTCCGCCGATCCCGCTCGAGAGCAGGTTCGTATGAGCCCGGATCGCCATCTGCTGCCCTGCAGCTGACGCCACTTTGAAAAGTTCGCGGCCACGGGTGAGATCTTGAGGAACGCCCACTCCGCGCCAGTAGCAATCTCCGAGCGTGAAAATCGCGTCGGGATGGCCTTTCCATACCAGCTGCGTAATGAGTTGAACCGCTTCGTTGGCGTGGCCCGCCCGCGCCAGATTCATCGCCTCGGCAAACTGCTCGTCGAGCGGATTCATGCCTTGGCTATGGCATCGCCGGCCGTGCTGCACCAGATGCAGGCGCTTGACGGCACGAAAGACCGCTCACCACCATCGCGCGTACGTACGTAAAGGGAACGCACTTCATTGAAGCTTGTCGTCGTAGAATCGCCCGCAAAGGCGAAGACCATCGAGAAATATCTGGGAAGCGGCCACCGCGTGCTCGCTTCCTTTGGCCACGTCCGCGATTTGCCGCCGAAGGACGGCTCGGTCGATCCTGAGCATGGCTTTCACATGCAATGGCAGGTCTCGCCCGACCGGTCGAAGCAGATGCGCGCGATCGCCGACGAGGCGAAGAAAGCCGATACCTTGATTCTCGCCACCGACCCGGACCGCGAGGGCGAGGCTATCAGCTGGCATGTTCAGGAGGTTCTTCGCCAAAAGAAGGCGCTTCCGTCGAACGTCCAGCGCGTCACGTTCAACGCGATCACCAATTCCGCGGTAACCGAGGCGATGAGGCATCCCCGAGGCCTCGATGAAGACTTGATCGACGCATATCGGGCGCGCCGAGCGCTCGACTATCTCGTGGGCTTCACGCTCTCGCCGATCCTGTGGCGCAAGTTGCCGGGAGCCAAGTCGGCGGGGCGAGTGCAGTCTGTAGCGCTGCGGCTGATTGTCGATCGCGAGCGCGAGATCGAGATTTTTAAACCGCAAGAATATTGGCAAGTCAGCGCGACATTCGAGGAGGACGGTCAGCGCTTCACGGCGCGGCTGGTCCAGCTCGACGGCAAGAAAATCGAACGGCTGACAATCGGCAATCGCGGCGACGCCGATGCAGCGAAAGCGGTTTTGGAAGCAGGGCGGTTCACCGTCATCTCGGTTGAGACGAAGCCCTTCTCCAGGAACCCACCGCCGCCCTTCACCACCTCGACATTGCAACAGGAAGCAGCGCGCAAGCTTGGCTTTTCGGCGAGCCACACGATGCGGGTGGCGCAATCGCTCTACGAGGACGGGCTGATCACCTATATGCGAACCGACGGAGTTGACATGGCTCCAGAGGCGGTGAGCGCCGCGCGTCGCGCAATCGCCAGCCGCTACGACAGCGGCTTCGTACCGGACCGGCCGCGACAATATACGAGCAAGATCAAAAACGCGCAGGAAGCGCACGAGGCGATCCGGCCCACCGATTTCGACCGATCGCAGGCGGCCTCCGGCGATCATGGGCGATTGTACGAGCTGGTCTATAACCGCGCGCTGGCGAGCCAGATGGCGTCGGCGCGGCTCGAACGAACGACGGTCGAGCTAACCGACGGAGCTGGACGCGCCGTCCTCCGCGCGAGCGGTCAGGTCGTGCTCTTCCCCGGTTTCATGGCGCTCTATGACGAGGGCCGCGACGAACCGCAGGACGAGGAAAGCGCGCGCATGCCGGCGCTGCGGGAGGGCGACGCGCCGGTGAAGACAGGCGTGGACGCGACCCAGCACTTCACTCAGCCGCCGCCGCGCTACTCCGAGGCGAGCTTGGTCAAGCGTCTCGAGGAACTGGGGATCGGAAGGCCTTCAACCTACGCCGCTACTCTGCAGACCCTCAAGGATCGCGAATATGTCCGGGTCGAGAAGGGCCGCTTCGTTCCGGAGGAGAGCGGGCGGCTCGTGACCGCGTTCCTCGAACGTTTCTTCGAGCGGTACGTCAGCTACGATTATACGGCGGAGCTGGAGGAAGAGCTCGACGACGTTTCCGGCGGCCGGCTCGACTGGCAGAAGCTCCTCCAGGATTTTTGGCGCGACTTTCGGCCCAAGGCGGGCGAGGTCATGGACCAGAAGCCGAGCGAGATCACACAGGCGCTCGACGAGTTCCTCGCCCCGTGGCTGTACCCGCCGCGGGCGGACGGCACCGACCCGCGCGTCTGCCCGCAGTGCGGCAATGGCAGGCTGAGCCTGCGCGGAGGGCGCTTTGGTGCATTTGTCGCTTGCTCCAATTATCCGGACTGCAAGTACACGCAGAAGTTCGGTCAGGGGGGCGACCAGGCGCAAAGCGAGGAGCCGCAGGAGCTCGGCGGCGGGATCCTGCTCAAGAGCGGCCGCTTCGGTCCTTATGTTGAGCGCGGAGACAAGCGAGCGTCGATTCCAAAGGACGTGCCGCTTGACGATGTGACCACTGAGGTCGCGGAGAGGTTATTGTCCTTGCCGCGCGAGATCGGGCCGCATCCCGAGACGAGCAAGATGATCACCGCATCGATCGGCCGCTATGGGCCGTACCTCGCGCACGACAGCAAATATGCGAAGCTGGGCTCGACTTCGGAGGTATTTGAGATCGGTATGAACGCTGCAGTTTCGAAGCTTGCTGATGCCGCTTCGGGCGGGGCTCGGAGGCAGGCTGCTTCGCGCGAGCCCATCGCCGTGCTCGGGAAACATCCGGCGAGCGGCGGCGAGATCAAGGTGATGGCTGGCCGCTACGGTCCCTATGTCACCGATGGCGCGACCAACGCGACTTTGCCTAAGGAAGCCAAGCCAGAAGCCATCACCCTCGATGAAGCCGTGAAACTGATCGACGAGCGCGCGGCGAAGGGGCCGGCGAAAAAGGGCGGCCGGAAGTTCACGCGCAGGAAATCGGCATGATCGATATCCAGCTTCAATGGCTGGCTCATGGCGAGGGCCTGCCCGCTCCGAGTTATGCGACCGACGGGGCTGCGGGCCTCGATGTCGTCGCTGCCGAAGACGTGACCCTTGCTCCGGGCCAACGGCATGGCGTGGCCACGGGTTTTGCAATCGCCATTCCGGAGGGCTTCGAAGTACAGGTGCGCCCGCGCTCGGGCCTTGCCCTCAAGCACGGCATCACCTGCCTCAACACGCCGGGCACGATCGATCATGATTATCGCGGTGAGGTGAAGGTCATCCTCGCCAATCTCGGCAGCGAGCCCTTCCACGTCCGCCGCGGCGAGCGAATCGCGCAGCTGGTGCCGGCACCGGTTCAGAAGGCCAATTTCCGCGAGGTTGCCGAGCTTAGCGAAACGGGAAGGGGAGCCGGCGGCTTCGGTTCCACCGGCCGGGGAGCCTATCCGACGAAGAGCTGGAGCGATACGCGCGGCACATCGTCCTGCCGCAGGTCGGCGGTGTCGGCCAGCGCAAGCTCAAGGCCGCGAACATTGCGGTGATCGGAGCCGGCGGGATTGGAAGCGCGGTCATTCCGGCGCTGGCCGGAGCAGGCGTCGGAAAGCTCACGATCATCGATTCTGATGTCGTCGAACTCGCCAACCTCCATCGCCAGCCGCTGTTTACCGAATCGGATATAGGCGAGCCCAAGGCTCAGCTCGCGGCAGAGTTCATCGCCAGGCTGAACCGATTTGTCGAGATTGCGCCCAAGCAGGAACGGATCGGTGCGGATAACGCGCGCGATCTTCTCGTCGGCCACGATCTTGTCATCGATGGAAGCGACAATTTCGCGACGCGGCTCGCGGTCAGCGATGCGTGCGTGAGGACGCGCATCCCGTTGCTTTCGGCGGCCGCGGTTCAGTTCCAGGGCCAAGTCGGCCTGTTCAGAGGCCGCCCTTGCTACCGCTGCTTCGTCGGTGACGCGTTCGATTCCGATGATTGCGATACTTGCGCCGAGCTCGGTGTGCTCGGTGCATTGACAGCCACCATTGGCAGTTTCGCAGCCATGCTAGCGATCAACACCATCACAGGGATTGGCGAGGACCAGGTGTCGATGCTGCACCTGTTTGACGGCGAGGAGCTCAAGTGGTGCGCGATCCGAATCCCGGCGGATCCGGGCTGCCGCGCCTGCGGCTCAGCTTAGCACCTGGGCAACCCGCTCGATCAGGCGTCTTGCGACTTCTTCCTTGCTTGCCTCGGGCCAGTCTTCGACCCCATCGGCGGTGACAAGGTGTACGCGGTTGCGATGACCGCCCATCACGTCTCCCGAAACATCGTTCGCGACGATCCAGTCGGCGCGCTTGGCGATCTGCTTGGCGACCGCCTGCTCGACCACGCGCTCGGTCTCGGCGGCAAAACCGATGAGCAAGGGAGGCCGCCTCTCGCTCGCGCCAAGCTCCGCGAGGATGTCGCGCGTCGGAAGGAACTTGAGCTTCGGGGGACCCTCGCCCTTCTTGAGCTTCGTCGGCGAAGGCTCGACATGCCAGTCGGCAACGGCAGCAACGAAGATCGCGACATCGGCTGGGAGGGCGGCGAAGACCGCATTGGCCATTTGCTCGGCGGTCTCGACATCGATGCGGTGAACATGCGGCGGAGCCTCAAGCGCTACGGGCCCGGCGACGAGCGTGACTCGTGCGCCCGCCTCGGCCGCCGCGGCCGCAATGGCGAATCCCTGCCGTCCCGACGAGCGGTTCGCAATCACTCGCACCGGGTCGATCGGCTCGTGCGTCGGCCCGGCAGTGACCAGCACGTGTTTCCCGGCAAGCGTCAATTCAACAGGTCGAACAGCTGATCGACGATTTCCTGCGGCTCGGGCAGGCGGCCAGGACCGAACTCGCCGCAGGCCATCTCGCCTTCGGCCGGATCGATGACCCGCACACCGTCAGCCTTGAGTTGGGCCATGTTGCGCTGCGTCGCCGAGTGCTGCCACATTCGGACGTTCATCGCCGGAGCGACCACCACGGGCTTGTCGGTAGCGAGCAGCAGCGTGGTTGCAAGGTCGTCCGCAATTCCCGCAGCCATCTTCGCGAGCAGATCGGCTGTAGCCGGGCAGACCAGCACGAAATCGGCTCCCCGGCTGAGCTGGATGTGGCCGATCTCGACTTCGTTCTTCAGCTCCCAAAGTGAGCTATGCACCTGCGCTTCGGCGAGCGTGCCGAGGCTCATGGCGGTCACGAAATGCTCGCCGCCCTTGGTCAGGACTGGCGTTATCTGGTGGCCGGCTTTCTTCAGCAGGCGCACGATCTCGAGCGATTTGTATGCCGCGATGCCGCCACCGACGATGAGGAGTACTCGCGCCATGTCTTCAGATTAGCACATAGAGCACAATAGCGCCGATCACTGCCCCGACCACGCCGGCCGCTGCATAGCCCCACCAGGTTCGACGCTCGATCATCGCGATGTTGGGAAGCGGCGGCGGCGGCGGCGCAGCGCCTTTGGGCGGGTAGTATTGGTCTAGCCGCTGGATCAACTGGGGGATCTTTTTGAATGCGCGGACCAGCTCGATGAGGCGATCGGCGTAATAGGCCTCCGGTCCAAGCTCGGAGCGGATCCATTCGGTTATGAACGGCACGGCAGTCTTCCACATTGTGATGTCGGGATCGAGCGCACTCGCTACCCCCTCGTTCATCACCATCGTCTTTTGGAGCAGCAGCAAATGCGGCTGCGTCGGCATGTCGAAATCCCGGGTGATCGAGAATAAGCTCTCGAGCATCCGGCCGATGGATATGTCCTTGACCGGGAGCCCGCGGATCGGCTCTCCGGCGGCACGAAGAGCCGTTGCGAATTCGTCCACATTATGGTGCCTGGGGACGTACTGCGCCTCAAAATGGATCTCTGCGACCCGGCGGTAATTGCCGGTGATCAGACCGTAGAGGATTTCAGCGAGCCATATGCGCGCTCGGCGGTCGATCCGCCCCATGATTCCAAAGTCGATCGCGGCGATCCGGCCGTCGGACAGCGCAAACAGGTTTCCATGATGAAGGTCAGCATGGAAGAAGCCGTCCACCACCGCCTGATGAAGGAATGCACGGACCAGAGTGGAAGCCAGGGCCTGGCAATCCTGGCCCGCCTCGATCAGGGCCTCGCGGTCATTGAGCTTGATCCCGTCGAGCCATTCCAGCGTCAGCACCCGCCGCGCCGTCCGCCGCCAATCGATTTCGGGCACATAATAGCCGGGTTCGGCGACCATATTCTCCTTGAGTTCGGACGCCGAGGCCGCCTCTCGCTGAAGGTCGAGTTCGCGGGCCGTCCATTGCTTGAACTGAGCCACCACGAGCCGCGGCCTCAGCCGAGCGGGCTCGCCGCCGAAATTTTCGACATGCGCCGCGGCCCATTCATAAGTCTCGATTGCCTTTGCGAACTCGTCCTCGATCCCGGGGCGGAGCACCTTGACTGCGACCTCGCGACCTTCGGTCGTAACGGCGCGATGAACCTGCGCTATTGAAGCTGCACCAACCGGGTTCTCATCAAAGCTGGAGAAGAGGCTTTCGAGAGTGGCATTGAAGGATGCTTCGATTGTGCGCTTGATCTTGGCGAATGGCGCGGGCGGAAGGTTGTCTTGGAGCTGCGAGAGGTTTGCCGCGGCCTTCTCACCGACGAGGTCGGGACGGGTCGAGAGGGCCTGGCCGAGCTTGATTGCGGCCGGACCGATTGCGACCAATGCTGCAGCATAGTCGGGCGTGGTCGGGATTGGCGCTCCAAACCGCGCAATTCGCGCGAGGCGTCGCACCGGTGGCGGAGTGAGCGGGTCTTCCTCGATACCGCGCAATGCGCCGTGCCGAGCGAGCGTCCGGCCCCATTTCAGTATACGCCACAGGTGGGTTACGGAGGTGGTCAAATCTTCCAACCCGAATGGATCGTTACCAATCCTCCGAGCATCGGCTCGGCAGCCGCACGCACGAAGCCGGCCTTGGCGACCATCGCTTTGAACACCGCCGGCCTCGGAAACCGACGAATGCTCTCGACCAGGTAGCGATAGCTGTCCTCGTCGTCTGCGACGGCTTTGCCGACGCTCGGGATGACGTTGGATGCGAAGGCTTCGAAGAGTGTCGAGAACCCCGGCCAGTCGCTCGACGAGAATTCCATGCAGTAGAAGCGTCCGCCCCGCTTCAGCACACGATGTGCTTCTCGAAGCGCCGCCGGGATATCGGTGACGTTCCGGATACCGAACACGATGGTGTACGCATCGAAATTCGAGCCATCGAACGTCAGCGCTTCCGCATTCTCGACGTTCCATTTGAGGCCAGTCAGGCCGCGGCTTTCAGCGCGCTTCTCGCCGACCTCGAGCATGTCGGCGTTAATGTCGGCCACGGTCACGTGCGCGCCGCGCCGAACCATTCGGAATGCGACGTCGCCGGTGCCTCCTGCCATGTCGAGGATCTCTTCGCCCGCACGCGGCTTCACCCTTGCGACGAACCGGTCCTTCCACAGCCGGTGCATGCCGCCCGACATAAGATCGTTCATTACGTCGTAGCGGCGTGCGACCGAGCTGAAGACATGGCCAACGCGGCGCGTCTTCTCCTCGGGGCTGACGAGCTCGTCGCCGAAATTGACCTGATCAGTCATGGGTCTGCGCCTCTAGCGGGCTTGGCGACGCTCCGCCATATCGCCACCGATGCCCGAACTTCCCGAAGTTGAGACGACGGTGCGCGGCCTGGAGCGCGTCCTTCAGGGCCGCAGAATCGCGCGAGTCGAGGCGCGCCGGCCCGATCTTCGTCGGGCACTCCCCGTCGACCTTGGTCAGCGGCTCACTGGGGCGAGGGTAGTCGGCCTGCGCCGCCGGGCGAAATACGGTCTGGTCGATACCGACCGTGGCGACACGCTCGTCTTCCACCTCGGGATGTCCGGCAAGTGGCGGATCGACCCAAGCCATATCGAAAAGCACGACCACTTCATCATTGAGACTGAAGAGGGACATCGGCTCGCACTGAACGATGCGCGGCGCTTCGGGTCGCTGGACCTGATTGCGACCGCCGAGCTGGACAATTGGCCGGCGATGAAGACCCTCGGCCCCGAACCCCTCGATCTCGATGCGCGCGAGCTTAAGAAGCGTCTGGCGGGGCGCACCGCCGCAATAAAGCTACTCCTGCTCGATCAGCGCATCGCTGCCGGGCTCGGCAACATCTATGTCTGCGAGGCGCTGTTCCGCGCCGGTATCCACCCGAAGCGGCCTGGCGGCTCGATTTCCCTCGAACGTCTGCTACGGTTGGTCGAAGCGATCCGCGAGGTGCTGGACGAGGCGATTGCGGCTGGCGGATCGACACTGCGCGACTTTGCTTCACCTGACGGCGAACTCGGCTATTTCCCGAAAAGCTTCGCCGTCTACGATCGCGAGGGGCAGGCGTGCCTATGCGGCGGGACGGTGAAACGAGTCGTTCAGGGCGGCCGTTCGACATTTTACTGTTCGAAGTGCCAGCGCTAAGGTTGACCTTCGGGGCCTCTCTCAGTAGTGGAACGCCCGCGTCGGCGCAGCCGTTTGGCTTTGCGCCGCTTTTTCATTGAGCTGCACGGAACACGAGGAACTTTAGATGGCGAATACGCCGCAAGCCAAAAAGCGCATCCGCCGCAACGCGAATCGCGGAAGCATCAACCATTCGCGAATCAGCCGGATCCGGACTTTCATCAAGGCCGTCGAGTCGGCGATCGAGTCGGGCAAGAAGGCGGACGCGGTCGAGGCGCTGAAAAAGATGCAGCCGGAAATTGCACGGGGCGTGGCTCGCGGGGTTATCCACAGGAACACTGCCGCACGTAAATTTTCCCGCCTGTCCAAAAGGGTTGCATCGCTCGGCTGAAGAAGCGTGCCAGAAACGTAACGTTCGAGCCGTCGGGGCACCGGCGGCTCGTCCCCGTTCTGGACCGTCAGAAAAATGCAGCAATTCCGGCGATTCGCGCGATAGTTAACGAGTTGCTAACCACAAAAATGGCGGTTTTCTGCCGCTCTCGTGAAGTTTCGGCCTGAATCCTATGTCAAGTCTCATTATTTCACTTCTGTGAAAAAACGGCACTTGCAAGCAGCCGCAGACAGTCACAGAAAGGACTTTCCGGGCGCGAATCCGCGCCGGGGGCAAGAGAGAAAAACGGCTTCGGGCGTGCGACTCGGTTCGCTCGCAACGGGCTCGCTTTGCCTCTTGCAGGGGGTCAGACGAGGGAGGCGCGGGAGCAGTGCAGGCGGCTGGGGCGAATTCTTCAACTGAACTGGCTGGGGGGCCGGTTGCAGCACCGCTTGAAGCGGCCTGGGAATCGATCAGAACGGGACTTCGCCGCGATCTTGGTGCACGTACGTTCGATGGTTGGCTGAAGCCGGCAGAACTCGGTGCATTTGAGCCGGATAGCGGCGCGCTCGACCTGGTGATGCCTAGCCAATTCATGGCCGATTGGGTGCGGTCGCATTTCGGCGAGCGGCTGACGCTCGCTTGGAAGACGGTGCTACCCGTTGTCCGCGACGTCCGCGTGATTGCGGCTGCGGATGCGCCACGGCCCGCACCGTTGTTGATTCTTGAAGCGTCACCGCCACCGGCCGAGCGTGATCCCGACGCGCCCAATTTCGACCCGCGCTACCGGTTCGAGACGTTTGTCGTCGGGAAAGCGAATGAGGTCGCGGCCACAGCTGCAAGAACCCTAGCGACGTCGCCGACAGTCAGCTTCAATCCACTTTTCATTCACGGTGGAACGGGTCGCGGCAAGACGCACCTGCTGCACGCGATTGGACATGCTTTCCTTGCTCGCAACCGCGGTGCGAGAGTGGTTTCGATGTCGGCCGAGAAGTTCATGGTCGAGTTTATCCGGGCGCTGAAAGAGAATGATACGATCGGGTTCAAGCAGCGCCTCAGGAACGCCGACCTGCTGCTGATCGACGACGTGCAGTTTATCGCCGGCAAGGATTCGACGCAGGAAGAATTCTTCCACACGATGAACGAGATCATCACCGCCGGCCGTCGGCTGGTGATCACTTCGGACCGCGCGCCGCAGGACTTGGACGGAATCGCGCCACGCATCCTCTCACGCCTCTCCTGGGGCTTGGTCGCCGACATCAACTCGGCCGATTATGAGCTCCGGTTCAACATCATCGTCTCAAAGCTGGAGGCGCTTCCGGGCGTCGACATGCCCCGCCCGGTCATCGACTTCCTCGCTCGTCGGGTGACAAGCTCGATCCGCGAACTCGAAGGCGCCCTCAATCGCATTGGCGCGTATGCGATGATGACGGGCCGCGAGATCGACGTGGCGTTCGTCGAAGAAGTGCTGGCCAATGTGCTGCGTGCCAACCAGCGCCGAATCTCGATCGACGAGATCCAGACGCAGGTCGCCGAACATTATCGCATCCGCAAGGCCGAGATGACGTCGGCGCGGCGTGCCCGGGAGGTCGCCCGCCCGCGGCAGGTCGCCATGTACCTATCGAAGCAGCTGACGCCGAAGTCGCTGCCCGACATCGGCCGGCGTTTCGGCGGTAGGGACCACACCACAGTGATCCACGCCGTTCGGCAGATCGAGAAACTGCGGGCGAGCGACGCCGAGCTCGACGCGGACATCCGATTGCTGACGCGGCAGCTCGAAGGCTGATATAATTCCGAGACATGAAGGAAGGCCCGCCGGAGTCGATCCGACGGGCCTTCTTTTGCTTTGAACGGCGACTATTGCCGCTGTGGCGGCCGGGTTGGAATGGTGATCTTCACGGTCTCGCCGTTGCGGCCCGGGAAGCCCGTGAACATCGCGTCGACCAGGCTTGGGATCACGACGTCGAGCCGGTTCGTCTCCGATCGCGCCTGCGCGCGGCCATCGAATAACGCCGCGTTCGTCCCTGCTGCTCGAATGTGGAGGTCCATCTGACTATGGTACTCGACATAGCTGTCGATGCCGTCGCCATACCAAAAGGGATCATTCCACCCGAAGAGGTAACCGCCGCCCCAACCCCATCCGAATCGCGGGTGATAGAAGGCCGAACCCCAACAAGGGCCCCAGGCGCCGAAGCCGCCAACCGGATCCTCGACATACCGCATCTGGCCATGGTCGACGCCGTAGCCGAACTGCACGATCATGTTCGCGCTCTGGGCATTGTCAGCCGGCCTGTAACCCCGCGCTTCCAGCTGCTGCGCGACGATCCCGGCATAACGCTGGAACTCGAGGCCGCCGTTTCGTGCCATGCCGCCATCGGGCACGACATAGAAAGTTTGCCCCTGCGGCGCAGGCATCGCCTGGTACCGCGATACGGTCGAGGTGATGGACTCGGCGCAGGCGGAAAGCGCGATGGCGGCAGTGCCGAGCGCGATCGCGGCTGCAACATTGCGGATACGCATGGTTACTCCCCCTTCAAACGGGAACTAGGAAACAGCATTGGTGTAAGTTGCGCCATAGCACCAACAGCGGTGAACGGTCGATGAAGCGTGGCGCTCGTCCGACGAGCGGTTCGAATGCTACAGGTGCAACCGGGAAGCGGCGTAGGTGAGCGCAACGAAGCCGGAGCCGACGATTAGCGTATCGACAACTATGGCGAGCATTGTTGCGATTGCAGCAGCGATGACCAGCACTCCGTCGCGATAGATGAGCGCCAGACCATAAAGCACGATCGCTGCCGCAGGCGCCATATGGAACAGCGGGATGGGAATGCCGGCAATTAGCGCGAGCAGGAAACACACGACGCCGATCAGGCGCATCGCGCCGGAGCCGGTGAGGACTGCCAGGCGAGGCTTGAAAATGCGCTCGACGCGCGCTTCCAACCATCCCATTTTGTCGATCAGCCGTTGAAGCTCCCGTTTAGTCACTCCGCGTTTGTCGATTCGGCGAGGAAACCAGGGGCTCCTTCGCCCGAATACCATCTGCGCCGAAACGATGAGCAGCGGGATCGCGAAGAAGACGCTCGTCCCGGGCGGCAGCGGCAGCAAGTTGATCGCCGCAAAAATGAGCAGCATTCCGCCCCACACACGGGACCGCAGCTGCGCCGCCAGCTCGGTGAACGAAAGCCGTTCGGGGCCAGGCTCTGCGACAATCTCCGCAAGCCGCTGCGAAAGCGGCAACGGCTGCGCGGTTGCATGCTGATTAGGTGTATCCAAAGGGCGGGCTAGCGCGCGAGGCCGACCGCGGTCTTGGCCTGGGCAAGGACCGGCGATCCCAGTTCGATGGCGCGCGCGGCGCCTTCCGCCAAAATTCGATCGAGTTCATCGTGATTTTGCCGCAAGTCGTTGAGGCGCGCGCGAATGGGCGCGATCAGCGCGACCAGCACGTCCGCAAGTGCGGGCTTGAACTGGCCGAAGCCCTGGCCGGCAAAATGGTCGAGCACCTGATCGATCTCCTCGCCGACAATGGCTGCATAAATCCCGACCAGGTTCTTTGCCTCGGGGCGAGTTTCCAGCGCTGCGGCATTATCGGGCAGCGGTTCGGGGTCGGTCTTTGCTTTCCTGATCTTCTGCGCGATCTCATCGTCGCTATCCGTGAGATGCACGCGGCTCATCTCTGAAGGGTCGGACTTGGACATCTTCACCTTGCCGTCACGAAGCGACATGATCCGCGCAGTTGTCCCGCCGCCAATGAACGGCTCGGGGACGATGAATAGCTCGACGTCGAAGTCGTTATTAAACTTGATCGCAATGTCGCGCGTGAGCTCGACATGCTGCTTCTGGTCTTCGCCGACGGGGACATGTGTCGCCTGGTAGAGCAGGATGTCGGCAGCTTGCAGCACCGGATAGTCGAATAGTGCCACCGACGCACCCTCACGGTTCTTTCCGGCCTTGTCCTTCCATTGGGTCATGCGGTTCAGCCAGCCCACTCGCGCCGTCCCGTTCAGGATCCAGCAGAGCTCCGAATGAGCAGGGACCGCGCTCTGCCGGAACAGGATCGATTTCTTGGGGTCGATTCCGCTTGCGATCAACGCCGCTGCCATTTCGCGAACATTGGAGCTCAGCTCGGCCGGATCGAGATCGACCGTCAGGGCGTGGAGATCGGCCAGGAAGAACAGGCATTGGGCCTCATCCTGCATCCGTACCCAGCGGAGGATCGCGCCGAGCAGATTGCCGAGGTGCAGACCGCCGGTCGGCTGGATTCCGGAAACCACTCGTGTCGGGGTGCTCGTGCTCATGCCTGTCGCGTTCGCCTTAACATCAATTTCAGATCATCGAGAACGAAGCCGCCCGTCACGAGACAGGCAGCTGCATAGACCAGCCCGCCAGCGCCGACGAGCGCGACGAGCCCGCCGGCGCGGCGGAAAATCGACCCGGTGAGATATGGGTCGATCAGCGGCGCGACGAAGAACAGCGCTATCCCCATCAGGATTGCGGCCAAGGCAAGCCGGGGAATCCGCCGGCGAAGGCGGGCGTCAGGTTCGAAGTGACCGCGCTTCTTGAGCGTGTGGTAGAGCAGCCAGACGTTCACGGTCGAGGCGAGCGCCGTCGCCAATGGCGGCCCGACGTGCTTCAAAGGCAGGATCAGGGCGAGGTTGAGCGCGAGATTGACCGCGATCGAAATTATCGCGAAGCGCATCGGCGTTTTCGTGTCGTGCCGCGCATAATAGCCGGGGGTCAGCACCTTCACGAGGATGTAGGACGGAAGTCCGATGGAGAAGGCGGCGAGCGCCTGTCCGGTCCTGACCGCATCCGACGCATCGAACTGGCCGTGCTGGAAAAGACCCCGGATTATCGGCACTCCGCAGATCACCAGTGCCACCGTCGCCGGCAAGGTGAAGAATAGCGCGAGTTCGAGGCCGCGGTTCTGGGTTGCCATCGCCTCGGCATCCGCCCCGCGGC
The DNA here is from genome assembly GCA_025450755.1 of Sphingomicrobium sp. Taxonomy (GTDB): domain Bacteria; phylum Pseudomonadota; class Alphaproteobacteria; order Sphingomonadales; family Sphingomonadaceae; genus Sphingomicrobium. The sequence goes on along the minus strand of JANWLR010000056.1, from coordinate 11,444 downwards.
CAAGCTGGTGAGAGATGGTGGGCAGGAGAACTGTGCCAAGGCCAATCCCGATCAGGCCTAGCGGGAGCTGGTTCAGGCGGTCCGCATAATAGATGTAGGAGACCGATCCGTGCGGCAGCAGGCCGGTTGCCAACGCGGTCGACACCAAAAGGTTGAACTGAACCGCACCGGCTCCGGCAGCAGCAGGACCAATCAGCTTGATCAGCCGCTTCACGTCCTCGTTGATCGTCGGCCGCTTGAGCTTTAGCCGGACGTGGCTCGACCAGCAGGCATGCGCGAGCCACGCAAGCTGGAGCGCGCCGCCAATCGTAACCGACATCGCCTGGTATCGGGTCGTGCTGAGCGGCTCATGTGTGTGGAAGAAGACAAGCGCAACGATCTGGGCAATGTTGAGCAAGATCGGCGCCGCGGCAGCAACCCAGAATTTGTGCAGCGAGTTAAGGATTCCCCCGGCGAGCGAGGCTAGCGAGATCAGCATCAAATAGGGAAAAGTGAACCTGGTCAGCATCACCGCGAACGCGAATTGCTCGTGCGAAACGCCGTGAAAGCCGAGCGAGATGATGTAGGTCGCCGGCCAGGCGAGAAGCTCCAATAGCACCGTCAACAGAACGAGTGCGGGCAGCAACTCCGACAAGGCATCCTCGGAGCAGGCGAGTCCTGCCGGCAGGCCGGGACCGTCCTTGTCGGCGACCTTGCGGTTGAACATCGGAATGAATGCCGCTGAGAAAGCGCCCTCGGCAAAAAGCGCCCGGAACATGTTCGGCATCCGCCAGGCCACGGCGAACGCATCAGAGGCAAAATTCGCGCCGACGAACTCGGCGAGCAGCATGTCGCGCGCGAGGCCCAGAATCCGGCTTGCGAGCGTCAGCCCGCCTACCGATCCGAGAGAACGGGCAAGATTCATGCTGTTGTTCCCCCGCGCACTGCGGAAATGTCAGCCCTCCGTGGGCTCTTCCGCGGGCTGCGAAGCCCCGCCGTTGCCGCCAGCGAGCCCGGGCTGCTGCTGCGCCGCTTCGACCTGCGCCATGTAGGCGGAGGCAAAGTCGATCGGGTCAAGCAAAAGGGGCGGGAAGCCCATTCCGGAGACAGCTTCCGAAATGACTTGGCGAGCGAACGGGAACAATAGCCGCGGTGCCTCAATGAGCAGGAAGGGCGCGATCGCCTCTTCCGGCACATTGCGGATTGCGAACAAGCCGCCGTAGCTGAGGTCGACGACGAAGTGGACGCCATTGTCCGATCGCGCGGAAATATCGAACTTGAGCGTGACCTCGTGCGTGCCCTGTACCTGAGGCTGGGCGTTCAAGTTGAACTGAACGTCGAGATTCGGTTGGACCTGCCAGGAATAGACCTGCGGAGCGCTTGGATTTTCGACCGAAAGATCCTTCACATATTGCGCAAGGATCGAAACCTGGGGCTGGCCGTTGTCGTCGGCGCCATTGCCGCCGGCACTGGGTTCCTGGTCCGCCATTGATGCTGTCCTTACAAGAGGTTTGTGCTGCTGTTATGCTGATCGAGAGCCGCCATGTTGGAGGCGGTGCGTCATCGCCGAGCGCCTAGCAGCGACATTTATGAGGCGCAATGGCACCCTCGTGCGTTGGTCGGTGTTGGAATATTTACGATATCCACACTATGTTGGTTCGCTGAGACGCAAGTAGGATTCAACGTTGACCGTTATAGTTATCCTCGCTTTGGTCGCCCTCTTCATCGGGCTACGCCTTTACAGCGTGCTTGGCGAGCGCACCGGGCATGAGCAGCAACCCATCCTGAAGCCCGCCGACTCCGATGCTCGCGCCGCACCGCAAGTGAGGCAGGCGCCGGTCGCGCAGCCCGCTCCCGCTGATCCGGGCGACATGGCTTTTGTACCGACCGCCGGGCCAGGGGTTCGAGCAATTCTCGCGGCCGACCCGAGCTTCGACGTTGCCCGCTTCCTCGATGGCGCCAAGGCGGCATATCGAATGATCCTCGACGCCTTCTGGAAGGGCGACCTGGATGCCTTGCGCAGTCATGTCGAGCCGCACGTCTATGATGCGTTCGCTGCTGCGGTAGAGCACAGGCACGAGGGCGGATTGACGCTCGATAACCGACTGGTGACGATTGACCAGGCGGTCATCTCCGAAGCGACGCTTGAGCGCGGCGTGGCGGTTATTACGGTGCGCTTCGAGGCGGACATAGCCGCCGTAACGCGCAATTCGGAGGGGCAGGTGGTCGCCGGCTCGCTCAGCGACGCGGTTCAGACCCGCGACCTGTGGACCTTCCGCCGCGATACCGGATCGCCTGATCCCAACTGGCTGCTGATCGAGACCGACGAGGAAGAGTGAGGCTTCTGAAGCGGCTCGCGGCCGCCGCCGTACTCGCTCTGCTTTCCGCTTGCGCAACGCGTCCTGCACCCCCGCCTGAGACTCCGCCGAGCGCACCCGCTCCCGCACCGGCCCCGGTCCCAGTTCCAACAACTCCGCCATCTCCGGTGGGCCGCAATGCGGTTGATACAGGAGTCCAGATTCAATCGCCTCGTGTGCTCAACCCGGACCGGGCAGTAAAAGCTCTCTTCGTGTTCCGGATGAGTTGCCCCGCGGTTACAACCCGCACGGATTCCTCCGGCCTAACCCAGGCAAGCGATTGGCAAGCGCTGTGCGCGCAGGCGGCGAGCCTCGATCCGACCTATGCGCCAGGATTTTTCTATTACGGCTTCGATTGGGTGAAGGTCGGCGACGGCCGGGCATTTGCGACGGGCTATTACGAGCCGGAGATCGAGGGATCGCGCACGCCGCAACCCGGCTATGCTCCCATCTACAGGCTGCCCCCCGACCTCGTTCGGTGCACCCGCCCCGATGGAGGTACGGGCCGTGGTCGAATCGATCAAACCGGCACCTGCGTGCTCTATTACACGCGGCCAGAGATCGATGACGGAGCGCTGGCAGGGAAGGGGCTGGAAATCGCTTGGGCCAAGGACCCCGTCGAACTGTTCTTCGCCGAGATCCAGGGCTCGGCGCTGGTCCGCTTCGACGACGGGACCACGATGCAGATCGGCTATGCCGGGCAAAACGGACGCGATTATGTCGCAATCGGCCGGCTGCTTCGCGAACAGAACATCCTTCCGGCCGGCGGCGCCAGCATGCAGGCAATCAAGGATTGGATTCGCGCAAACCCCGATTTGGGTCGCGAGCTGATGCGCCAGAACCTGTCCTATGTCTTCTTCAAACAGATTGCCGGCTCCGCTCCGCTGGGGGCGCTGGCGGTGCCGATCGCGGACCGAACGACCGTTGCCGCGGACCCGAACTACGTGCCCCTCGGTGCACCCATCTACCTTGAGAGGGCCGACCGCGCCGAAGTTGACGGCTTATGGGTTGCCCAGGACACCGGCGGGGCCATCAAGGGTCCCAACCGCTTCGACACTTATTGGGGTGCCGGCGCTGATGCGGCAGCGATTGCCGGCGGGATGTCCGCCAACGGCGAAGCGCTGATTCTAGTGCCGAAGGGCACAGCCGCCCGTGCGCTCGCTCAGCCCTGAGGAGGCGGAGCTCTGGGCGCGCGTCGCGGCAACGATCCGGCCCTTATCGCGTGAGCCTCAAACCATTGAACGGCCAGTGCAGGTCACCGCTGCGCCGAAGCTCGCCAAGGCGCTGGGAAGACCTGCCGCAGCTTCAGCCAGGATCATTCCCATTGCCCACAAGACGCTCGACGGAAGCTGGGACAGAAGGCTGAGCAGCGGCTCGGTTGAGCCGGACCGGGTGCTCGACCTCCACGGAATGAGTCTCGATCGTGCCTGGTCTGCGATCGACCGCAGCCTGGAACAGGCGATCGCAAGGGGCCAGCGCGTCGTTTTGCTGATCACCGGTCACCATCGTCCGGGCGATCCGCCGGTCGAGCGCGGCCGGATTCGCGCAGCAGTCCACGACTGGCTCGCCGCCTCACGCCACGCATCGGACATTGCCGCCGTACGCGGCGCGCACCGACGTCATGGCGGAGGAGGGAGCCTCTATTTGATTTTGCGCCGGAGGCAGCCGCGCCGCTGACGTTTTCTTAACCTCGAATCATTAACGCGAGCGTGTAGGCGGACTCTTTCCGTCCCTCGAGGCGCATCCGCACGATGAAGGCAGGCACGGCCCAACAGATCAGCAACGCGATCCTGTCGTGCGCTGCCGGGATTGCGTCTTTTCTCTTTTCGCTGACGGCGCTCCTCTATTTGACGGCGTTCGACGAAAAGATCCTCGCTGCGCTGGTTGCCGGGGCTTTTTGCCTGCTGATCAGTTACGTTGCGGCGGAACGTCCCAATAGCGAGAGCGCGAGAGCACTCGCCGCTTTGAGCGAGCGTTTGCTCGCGGTCGAGGATGGCGACCTCGTCTCGCCTGCGCCGCCCGCGGTCCAGCGCACAATGCCCAAGCTCGCCACGGCGGTGGACAGCCTCTTTGCGGAGGTCCGGGCCTCGATCGAGAATGCCCATGCGCTCGGAATGTACGACCCCGTGACGTCGCTTCCCAATCGGCTGCACTTCCGGTCGGAAGCCGACAAGCTGATGAGCGAAGTTCTTGATGATTCCCATTCGGCGATGCTGTTCGTCGACCTCGACCGCTTCAAGATGGTCAATGACAGCCTCGGCCACGCCCGCGGCGACCAGCTTTTGATCATGGTTGCCAACCGCCTCCGCGTCGTCGTGAATGCCGAGTTCAATGGTAGTGCTCGAACTCGTCCATTGCTCGCGCGCCTTGCCGGCGACGAATTCACGATTTTTTTCCCGGAGATCGATTCGGTTCCGGACATCGAGCGTATCGCACGCCGGGTTGTCCTTGCCATCTCGGAGCCGTTCGAGCTCTGCTCGCATAGCGTCGACATTGGCGCATCGATCGGAATTGGCATCTCCCCCGACCATGGAACGAGCATCGAGGCGCTGATGCGTGCGGCCGACATCGCAATGTATTGCGCGAAGTCGAGCGGAGGCGGCCAGCATTGCCTGTTCAATGCGGATCTTGCAGCCGACCACCAGCAAAGGGTGGACACCGAAAAGGCGCTCAGCGAAGCCGTGCAGCGCAACGAATTCGTACTGGCATTTCAGCCGCAGATGAGCCTCGTGACTGGCGAGGTGGCGGGCGCTGAGGCCTTGCTGCGCTGGAACCACCCCCGAGACGGCTTGCGTCAACCGGGGACCTTCATCCCTGTCGCTGAGCGTACCGGCCTGATTGCGGAGATTGGGGACTGGGTAATCGGTGAGGTCGCAACAACGCTCTCCTCCTGGCATCGCGATGGATTCGAAGGCCGTCTCGCTTTCAACATCAGCCCGCGCCAGGTCGAGCGGCCCGACTTCTTCCTCAAGTTGCGCCAGAGTTTCGCCGATGCCGGCGTGCCGCTCGCGATGGTCGAGCTTGAGTTCACCGAGAGCGCGGCAATGGAAGTCAGCACTTCCGTGCTTGAGGAAATCGCCGCCCTCCGGAGCGACGGCGCGTGCATTGCGATCGACGATTTCGGAACCGGCTATTCAAATCTCGCCCGTCTGCGCTCAATGCCGCTCGATCGGGTCAAGCTTGATCCGTCGCTGATCGCCGAGATCGATACCAGCGAGAAAGCGCGAGTGATCGTCCAGGCGGTGATTCAGCTGATCAAGGGTGTCGAATGCGAGGTGGTCGCAGAAGCGGTCGAGACCGTCGCCCAGGCCGACATCCTGCGGGCAATGGGTTGTGACACGGTGCAAGGGTTCGTCTTCTCGCAGCCGATGTTCGAGCAGGACTTTCTTGCTTGGACGAACAGCGGGCGAAGCGGCGGCGCAAAGTCCGTCGCCTGAGCCTCGCAGCCGCCGGTCAGAATTAGCTTTTCAGCGTCCGTCCGGGGGCGCTGGCTAACCAACTTCGCAGCGGCCTCGCGGCATTTGGAACCTCCTCGCTTATCCATTCGTCTCTCGCTACAAAGCCGCGTTCGAATCCGAGGGGGGAGCGTGCACTCAACCGGGGCCAAGTCGATCTGATGCGCAGCGGATTCCGCCGATCAACCCGTGCGGGACTTGTAGTGGTCCCGGTGCTGCTCACCTCCGCCTGCAATCGGGGCATTCTCGATCCCGTCGGGCCGGTCGCCGGAGCCGAGAAGCAGATCCTCATCAACTCAACCGCGATCATGCTCGCGATCATTATCCCGACGATGATCGCCACCGTCGGGGTCGCCTGGTGGTTCCGGCGCGGAAACACGAAGGCCGAGTACAGGCCCGACTGGGAATATTCTGGAGCGATCGAAATGGTCGTCTGGGCGATCCCTGCGCTCACGATCATGCTGCTGGGCGGAATTGCGTGGATCGGGAGTCATGATCTGGAGCCGAGCAAGCCGCTCGCTTCGAAAACGCCGGCGCTCAAGGTCGAAGTCGTCTCGCTCGACTGGAAGTGGCTGTTCATCTACCCCGACCAGGGCTTCGCGACCGTCAACCAGCTTGTCGTCCCCGCAGGTACTCCTGTGAGCTTCCGGCTAACCTCCGCGACCGTCTGGAACAGCTTCTTCGTCCCGCAGATGGGCACCATGATCTACACAATGCCGCGAATGGCGACTCGCCTGAACCTGCAGGCGGATCGGGTTGGAGTCTTTAACGGCCTGTCCTCGCATTTCAGCGGTGACGGATTTTCCGGAATGCAATTCAAGGTCCAGGTTCTTCCGCCCGATCAGTTCGCAATGTGGGAGCAGGGCGCGCACGGCTCGGGGCTCAAGCTCGACAGTGCCGGCTATGCCGCGCTCTCGAAGCCCAGCAGCTATGTGAAACCGATGACCTATGGGGCGGTCGCGCCCGGGCTTTTCGACGCCATCCTTGCGAACCGGGTGCCGAGCAATCCGGTGCCTCTGCCGGATCATAACCGGCCTGTAAACGGAACAAAGGCATGACGCTCTTTGGTAGACTGACCTGGGATGCAATCCCGTTCAATCAGCCGATCCCGCTGATCACGTCGCTCGTCGTCCTCGCAGCGGTTGCGGCAATCGTCATCTGGATCACGATGAAGGGCTGGTGGCCATATCTGTGGAACGAATACATCACCTCCACGGACCACAAGCGCATCGGCATCATGTACATCACACTGGCGTTGGTGATGCTGGTAAGGGGCTTCGCCGACGCGATCATGATGCGCGCGCAGCAGGCCATGGCCATCGGTCAGTCGCAAGGATATTTGCCGCCCGAACATTACGACCAGATCTTTTCCGCTCACGGCACGATCATGATCTTCTTCGTCGCGATGCCGTTCGTGATCGGTTTCATGAATTTCGTTGTGCCGCTTCAACTGGGCGTTCGCGACGTGGCGTTCCCGACGATGAATAACGCGAGCTTCTGGCTTACCGCCTCGGGAGCGCTGCTCGTGAATCTCAGCCTGTTCCTCGGCGAGTTTGCGCGCACCGGCTGGCTGGCATTTCCGCCGCTCAGCGAGAAAGCCTTCTCGCCTGGAGTCGGGGTCGACTATTATTTGGTCGCGCTTCAGATCTCCGGCGTCGGCACGGTGCTCACGGCCGTCAATTTCGTGACGACCATTCTCAAGACCCGAGCTCCCGGAATGAGCTACCTGCGCATGCCGGTATTCTGCTGGACAGCTCTCGCCTCAAACTTGCTGATCCTTGCCGCCTTCCCCGTGCTGACCGTCTCCTTGGCGCTGCTGATGCTTGACCGATATCTCGGTTTTCACTTTTTCACGAACGACGGCGGCGGCAACTCGATGCTCTACATGAACCTCATCTGGGTCTGGGGGCATCCCGAGGTCTACATCCTCGTCCTTCCCGCCTTCGGTATATATTCGGAGGTCGCCGCGACCTTCTCGGGCAAGCCGCTCTTCGGCTATCGCTCAATGGTCTTCGCGACGCTCGCGATCTGCATAATCTCCTTTTGCGTCTGGCTGCACCATTTCTTCACGATGGGTGCCGGCGCTGATGTGAACGCCGTCTTCGGCATCGCCAGCATGATCATCGGGGTGCCGACAGGCGTGAAAATCTACAACTGGTTGTTCACGATGTACGGTGGGCGCGTCCGCTTCACCGTCCCGATGTATTATTTGATCGGTTTCATGCTGACTTTCGTCATCGGCGGGCTTACCGGCGTCCTTCTCGCAATCCCGCCCGTCGATTTCATCGTCCACAACAGCCTCTTCCTCGTGGCTCACTTCCACCAGGTGATCATCGGCGGCGTCGTGTTCGCCCTTATGGCAGGCTACACTTACTGGTTCCCCAAAGCATTCGGGTTCACGCTCGACGAGCGCCTCGGGAAAGCCGTCTTCTGGTGCTGGTTTATCGGATTCCATCTCGCCTTCATGCCGCTTTACGTGCTCGGCTTCTGGGGCGCCACGCGGCGGATGCAGCATATTCCCGACCCGACCTGGGCCCCGTGGCTGGACGTCGCGTTCGTGGGTGCGGCGATCATTGGGCTCGGCATCGTCCTGACGGTCGTCCAGCTGCTCTACTCAATCAAGACGCGCGACCAGCGGCGCGACGTCAGCGGCGACCCCTGGGATGGACGGACGCTCGAATGGCTGACCCTGTCGCCGCCACCACACTACAATTTTGCAGTGCTTCCCGACGTTCACGGCGAGGAAGCCTATTGGACGCGCAAGCAGACTGCGATCAAGGAAGAGCAGCTGATTCCTGAGCCCAACTACCAGCCGATCGAAATGCCGGTGAACACACCGACCGGCATCATCGTTGCCTTCTTCGCCTCGCTCTGCGGCTTCGCCATCATCTGGTACATCTGGTGGCTAGCGATCGTCGGCCTGATCGGCGCCTTCGCCATCTTCGTCTGGTACGCGTGGCGGGACGAGCATGAGCATATCATCCCGGTTGAGGAGGTCATCGCCAACGCGCGCGAGCGGCGGCGCATTCGCATGGAGCACCTCCACACAGTGAGCCAATCCACGTGACGGCCGGCATCGAAGCCCCAATGGTCGGTCTGACCCACGGCGCGTCGGAGGACACCGGCCTTGGTCAGCGCGGTCCGGAGTCCAAAAGCATCGTCGTTCCCTACGGATTCTGGCTGTTCGTCCTGTCGGACATGGTCCTTTTCTCGGCGCTGTTCGCGACCTACGCGACGCTTGTCCATGCCAACGACGGCGGGCCGACCACAAGCCAATTGTTCCACCGCGATCTCGTGGCGGTCGAGACCATCGCTCTGCTGCTGTCGAGCTTCGTGTGCGGTCTGGCGATGATCACCGCCAAGCGCGCCAACATGATTTGGACGCAGGGCTGGCTCGTGCTCACCGGCCTGCTCGGCCTCGTCTTCCTGTCAATTGAACTGTACGAGTTCGCTTCGATGGTGGCCGAAGGGGCGCCGCCGCAGCGCAGCGCATTCCTTTCCGCCTTCTTCACGCTCGTCGGATGCCACGGCCTGCACATTACTTGCGGACTGTTGTGGCTCGGCACGATGATGGCCCAGATCTGGGCGAAAGGATTCCAGCAGCACATCCTTCGCCGACTGCTTTGCTTCAGCGTCTTCTGGCACGCCCTCGACATCATATGGGTGGCCATTTTCACCATCGTCTATCTGATCGGGACCCTGTCATGAGCGAAAACGATTCCGAACGGCTGAATGTCGCACCGGGCGAGCCGCATGACAGCATGATGAGCGAGACCGTCAGCTATGTCGTCGGCCTCGGTCTCGCCTTGCTTCTGACCGGCGTTTCGTTCTGGGTGGCTTCGACCTCGGTCCTATGGGGGCCAGGGATCGCGACTGGCCTGATCGTGCTAGCCATCGCTCAGATGGGAGTTCACCTTGTCTTCTTCCTCCACATCACGAGCGGCCCGGACAACACTAACAATGTGCTGGCGCTCGCCTTTGGCGTCTTGATTGTCTTCCTGGTGATGATCGGGACCATCTGGATCATGGCTCACATGAACGCGAACATGACTGTCAGCCCGGAGCTCATGAACCTGCAGATGCAGCACTGAGCTTCTAGCTCAGGACCTTGTTCAAGATTCGTTGGTAGATGTGCGACAGCGCCTGGATGTCTGCCACCGTCGCGCATTCTCCGATCTTGTGCATGGTTGCGTTGGGAAGGCCGAAATCGACGACGGGGCAAAGCTGGATCAAGAATCGCCCATCCGAGGTGCCGCCGCTGGTCGAGAGTTCCGGCTTCGCACCCGTTTCCTCTTCGATTGCATCCACGACTATATCGAAGAGCTTTCCTGGAGGCGTGAGAAACGCCTCGCCTGAAATTCGCGCTCTCACCTTCGATCCCGGCGCCTCGCGTTCCGCGATCTCCTCGACCATTCGGACGAGGTCGGCGCCTTGGTGCAGATTGTTGAAGCGGATGTTGAGCTGCGCGGTTGCCGAACCGGGGATGACATTGCTTGCGCTCGTGGGAGTCGAGATCGAGGTGAATTCGAGGTTCGAAGGCGGAAACTGTTCCGTCCCATCGTCGAGGTGAAGCGAATTCAGGGCATCGATCACCCGGGCGAGGGGAGGGACAGGATTAGCCGCCCGGTGCGGGTAGGCGACATGGCCCTGAATCCCCGGAACCTCAATCCACATATTCACCGAGCCCCGGCGCCCGATCTTCACTGTATCGCCGAGGCGCTCGACCGAAGTCGGCTCCCCGATCAGGATCATGTCGGGGCGGGTCTGCCTTTCGTTCAGCCAGTCGATGATCCGAGGCGTGCCGTAGGTCGCATAGCCTTCCTCGTCGCCGGTAATCAGGAGCGACAGCGTTCCCCGATCGGATTCGAGCCGTGCGACCGCGGCGACATAGGCGGCAATCGCACTCTTCATGTCGTTCGCGCCGCGGCCGACCAGCACTCCGTTCTCGATTTCACCGCGGTACGGGTTTCCCTCCCAGCCTTCGCCGGCCGGAACGACATCGAGGTGTCCCGCGAAACCGAAATGGGGTGAACCGGACCCCCGCATTGCAACCATGTTCTCGGTTGGGCCGTCCGGCGGTTCGCCCATCACCCAGCGGTGAACGGTGAAGCCGAGCGGCTCCAGCGCCCTCTCAAGGATATCGAAGACCTCGCCGCGAGCAGGCGTCACGCTCGGGCAGCGGATGAGCTCGGCCGCGAAGGCAACTGGATCGATCGGATTCGCCATTGCGCCTTGCCTAGCAACCTGCCGCGACGAAGCAAAACGAAGCGCTTGAGGGAGCCAGTATCGCTGTAATACAGCACTAAGGCACCACCATTCGTCGATTCTCAAAATAGGGGCTTGCGCGTGCGCTACAAATGTAGCACGCTACAAATGTAGCACGAGGCCCGTGCACCGGATCGAACAAGGAGAATATGGATGCTCGCGTTGCGTAGTTTACGTATTGGTCTCTTTGCAACTGCGAGCCTGTTGGTCACCGCACCCGCCTTGGCACAGCCTGCCGGGGCTTCCGCACCGACGGCTGGAGCTGCCAAGCGCATCTATACCGCGCCAGACTTCACCCGGTTCGCGCCCAAGACCGCCTACGACATGCTGGCGCAGGTTCCGAGCTTCACGATTCGCAATGTGGACACAACCGAGCGCGGCCTCGGTC
>JANWLR010000055.1 GCA_025450755.1 Sphingomicrobium sp. | reverse complement strand
GAGAGCCTCGGGGAGAGACATGTTCAGCAAGCTACTTTTGGCAACGGCGGCGCTCGCCGTGGTGGGCACCGCGCCCGTTAACGCCGCTCCGCGCAAGACGACCGCAAGCGCTATGGCAACGCTGCCGGCATCCAATCCTTTCGCGAAGTCGAGCACACTGCCGTTCCAGGCGCCCGATTTTTCCAGGATCAAGGACACAGACTATCTGCCCGCGATCCTCGCCGGAATGGCGCAGCAGAAACGCGAAGTGACGGCGATTGCGAACAACCGGGCAGCGCCGACGTTCGACAATACCGTTGCTCAGATGGAGCGCTCGGGCCTGCTGCTCGAGCGCGCGACGCTTGCCTTCTCGGCGGTGAACGGGGCGAACACCAACGACACGCTGCAGGCGACCGACACGAAGACCTCGCCGCTGCTCGCCGCGCATTACGACTTCATCTACTTGAACCCGAAGCTGTTCCAGCGCTTCAAGACGCTGCATGACGAGCAGGCGCAGCTGAACCTCAACCCCGAGCAGGCGAAGCTGCTGGATGTCTACTACAAGCAGTTCGTGCACGCGGGCGCGCAGCTGTCGTCGGCGAAGCAGACGCAGCTCAAGGTGATGAACAAGCGCCTGAGCACCCTCCAGACTTCATTCACCCAGAAGCTGCTTGCGGCTGCCAAGGCCGGGGCGCTCCACGTCACCGATCCTGCAGCGCTTTCCGGGCTGTCCGAGCAACAGATGGCCGCAGCGCAAGAAGCCGGCAAGGAGCGCAAGGTAGCCGGCTTGGTCCTGCCACTTCAGAACACCACGCAGCAGCCAGCGCTGGCTGACCTCACCAGCCACGCAACGCGTCAGGAACTGATGGACGCGAGCCTCGACCGCGCCGAGCACGGCGATGCTAACGATACGCGCGCGATCATCAGCGAGATTGCGCAGCTTAGGGCGCAGAAAGCTGAGTTGTTCGGGGCTAAGAACTTCGCCGACTACAATCTCTACGACCAGATGGCGAAGAACCGTGCGACGGCCGTCGGCTTCCTCGATCGGCTCGCACCGGCGGTCGCCGCCAAGGAGCGGCAGGAGTGGTCGGACATCGTCGCGCTCGCGAGGTCTCAGGGAGCAAACTTCCAGCCGACCGCTGCCGACTGGAATTTCTATTCCGAGCAGATCCGCAAACAGCGCTATGCGCTGAACCAGGACGACCTGAAGCCCTATTTTGAGATCCACAAGGTGCTGACCGACGGCGTCTTCTACGCCGCCAACCAGCTTTACGGGCTCACCTTCAAGGAGCGGCACGACCTGCCGACATGGAATCCCGACATGATGACCTTTGAGGTGTTCGACGCGGACGGAAAGCCGCTCGGCCTCATGTATTTCGATTATTGGAAGCGCGACAACAAGTCGGGCGGCGCGTGGATGAGCAACCTCGTCAACCAGTCGTATCTGCGCGGCACTCAGCCGGTGATCTACAATGTCGCGAACTTCACCAAGCCTGCGCCAGGACAGCCGGCGCTGATCAGCTTCGACGACGTGACGACCATGTTCCACGAATTCGGACATGCCCTTCACGGCCTGTTCGCTGCCCAGACCTACCCGACCCTGTCAGGCACGAACGTCGCTCGCGACTTTGTCGAGTTCCCGTCACAGTTCAATGAGAACTGGGCGCTCGATGCGAAGGTCCTGCCGCACTATGCCGTCAACTATAAGACCGGAGAGACGATCCCGCAGTCGCTGGTGCAGAAGATCCTGGCGGCGCGCACCTTCAACCAGGGCTACGAGCAGGGCGAAGCGCTCGAAGCCGCCCGGCTAGACCTCGACTGGCATTCGCTTCCCGGCGACGCGCCCCGGCAGGACGTCGACAAGTTCGAAGCTCAGGCGCTTGCCGGCAGCGGGTTCGATACGAAAGACGTCCCGCCGCGCTATCGCTCGAGTTATTTCCTCCACATCTGGAGCAATGGCTATTCGGCGAGCTATTATGCCTACGCCTGGACGCGCATGCTGGCGCAGGACGCGTTCAACTGGTTCGAAACGCACGGCGGCCTGACGAGAGACAACGGCCAGCGCTTTCGGAACATGATATTGTCGCGCGGCAACACCGAGGACCTCGCCGCGATGTACCGCTCGTTCACCGGACACGATCCGGACATCAACCCGTACCTGCGATACTATGGGCTGAACGGAGCCGGCGCAGCAAGTGCTCCGCCGCCTCCGCCCGCTGCAGTCCCGCTGCCGGCCGCGCCTGTGCCGGCTCCGAAAAAGGGTGAAAGGGGATAGACCGATGATCCGCCAGCTCTGCGATAATGTGATGGTGAGCGGCCAGATCGCGCCGCACGAGGTCGCTGCGCTGGCGGAGCAAGGGATCACGGTGCTGGTCAACAACCGGCCGGACGGCGAGGAATCCGGGCAGCCGCTTGCGGGCGAAATCGAAGACGCCGCAGCGGCCGCCGGCATTGCCTACCATTTCGTTCCGATCATCCGCGGAATTGGCCCTGCCGACGTCGAGAGAATGCAGGAAATGTTGCGCGAAGCCGAGGGAGGGAAGCTGCTCGCCTTCTGCCGTTCGGGCACGCGCTCGGCACTGACTCTTGCCGTTGCGCAGCGAGAGGAAGGCGCGTCAGCGGAGGAGGTTGTTGAGCAGCTCAATCAGGCGGGGTTCGACCATGGCCCCGTCGCGCATCTGCTTTAGGCCTGGTACTCGCAGAGAAGCTCCTTCGCTTCTGCGAGATCCTCATCGAGAACCATTAGGCGAACGCCGACCGTCGCGCCGTCGGAATAGAGATTGCTTTGCGTATCGAAGACAACTGCAGTGAGGCCGTAACTTTCAAGATAGGCCCGCGCCAACTCCGCTTGATAGGCCCAATTGAACCGTGCCGCTTCGACCAGCGCGCTCACCAGGGCTTGTCCGCGCCAGCAGCGATTTCATCGGGCCGCGACGCACGGCCGAGAACCGCATTTCGGTGGGGAAAACGACCAAACCGCTCGATGATTGCTCGGTGGTGCTTGGCGTAGCCGAGCTGGTGATCGTCGCCGAGCTCGGTGAACAGCAGCACTGCACGGTTCTGATCATCCAGAATCTCGCTGTGCTGGAACGGCATGTAGAGGAATTTACGCTCGTCTGACGCAAGCTCCTTGTCCAAGCCCATCGCCACCGCCCCCTTTGCTATCGCGAGCGCAAGCGTGTCGGTCGAATAAGCCTCCGCCTGGCCACGGAACATGTTGCGCGGGAACTGGTCGAATAGGATTAGAGCGGCAAGGGCAGTCAGCGGATCGGTCAGGAATTCCTCAGTCGGCAGCTGCCGCTTCTCAAACCAGAGCTTCAGGAAATTCTGCTTGATTCGGTGGTCGAGCTCGGCGCCGCCGTCCCACCATTGTTCGGGCTTGAGGCCGAACCAGAATCTGAGAACGTCTGCACGCCAGTCGGCGCTCAAGCCGCCGTGCCTCCGACGGTCAGCCCATCGATCAGTAACGTCGGTTGTCCCACTCCTGCCGGAATATTCTGACCAGCCTTTCCGCAGATTCCCACGCCTTCGTCGAGGGCGAGGTCATTGCCGATACCCTTGACGCGCGTGAGGACCGTCGGCCCGTCGCCGATCAGCGTCGCGCCCTTGACCGGTTCAGCGATCTTGCCGCCGCGGATGCGGTATGCCTCGATGCAGGAGAAAACGAACTTGCCGCTGGTGATGTCGACCTGGCCGCCGCCGAAACTCTTGGCGTAAATCCCATCCTTCACGCGGCTAACTAGCTCCGCTGGATCGTCCTTTCCAGCAAGCATGAAGGTGTTGGTCATGCGCGGCATCGGCGCGTGCGCGAAGCTCTCGCGCCGGCCGTTACCGGTCGGCTCCATGCCCATCAGCCGCGCATTCAGCCTGTCCTGCAAATAACCTTTGAGGACTCCGTCTTCGATCAGGCAAGTGCGCCGCGTCGGCGTACCTTCGTCGTCGATCGTGAGCGATCCGCGCCGCCGGTCCATCGCACCGTCGTCAACGACGGTGACTCCAGGAGCAGCCACTCGCTCGCCGATGCGGCCGGAAAAGGCCGAGGTTCCCTTGCGATTGAAATCGCCTTCAAGACCATGGCCGACCGCTTCGTGAAGCAAAACGCCGGGCCATCCCGGGCCAAGCACCACGGGCATTTCGCCGGCGGGCGCGGCAACCGATTCGAGGTTGGTCAGCGCCTGCGCGAGCGCGATATCGATGGCCCTCGACCACTCCGCCTTGTCAAAAAGCTTGTCGTAAAGGTGGCGTCCTCCAAGGCCATGGTAGCCGGTCTCGCGACGGCCATTTTGCTCAGCGACGATCTGGACGCCGAGCCTCACTAGTGGGCGGACATCCGATGCCACAAAGGTATCGCCGCGGACGATGTCAATCACGCTCCAGCTCGCCGCAAGACTGACGCTGACCTGGGACACTCGCGGATCGCGCGCCCGGGCCGCCGCGTCGACCCGCTGGCATAGCGCAACCTTGTCGGCGAAGGGCACAAGGCTGAGCGGGTCATCGGCGCCGTACATCGCCTGGTTCGTCCGCTGGGGCGGAGGCGCCAGAAGACCTTTGGTGGGGTCGAGCAGCGTCAATGTCGAAGCCGCCCGTTCGATCGCCGCTTCGCTGATTTCGTTTGCGTGGGCGAAGGCAGTGGTCTCGCCGGAAACTCCGCGGAGGCCGAACCCCGAGTTGGTGTGATAATCGGCGGTCTTCAGGCGCCCGTCGTCAAAGCCAAAGGCTTCGCTTGCACTGTACTGGAGGTACAATTCGCCGTCGTCATGTTGGCTCAAATGCTTGGCGGCGAGACGCTTGGCCAAATCGGGATCGAGACTGCGGTAGAGGAACCGCCGGGGGTCGGCACTATTCATGCCGTCTTGGTGTCCGAAGGTCCCCCCTCAAGGACAAAGCGCCGATCGCAATAGCCGCATTCGACAAAACCGACTTCCTCATCGATCCGCAGGAATACGCGCGGATGGCCAAGTGCTGGCGAAATCTCGCCGGACCCATCGCAGGCAACCTGGAAAGTCGAGACTCGGATGACTTCGGGCGGCGGCTGCACTTTCATCGACGCGCGAGGTAGCAATGCCTTTGCGCAGGTTCAATCACGGATACTGAACGGTGACGCTGAATGTGCCGACATAAGTGCCCTGGACGGCTGTGGCAGGGACCGTCAGTGTCGCGCCGACGCGAAACGTGAAGCTGTCCAACTTGGCAAGGACTTTCTTGCTCTGACCGCTCTGCAGCGTGAAGAGCGACGCGGTGAGCGTCTCGGTGCCCCCGACGCGAGTCAACGTGCTTGGCTGATTGGGCACCTTGATGTTGACCACTGAATTGCTCTGCGCCGAGCCGACGAATTGTGCGCAGTGCGGAGTGCCGCCGACGGGAACCGCACCGCCAGTGACGCTGAGCGTGTCGGTGTCTGGGTTAAGCACCGCGGTCCCTGCGGCGGTCACGCCGAGGTAGCCGAAGTCCATGTCCTTGAGCTTGGTCACGGTCAGCGGATGGATAATGGTCGCCGTGCTCGTCGACTGCATCGCAGGCGTCACAGCGCCAGCAAACGTCGCCGGCGCACAAAGCGCCAGCGCCGCCCCGAACCGACGGACCCAGAATCCACTGATCATGCGCTTGAACATAGAGGGTTAACGTCAAGGTCATTCTAGCGGTTAGGGTAAACGATGCATTTACTTGTCGCCCGCCCTAGCCGCTCTTATGCGCCTGCAGCACTATGGACGAACCGGCGATCCGCATCGAATCCCTATCGAAGACCTATGCCGCCAAGGGGACCGAGCCCAAGCCCGCGCTCAATGACGTCAGCTTCGATGTGCCGCGCGGACAGATCTTCGGACTTCTGGGCCCCAATGGCGCTGGCAAGTCGACCCTGATCAACATTCTCGCCGGTCTTGTGACGAAGACCAGCGGCAAGGTCACCCTTTGGGGCTTCGACATCGACGAGCACCCGCGCAATTCGAAGCGTTCGATCGGCGTCGTTCCGCAGGAAATCATCTTCGATCCCTTCTTCACGCCGCGCGAAACCCTGGAGATCCAGGCCGGCCTCTACGGAATCCCGGCGGACGAGCGGCACAGCGACGAGCTGCTCGCCGCAATGCATCTGACCGACAAGGCGAACGCTTATTCGCGTACTTTGTCGGGGGGTATGAAGCGGCGGCTGTTGGTCGCCAAGGCGATGGTCCATTCGCCTCCAATCCTGGTGCTCGACGAGCCGACGGCGGGCGTGGACGTCGAGCTTCGCCGGCAGCTCTGGGACTATGTTCGCAAGCTCCACGCGCAGGGCGTCACGATCGTGTTGACCACTCATTATCTCGAAGAGGCCGAGGAGCTGTGTGACCGCATTGCGATCATCAATCACGGCAAGGTGATCGCGAACGAGCCGACACGCGAGCTGGTCGCCAAGGCGCAGGAGAAGGCGGTGGTCGTCACGTTCGACGGCGACATCACCAAGGTTCCGATCAATGCCTGCTTCGAGAATATCCAACTTATCGACGAGCGCACGCTCTCGATCACCTATCGCAAAGACAGGGTGAACGCGGGCCAGGTGCTCGCGTCGCTCACCTCGGAGGGCTTGAGTATCGTCGACGTCTCGACCCGCGATCCCGACCTCGAGGACGTGTTCCTGAGGCTCACTGCCGAAACCCAGGAAGCCGCGTGAAGACCACGGCCGATGTCCTCATCGTCGGTTCGGGGGCTGCGGGGCTCACGGCTGCGCTCAATCTCGCCGAGACGCACAAGGTCTCGGTCATCGCCAAGGGCGCGCTTGGGGACAGCGCAAGCGCCCGGGCGCAGGGCGGAATCGCCGCCGTGCTCGAGGAGGGCGACAGCTTCGAGGCCCATGTCAACGATACGATGATTGCAGGCGCAGGGCTGAACGACATCCGTGTCGTCGAGCATGTGGTCGAGGCAGCGCCGAGCGCCATTCGGCACCTGATCGACCTCGGCGTCCCGTTCGCGAGCGAGAATGGCGCACTTCACCTGACGCGTGAGGGCGGGCACAGCCATCGGCGGATCGTCCACGTTGCCGACGCGACCGGCTATGCGGTCAGCCAGGCGCTCGAATCCGCCGCAGCCAGGCACCCGAACATCACGCTCGTGCCCGACATGGTCGCGATCGACCTCGTCACGGGACGTCATTCGAGGCATTTTTCGACCAGCGGGGCCGTCCACGGCCTCTACGCCTATAACCGCAAGAAGAAACGGGTTGAGACTTTGACCGGCCGGGCGACCATTCTCGCCACCGGCGGTGCAGGGCGGGCTTATCTTTATTCGACGGCGCCGCGCGGCGCGACCGGCGACGGCATCGCGATGGCTTGGCGGGCCGGCTGCCGCATCTCCAACATGGAGTTCATGCAGTTCCACCCGACGTGCCTCTACAACCTCGAAGTCAAGAACTTCCTGATCACCGAGGCCGTGCGCGGCGAGGGCGGGATCCTCAAGCACCCGCAGACGGGCCATCGCTTCATGCCCGATTACGACCCGCGCGGAGAGCTCGCGCCGCGCGACATCGTCGCCCGCGCGATCGACCATGAGATCAAGCGGGACGGGCTCGACTTCGTGTTCCTCGACATCTCGCACCGCGAGCCCGACTTCGTGAAGGCGCACTTCCCCAACATCTACGAGAAGCTGCTAGAGCTCGGCATCGACATCACCAGGGAGCCGATCCCGGTCGTGCCGGCCCAGCATTACACGTGCGGCGGCGTGGTCGTGGACCTTGACGGACGGACCGATGCGCCCGGCCTCTATGCAGCCGGCGAAGTGACCCAGTCGGGGTTGCACGGCGCCAACCGGCTCGCATCAAACAGCCTGCTGGAATGCCTGGTGTTCGGCGAAGCGGCTGCCAAGCACATCGCAGCCAATTTCCACGACCTTCCCGACGTGCCCGAGATCCGCGCCTGGGACGAGAGCCGGGTCACCGACAGCGACGAGGAAGTGGTGATCGCCCAGACCTGGGGCGAAATCCGCCGCTTTATGTGGAACTATGTCGGCATCGTCAGAACGACCAAGCGGCTCGAGCGCGCCAAGCACCGCATCGACATGCTTCGGCAGGAGGTCACCGATTATTACGGCCACTTCCGGGTGACCCCCGACCTGATCGAGCTGCGCAACCTCGTCGAGGTCGCGGACCTGATCATCCGTTCCGCACTCAGCCGCCACGAGAGCCGGGGATTGCACTACACCCTCGACTATCCCGGGCTGCTGCGGGAGGCGAAGGATACAGTGTTGGTGCCGTAGGTTCGCAACGAGGGGGCTACATATGCCAGTTGAAATCAGGATTGCTGCATTCGGCGCGCTGCTGCTGTTCATCCACATCCTCCTCGCGGTGCATCTTAAGACTCGCCAGTATGGAGCGAGATGGAACATGGGCGCGCGCGACGAGACCCAGCCTGCGCTCGGCCCGCTGGCCGGAAGACTGGCCCGCGCACAGGCCAATTTTCTCGAGACCTTTCCAATCGCGATCGTCGCGCTCCTGGGCGTGGTAGTGGCGCACAAGACGAGCGCATCGACAGCGCTCGGCGGCTGGATCTGGCTGGGCGCCCGAATTGCCTACCTGCCGCTTTACGCAGCCGGCGTGCCCGTGGTCCGGACACTTTCCTGGACCGTCAGCGTCGTCGGACTCGCGATGGTGATCTCGCCGCTGCTGTTCGGCTAAGGTCCAGCGAAGTCCACAAACCGCACGATCAGTGGCCGGATGCTGCGGCCAATGCCGAATCCGCCGGCTGATTGGGATGAAAGAGATCGGCGCGCTCAATACCGGAGACCTCGATCGTGCCCTTGAGACCCTTCTCCACGCGGGAGAGCGCATGGTCGACAAGGAAGAACTTGCCGGGAACCACCGGCTTGAACTCGACCACAGCCGCGCCCCCCGGGGGCACGGTGAGAGTCTGAACGTTGCTAACCGGAGCTGCGTCGAATGACCCGTACGGCCAGGCCGAATCGAAGATTCCGCCGATGATGTGGAAACTGGAGTCCTTGTCCGGACCGGCATCGCCGAAGAAGATGCGTACCGTTTCGCCCGGCTTGGCTCTGAGCGGCTTTCGCGCAAGGCCGTCCACCGCACCGTTGAACACCATATAGTCTGGCTGCTCGGCGATGATCTTGTCGATGCTCTGCGTGAGTTCGCCCTTCGTGCCGTTCGGCTGCTCGGTGTAGATCTCGCCCTGCATGACGTAATATTCATGATCGACTTTCGGCAGGCCCTCTTTCGGCTCGACGAGAATCATTCCGTACATTCCGTTGGCGATGTGCTGCGCCGCCATTGGTATCGCGCAATGATAGACGTAGAGGCCCGGGTGAAGCGCCTTGAAGGTGAAGCCTTTGGTTTCGCCCGGCTTCACCATGGTCGCGACGCCGCCCCCTCCAGGACCACTGACCGCGTGCAGGTCAATGTTGTGCATCATTGCACTGTCGGCGGCGTTCTTGAGATTCACCACGATCGTGTCACCGACACGGACCCGGACGAACGGCCCTGGGACTTGCCCGTTATAGGTCCAATAATTGTAGGTAGTGCCATCATCGAGACGGCCGGTCAGTTCCACGGTTTCAAGATTGACGGTCACCGTTTCGACGGCCTGACGGGCGAGCGGCCCCGGTAGGTCAGCAGGATCACGGACGATGTCAGCGCCTTCGGCGACTGGAGCAGCCTGCTGATGGCTTGAATGATCAGCGGCGAACGCGGGCGCGGCAAGCATAATGGCCGCAACAGCGCTTATAAACGGCGCACGATAGCGATTCATTTGGCCGTTCCTTTGGGATTTTGAGTGGTGACGCTTCGCTGCAAGCTCCTGCTCGCGTCCCGGCGGCGAGGGCGTCCGATTGAGCGATCCTTGCGCGAGGAATGGACCGCGTCCCCCCCGTGGCGCTCAGCTCTTCGGAGCGTATAGGATGCACCATCCCGCGGGGCTGATCTGCCCGTCGACCTGCTGGCACGAAGTGGGCGCTTGCCAAAGCGCACAGGTCTGACAACGCTGTCCCGACTTCGGAATTGGCTGATAATGCGCCTGCTGCTGCGAGAACTTCTTGCGCGCCGCGGAACTCGCCGTGGGCATGCTGACCGCGATAATCGCTCCGCCGCCGACTGCGGCGATATTGAGGAAGTCCCGGCGGGACACCCGCTCTCCTATGGTTTTTCCTTGGTTTGACATGCCAACTTCTCCGTTTCGACTTTCCAGAGGAGAGTGCGTCAGTCGGCCATGACCCGAAATAAGTAGATTCTCGTACCTCTCGACGAGCGAATTGTCGCGAATGGCGAACTTCCGCCTCATCCCGTTTGGCCGAGCGAGCGCCGGCTTGATCGCGGTGCCGTTCGCGTTCCTCGATTCCTTCGCGCTTTGGGCGATTTTGCGCTGGGTTCAGGGCTGCTTCGACATCAGCATGCGGGCGTAAGCTGATCGCAGGAATGGCTCGAAAGCTTCCATTCGCGCCCCCACATTGCAGTTGGCTTTAATCCCGCCGCCACCCTGCTAAACCGCATAGTTCATGCCCGACGCTTCCACGCCTGCTGCCCAAAACCACCTCTATCTGGTCGATGGGTCGAGCTACATCTTTCGCGCCTATCACCGGCTGCCGCCGCTGACGAACCGCCACGGCCAGCCCGCGGGCGCGGTCTATGGCTATACGACCATGCTGTGGAAGCTCGCCGATGGCCTCAGCAAGGCCGACGGACCGACCCACATGGCGGTGATCCTCGATGCGAGCGAAATCACGCACCGGAACAAGCTTTACGACCAGTATAAGGCGCACCGGCCGCCGCCCCCCGAGGATTTGGTCCCGCAATTCCCGCTGATCCGTGTGGCGACGCGCGCCTTCTCCATTCCGTGCATCGAGGAAGCGGGGCTGGAAGCGGACGACATCATCGCTTGCTATGTGACCGAGGCCAAAAGAGCCGGCTGGAAGGTGACGATCGTCAGCTCCGACAAGGACCTGATGCAGCTGATCGACGAGGATGCCGGAATCGACATGCTCGACACGATGAACGACCGGCGGATCGGACGCGAGCAGGTACTCGAGAAGTTTGGAGTTCCACCCGAAAAGGTTGGCGACTTGCTCGCCCTTATGGGTGACAGCGTGGACAATGTGCCGGGGGTGCCGGGGATCGGTCCGAAGACGGCGAGCCAGCTGATCCAGACCTATGGCGACCTTGAAACGGTGCTGGCGAGCGTCGAGGAGATTACCAAGCCCAAACTCAAGCAGTCGCTGATCGACCATGCCGACAATGCGCGGCTGTCGAGGGAGCTAGTGCGGCTGGTGTGCGATGCAAAGCTGCCGGAGCCGCTCGAAGCGCTGGAGCTGAAGAACATCCCCAAGGAGCCGCTTGCCGAGTTCCTGGCTGACCAGGGGTTCAAGACTCTCCACGCCCGCCTGATGGGCGGCACTCCGGCCCAGACCGGAGCGACGGTCCGGAATGACGTCATGGCGGCGCTCGACAGGAAGCCGAGCGCGCCTCCCGCCGAGCCGGAGAAGATCGAGATCGACCGGTCGAAGTACGAGACGGTGACCAACGAAGCGGCGCTTGACCGCTGGATCGCGGAAGCCACCGCGCTCGGCTATGTCGCGGTCGACACCGAAACCGACTGCATCGACTGCATCATTGCGCGCCTCGCGGGCGTCAGCCTTGCAACTGCCCCCAACCGAGCCTGCTATATCCCGGTCGGGCATAGCGGCGCGGACCTCTATTCCGATGCGCCCAACCAGCTTCCGGTGACGCTTGTCCTCGAGAAATTGCGGCCGCTGCTTGAGGACCCCGCGGTCCTGAAAATCGGGCATAATTTCAAGTATGACTGGGTGATGTTCGACAAGGTTAGAATCAATGTCGCGCCGGTCGACGACACGATGGTGATGAGTTTCGATCTCGATGCCGGGAAGAGCTTCGGCCACGGCCTCAACGAGCTCGCCAAGGCGCACTTCGACCATGAATGCATCAGCTACAAGTCGCTGTGCGGCACCGGCGCCAAGCAGATTACGTTCGACAAGGTGCCGCTGGCACCTGCAACCGAATATGCCGGCGAGGACGCGGACATCACGCTTCGGCTGTGGCTTCGGCTGAAGCCGCGGCTCGCGCAGGAGAATGTCGCCCGGGTTTACGAACGCGTCGACAAGCCGCTGGTGCCGGTGATCAGCCGGATGGAACGGCGGGGAATCAAGGTCGACAGGGACTATCTCGCACAGCTTTCGGCCGAGTTCTGGCGCGACATCCAGGCGCTGGAGGAGAAGATCTACGAAGCGGCGTGCGGACCGTTCACGATCGGATCGCCGCAGCAACTCGGCGACGTGCTGTACGGGAGGCTTGGCCTGAAGGGCGGCCGAAAGGGCAAGAGCGGCCAATATTCGACCGACGTCAATGAGCTCGAGCGGCTCGCGGGTGAAGGGGTCGAATGCGCCACGCTGGTGCTCGATTGGCGCCAGTTGACCAAGCTCAAGAGCACCTACACGGACGCGCTGCAGCAGCAGATCAATCCGGAAACTGGGCGAGTCCACACGAGCTTCTCGCTGACCGGGGCTCAGACCGGCCGGCTGTCGTCGAACGACCCCAATTTGCAGAACATCCCGATCCGAACCGAGATCGGACGCAAGATCCGCGACGCGTTCATCGCTGATTCCGGCTACAAGCTCCTGTCGGCCGACTACAGCCAGATCGAGCTCAGGCTGGCGGCGCACATGGCGAACGTCCCGCAGCTCAAGGAAGCGTTCAACGCCGGCGAGGACATTCACGCAATTACGGCCGAAGAGCTGTTCGGCACCGTCGACCGCGACACTCGCGCAAAGGCCAAGACGGTCAATTTCGCAATCCTGTACGGCATTTCCTCATGGGGACTCGCCGGACGCCTCGGAGTGCCGAAGGAGGAGGGCAAGGCGATCATCGACCGCTACTTCGAGCGGTTCCCCGGAATCCGCGACTATATTCATTCGACGCTCGGCTTCGCTCGCGAGCATGGCTTCACGCGCACCCTGTTTGGGCGGAAGACTCATTTCGAACCCAACATCCGTTCGCCCAATCCGTCGATCCGCGGCGGTGCCGAGCGCGCCGCGATCAATGCGCCGATCCAGGGGACGAGCGCCGATCTCATCAAGCGGGCGATGGCGCGGATGGATCAGGCGCTGGCGGAGAACCACCTCGACGGTGTGAAGATGCTGCTCCAGGTGCATGACGAGCTGGTGTTCGAAGTACCGGATGGCCGGGAGAAAGAAGCGGCGAGCGTCATCAAACAGGTGATGGCCGAAGCTGCCGGACCGGCGCTAAAACTCGACGTGCCGCTCGATGTCGAGGTCGGTTGGGGAGCACATTGGGGCGAGGCGCATTGAGCGATAGCAGTCGCGTCGCCGCTGCGGCGGCGCAGGCACCTGATGCCGACATGGCATCGCTCGCCAGAGGCGGCCGGCTCAACATCTTCGGCTTCGTGCTTCGGCTGGTCGCGCGCATTCCATTCCTGTTCATTGCCGGGCGGATCTATGGAGCGGCCCAGCTCGGACGCTTCGCCTATGCGGTTCTGGTCGTCGAGTTCGCCGCCCAAATCGGTGCACTGGGACTTCGCCGCGCGCTGGCCCAGCAACTCGCGGACGCGAAGAAGCCGCAGGCTTGCGTCGTCGCCGATGCGTTGCTGCTAGCTGCGATCGGATCGGCGATCGGGATGGCTATCCTCATCGTTTTTCCAAAAGCGATGTACCCGACCACGCCCGTGGGCGGGCTCGACCGGTTGCTCGCAATCACCGTCCTCGCCATTTCCTGGACCGACATCGCACTCGCGGCACTCGCCTATCACAATGACGTGGGATCGACCGTCCGGGCCCGCTCGGTCGTCGAACCGTGGACGATCACCATTGCCGCATTCGTACTGTCGTTCGTGCCGATCATGGTCAGCCGCGGCGACGGGCTGATCATCGCTTACGTGCTATCCATGGTCGCGGCACTGATTGCGGCGCTGATTCCGCTCTTTCGCTGTTACGGGCTGCCCTACGGGTGGACGCCCGACCTGGGAACGGCGTGGGGCACCGCCGTCCGTAACGTGCCGGTCGCTGCCGCGGATGTGGTCGAATGGGCATCGCGCCGCATCGACTTGGCTGTACTTGGCGCATTTCTTCCTGCGAACTTCGTCGGCATCTATTATGCGGCGCAGCAGGTCGCGACCCTCCCGGCAAAGCTCAAGACAAGCTTCGAGCCCGTGCTGGGACCTGCCATCGCCCGCAAGATCGCGGCCGGAGACCGCGCGTCGGTCGCCAAGCAGCTTCGGCAAGTCACCTACTGGATCATTGCCGCGCAGCTCGGCATCGCGCTCGCGCTTGGAATTCCCGGCCGTGCGGTGATGGGACTGGTGGGATCTAGCTTCACCGGCGGAACGGCGATGCTCACCTTCCTGCTGGCCGCCGAGGTCATCGCGGCAATGGCGGTCGTGAGCGAATCCGCGCTGATTTACGTGGCACGCACCCAAAACATGATGATCAGTCTGATCATGCTGGGGCTCGAGGCGGGGCTTGCCGCCGGCCTGATCCTAGCGATGCGCGGGCAAGGATGGCCACAGGCGTTCCAGGCGACGGGGCCCGCAATCGGGCTGTGCATCGCGCTCGGATTTTCGTCGATCGCCAAGTCACTGCTCCTTGCGAGGAAACTGGGGGCGCCGGTCTCTGGCTGGCGCTGGGATCTTGCCTGGGCGACATCCGCAGGAGTGATGGTCGGCGTCGCGGTGCGCTTCTTGCTGCCGCAGACCCTGCAGCTAATCCTTGGAGTGCCCGCCATCATGGCGACATTCGGCGCGATCCTTTGGACCAAGGGATTTGGCCCGGAGGACCGCGAGTTGTTCCGCTTGAGGAAGGACGAGGTGAAGGAGCTGCACGACGCCGAGGCCGCGGCAGAGGCCCGCGATCAGGTACAGGACGATATTATCTAATGACGGAAATGCCGCATGCCGGTGAAGAGCATCGCAACTCCCGAGTCGTCCGCTGCGGCTATTACCTCTTCGTCCCGGATCGACCCGCCCGGCTGGATCACGGCGGTCGCCCCCGCTTCCACCGCGGCAAGAAGTCCGTCGGCGAAGGGGAAGAAAGCATCCGAGGCGACCGCTGAGCCTACCGTCCGCGGCACCGGCCAGCCGTTCGCCTCGGCAGCCTCCCTGGCCCGAATCGCGGCAATCCGCGCGCTGTCGCGGCGGTTCATCTGGCCAGCGCCAATCCCGGCGGTGACTCCGTCCTTCGCGTAAACGATCGCGTTCGACTTGACATGCTTGGCGACGGTCCAGGCGAACAGGCAGTCCCTCAGCTCCTGCTCGGTGGGTTGGCGCCTGGTCACGCATTTGAGCTGGTCGCGGCCGATCATTCCATTGTCGCGGTCCTGGACGAGCAGCCCTCCCACGATGAGGGCGAAGCTTGTGCCGCCGCGTGTCGGGTCGGGCAGCGTACCGGTCAGAAGCAGCCGCAGGTTCTTCTTCTTCGCGAAAATCGCCTTCGCTTCGTCGTCGGCTTCAGGTGCGACAACCACTTCGGTGAAGATGTCGGTAATTGCGGATGCGGTTGCAGAATCTAGCGAGCGGTTCGTCGCAACGATCCCGCCGAAGGCCGACACGCTGTCGCATGCGAGCGCCTCTTTCCAGGCATCGAGCAGACTGTCACGGGTAGCCACGCCGCAGGGATTGGCATGCTTGACGATAACCAGTGTCGGAGGGCCGTCGCGAAACTCCGACAGGAGCTCGAGGGCGGCATTGGCATCATTGAGATTATTGTAGCTGAGCTCTTTGCCCTGAACCTGCTCGGCCTGCGCGACGCCGTGAGCCGCGGGACCGATAGGCAGGTACAAGGCCGCGGACTGATGAGGGTTTTCACCGTAGCGCAGTGGCATCTTCAATTTTGACGAAAACGTCCAGTTCGAAGGCCAGCGCTCGCCCTGGTCAGCGAACGAGAACCATTGCGAAATGATCGAATCATATTCGGCAGTGAGCGCGAATGCCTTCGCAGCGAGCCTTTTCCGGAGTTCCAGCGTCGTGCTTCCGCCATTTGCGTCCAATTCGGAGAGCAGCGCTGCATAGTCCGAGGGGTCCGTGACAATTGCGACATGCCTGTGGTTCTTCGCCGCCGACCGAACCATCGACGGGCCGCCGATATCGATATTCTCGATGATCGTGTCGCGATCTGCGCCACTCATCACCGTGTTGAGGAAAGGATAGAGATTGACCACCACCAGGTCGATCGGCGCGATGCCGTACTGCTCCATCGCAGCGGCATGGTCGGGATTGTCGCGCACACCAAGAAGCCCTCCGTGGACCTTCGGGTGAAGGGTCTTGACCCGCCCGTCCATCATCTCCGGGAAGCCCGTAAGTTCACTAATGTCACGCGGTGAGGCGCCATTTTCGCGAAGTTTGGCGGCAGTCCCGCCGGTTGAGACAATCTCGACGCCGTGCCTGGCAAGTCCTGAGGCAAGCTCATCAAGGCCGCTCTTGTCGGAAAGGGAAATCAGCGCCCGGCGGACGGGTACAAGGTCGGTCATCTACATTCCCTGCTTAGCTTGTGCGTCTGAACTGCCAGCCGATCTCACCGCCGAGCGACGATACCTCGCCAACGACAACCAGCTGAGTCGTGTTGCGGGGATGCCCGCGCCCGTCGATCCACAGGCTCTCCTCGGTCGCGAGATTCCCGCCGCGGCAACGGAAGTTCCACGGCGGAGCGCCGCGTGAGCGCAATATCGCGCCCATGCCATCGGCGGTGATGGTTGCCTCGACGCCCGGTGCGAGATGGAACCGGACGGCATAAGGTACGGATTCGCGGATCTTCTTGCGGCCCTTCGCGATGAGCTGGTCGGCACCGCGCAGCTCCTTGCCGTCATTGCCGAGCATCAGGCTGCGCTTGTGGATGAGGCCGAAGCCGCGGACATAACCATCGTGGCTCGCCTCGAGCCGGCTCGCGTCATTGTCCTCGCTACGGTCTATCATGACGTCGTCGACGCCGCGTCCCAGCGAACCGTCGTCGAGGATGTTGGTCGAGTTGGTGTCGGCGAGCACCAAAGTGCTGTGCGCGGCAGTGCTCCTCAGACCCCGGACCAATTCTTGCGACAGGTCGGTCGGCAGAGTTCCAGGGCCGCCGCAATTGACGATCAGACGCTGGCTTCCGTCCGACAGCTCGAAGGCGAGAGTCGAGGCCGACCCCTGATCCGCCATCGTCTGCGGCGGCGGAGGAGCGGCGTCGATGACAAGGATCGTGCCCAGTGCCGATAGGCGCTGATAGCCCCAGCCGCGCGCCTGCCGCAGCGGTCGTGCGCGCATTCCGCACCCCTCAATCAGGGCAGTCAGCCGCGCCGACTCGCCCGGGTTGCAGCACTGCCAGCTCGAAAGTGCGCTATCGCCCATCATGATCCCATGGAGCGCGGCGAGCGAAGCCTGCGCCGCGGCTTCGATGCCGTCCGGCACCGTCTGCTTGGCCGCCTGGTAGCATGAACGCAGCAATCCGAACCGATCGACGAGCTGCATCTGCTCGAAAGGTGAGCGGCTGATTAATCCGCCGTCGTCGAACTGCGCCGACGCAAGCGCGCGAGCCAGGCCCGCTTCCCCTCGAGCGACGCGCGGAACACCGCCCTGAAGGAGCAGGCCCGCGGCAACGACCCCGCACCAGGCCGTAATTCGCTCAAGCCCCGCGGGCGCCTTGTCGGCATTCGAGTCGACATGGCGGGCGCCGCGCGCGAGCGTGTTGAGGAGTGCCGAGCGATAGCCGCTGTCGCTGCTCGACAGGATGTAGGGCGCATAGGCGGTCCAGAAGAGAATGCGTTCGCCCCAAAGGTGCGGTGCCCAGGCTTCATCGACCTTGGTGCCGTGGGCGAGCAGCCAGCGGCCGACGACCGCTTCTGCGAGCCGCGCACCTTTTTCCCGAGAAGCAGCCGCCGAAAGATCGCGCAGCCACGAAAATCCCTGGAGCTGGCCGGCGAGCAAGCCCGCCGAACCGACCGTGCCGAAATCGAGGTCCTTGAGCGAAAGCGTTTCGGCCCCAAAAGTGAAGCGCCCGGCCATCAGCGCGTCGCCGCGCGAGCGTTCGCCGTGCACATGGTCGCGCGGCACCGCGACAAGCTTGAGCGCTTGCTTCGATCGCTTGAGTCGCGCCAGCAGCGAGCCGCGCGCGAGCCTGCTGACCACGGCGCGCTCGGCTGCCGAGCTATCGTCGGTCACCCTGTGCCCCTGAGCGCCTTGATGTTGTCCGCGTAAGCCGGAGGCCCGCCGCGGAACACTGCCGTCCCTGCGACAAGCGCAGTCGCGCCGGCACCGACCGCCTGGCGAGCCGTTTCGGGGTCGATTCCGCCGTCGACCTCAAGCTCCACCTTCAGTCCTCGCTGGACAATCCTCTCACCAATCAGCTCGATCTTGCCGAGCTGGCTATGGATGAACTTTTGTCCGCCGAAACCAGGATTGACGCTCATCACCAGCACGAGGTCGATATCGTCCAGCACGTAATCGAGGACGTCGACCGGAGTTGCCGGATTCAACGAGACTCCGGCCTTCTTCCCGAGCGACTTGATATGCTGGATCGTTCGATGGAGGTGCGGGCCCGCTTCCGGATGGACGGTGATGATGTCCGCGCCCGCCTCCGCAAAGGCGTCGAGGAATGCATCTACGGGCGATATCATCAGATGGACGTCGAATGGCTTGGAAGTGTGCGGCCGAAGCGCCTTCACTACGCCGGGACCAATGGTGAGATTGGGCACGAAGTGCCCGTCCATGACGTCGATGTGAATCCAGTCGGCGCCGGCCTCATCGACCGCGTGCACCTCTTGGCCCAACTTGGCGAAGTCCGCTGAGAGAATGCTTGGCGCGATGATCGGCATCGCGCCGATTAGACGTTATTATCGCTTGCGGACAAGGCGCGCGATGAAGAAGCCGTCGAGTCCGCCCTCCGCTTCGAGAAGGCCTGGCAGGATTCGGACTTGGCCTTCTGACAGGATGGTCTGGCCGGGAGGCGCCTCGAACGGCTCATCCACGCCGAATTCCGGATTGCGACGGAGAAAAGCGCCGATGATTTCCTCGCCTTCCTGCGGCTCCAGCGAGCAGACCGAATAGACCAAGATACCACCGGGGCCCACCCATTGCGCGGCGCGGTCGAGGAGCTTTGCCTGCAGTTCCGAGTTCGAATCGATGATCGACGGCCGAGCGCGGTAGAGCACCTCCGGATGACGGCGGAACGTGCCCGTCGCTGAGCAGGGGGCATCGAGCAGGACCGCGTCGAATTGGTGGCCGGGAAGCCAAGTGAGCACGTCGGCTGCGACGAGTTCGGCATCAAGGTGCGTGCGCTGCAGATTTTCGCGCAGTCGTCCGAGACGACTTTCCGACGCGTCGATGGCCGTGACTCGGTGTCCGGCTGCCGCGAGCTGCATCGTCTTGCCTCCGGGCGCGGCGCAGAGGTCGATCACGTCCTGTGCATCGGCCGGGATCAGGCGCGCCGGCAATGAAGCGGCAAGGTCCTGAACCCACCATCCGCCAGAGTCATAGCCCGGAAGGTCAGCAACCGAAGCGCTGGCGAGACGAACATGTCTGGGCGCGAGCGAGATGCCACCATGCTCTGTGGCGTAGGCCTGCGCGTCGGCATCGTCGGCAAAAGTGAGATCGAGCGGCGGCCGCCGGGCGATCTGCCGCCGGGCGGCTTCGACCGCCGCCGTGCCCCAGGCACCAGTCCAGCGTTTTTCGACCTCAGCAGGCAATTTCGGCTCGTCGACCCGCGAAAGACCACGCCTGAGCAAGGTCCCCAGCACGCCGTGAACGAGACGTCGCGGTCCACCATCGACCAAAGGGAGGGCTGTTGCGACCACGGCATGATCGGGGGTTCCAAGCGCGATCTTCTGCGCAAGCGCGGTTCGAAGCACCATTCGCGCCTTGCTGTCGTCTGGAAGGCGCTGCCGGGTCGCACTGTCGATCAGCAAATCGAGGTCAGGTAAGCGGCGCAGCGTTTCACCGGCGATTGCGAGCGCCAAGCCCGCGTCGGGTGCCGATAGGCCGGTGATCCGGCCCGCAGCGAATTCGAGCGTCTGTCCGCGCCGAAGCACGGCGTCGAGCAGCTGCAGCGCAGCGCGGCGCGGCCCAAGTCCCTCAACGCTTGGCATGGATGCTCCAAACGCCCATCTTCGACTTATGAAACGCGCCCTGAAGCGTCCGGCCCATCTCGATCCGCCAGCGCACCTCAGTCCCTCGCCGCCGGTGCCCGACCCGGAGTCGCTTGCCGCCTCTCAGCCCCCGGCTGGCGAGGAGCAACGGCTCGATCCCACCCGCTACGGCGACTGGGAGAAGAAGGGCATCGCGATCGATTTTTAAACGCCTTCCGCGCGCGGAGGGCGACTGAGGAGGGCGTCCAGCACCTGGTCGACATTGGCGCGGCCGGAAACCAGCGCGTCGACTGCCTCGACGATCGGCATGTCGGTTCGTTTCTCCCGCGCGAGGCGGGCGAGGACGGGCGCGGTGAATGCGCCCTCGGCGACTGTCCTTCGATCCGCGAGCAATTCCGCTGCCAACCGGCCTTCGCCAATCCCCTTTCCCAGAGAATAGTTGCGCGAGCTTGTCGACGAACAGGTCAAGACCAAATCGCCGAGGCCCGAAAGGCCCGTAAGGGTCTCGACGCGTGCGCCGAATGCGAGGCCGAAGCGCGTCATTTCGGCGAAACCGCGGGCAATGAGTGCCGCTCGGGCGTTCTGGCCGAGCCCTTTCCCCTCAACCACTCCGCACGCGATCGCGAGCACATTCTTGACCGCCCCGCCGATCTCGGCGCCCGCCACATCGTCCGAAATGTAGATTCGAAACGTCGGCAAAGCGATCCGGTCGCGGAGCCGCTCGGCGAGTTCGGAATCCTTCGTCGCGAGCGTGACGGCAGTGGGCAGGCCTCTTGCAACCTCGTGCGCGAACGTCGGGCCTGAAAGTACCGCAATTGCCGAGGTCGGGCACACCTCGTGAGCGACCTGGTGCAGTAGCGCTCCTGTGTTTTCTTCGATGCCCTTCGAACAAAGGACGAGCGGCATTTCCGGGCAGGGCATTCGTTCAAGAACGGCGCGCATGTGCTGTGCGGGAGTGACCACGAGCCAGGCCTCGCAGCTGGCGAGCTCGGAAAAATTGCCTGTCGCACGAATGGCAGGATCGAGTTTCTGCCCCGGTAGATAGATCGGATTTTCGTTGATCCGGTTGATCGCGGCGACGACCTCGTCCTCAAGAGCCCAGAGCAGGGCCTCGCCGCCGAACGAGGCGACCTGCGCGAGCGCTGTGCCCCACGCGCCCCCGCCGATGACGCCGAGCTTCACGCTTTCACTCCTGCCCCGCGAACCTTTTCGGCGCGCTCATCAAGCGGCCAGCGAGCACGTGCCGGGACGTCGAGGGGATCGCATAAACCGCCAGCGAAGCGTTCGGCCCCCGCCCAGGCGATCATCGCTGCATTGTCGGTGCACAGCCAGGGGGGCGGAACGCTGAACTTGCGGCAGTTCTTGGCGGCGAGTTTCGCGAGGGCGGTGCGGATGGCCTGGTTGGCGGCGACTCCGCCCGCAACTACCAATGCCGGCGCGTCGGTCCCCTCCAGTGCAAGTCGGGTACGGTCGACCAGGCAATCGACCACCGCCTGTTGGAAGCTGGCGGCGATGTCTTCGGGCTGGAAGTCACCTGAGGCGACTGCTCGCTGCACCGCGCTCTTGAGGCCGGCGAACGAGAAGTGCGGCTCGCCTGAGCCGACCAGCGGTCGCGGCAGCGGGACGGCGTTCGGATCGCCCCGCCTCGCCAGCTTCTCGATTGCCGGGCCGCCTGGATAGGGAAGGCCGAGCAGCTTCGCAGCCTTGTCGAACGCTTCGCCCACTGCATCGTCGATGGTTGTCGCAAGTCGCCGGTAATGGCCGAGCCCATTTACCTCGAGCAACTGGCAATGCCCCCCGGAGACAAGCAGCAGGAGGTAGGGAAAGCCAAGATCGGGATCGACCAGCCGCGGACTCAGCGCATGGCCCTCAAGATGATTGACGGCGATCAGCGGCTTGGCGGCTGCGAGTGCAAGCCCCTTTCCTGCCAGCAGCGCGACCATGACTCCGCCGATCAGCCCCGGCCCCGCGGTCGCCGCGATCGCATCGACATCGGAAATCGACATTTCGGCGTCGCTTAGAACCTTCTCGATCAAACCGGGCAGAATCTCAACATGCGCGCGCGCGGCAATCTCCGGCACCACGCCGCCATAGGGCTGGTGCGCGCTGTTTTGGCCAACGACGGTCTGGGCGAGGATGCGCCGGTCGCTGGTGACCAGCGCCGCCGCGCTGTCGTCGCAGGAGGATTCGAGACCCAGGATTACCGACATGTGACAATCATTTCGCGCCCGGCCCTTTGCCTCATCGCGTGATGTTGCACTAGGGGGGAGGAGATGCAGGGACTTCGTCTCGGAACGCGCGGTTCGCCGCTGGCCCTGGCGCAAGCGCGCAAGGTGGCTGCGGCGATCGAGACGTCGCAGCGCTGGCCCGACGGCTGGGTCCAGATCATCGAAATCAAAACCACCGGGGACAAAGTCAAGGACAAGCCGCTCGCCGACATCGGCGGGAAGGCGCTGTGGACCAAGGAACTCGACCGCGCGCTGATGGAGGGCGAGGTCGATTTCTGCGTCCATTCGATGAAGGACATCGAAAGTGTTCGCCCGTCCGAAATACATATCGCCGCGGTGCGGCCGCGCGGTGACGTTCGCGACCGCATCATCGGCGCTTCCTCGATCGACGAGCTGAAGCAAGGCGCAATGGTCGGCACATCTTCGCCGCGGCGCAAGGCGCAGTTGCTTCGCATCCGGCCGGACCTGAAAATCGTGCCCCTGCGCGGCAACGTCGGAACGCGCCTCAAAAAGGTGGAAGCTGGCGAGATCGACGCAACCCTGCTTTCTGCCGCGGGCCTCAAGCGACTCGACATCGCTGCGGGAACCGCAATTCCGACCGAGATTCTGCTTCCTGCACCGGGCCAGGCGGTAATCGCGATCGAATGCCGCACCAATGACACTCGGACGCAGAGCGTTTTGACGACGGTGAACAACCAGATCACTTACGATTGCGTGAGGGCGGAGCGGGTGTTCACCCGCACCCTCGGCGCGACCTGCCATTCTCCAGTCGCGGCCTTCTGCGCCTTCGAGGACGGCGATTTGAGGCTGCGCGGACAGCTGTTCAGCGAAGATGGGGGCGAGATGGTCGAGGAACGCGTCGTCTTCGACTGTGGCGAGGACCAGCCGGCTGAGGAGCTGGCGCGCTCGCTGCTCGCCAAAGCGCCGGAATCCATTCGGAGATTGTTCGGCGCTTGAGATGAGGTGCGTTCTGGTCCTGAGGCCGGAGCCCGGCGCCAGCGCGACGTTGAAGCGAGCGCGCGAACTCGGCCTTAATGCTCTTGGCGTTCCGCTGTTCGAGATTGAACCGGTTGACTGGAAGGTGCCGGTTCTCGCCCGATTCGACGGCCTGCTGCTGACCAGTGCAAATGCGATTCGGCAAAGCGGCGAGCAGCTTCGGGAACTGCGCAGCCTCCTTGCCTACGCTGTAGGCGAGACGACGGCAGAGGCTGCGCGTGGCGCCGGACTCGACATCGCCGCGACGGGCGATTCTGGAGTCGACCATTTGCTCCGGTTGATCGACGCCGACCTCAAGCTCCTGCACCTGTGCGGTGAAGACCGATGCGCGCCGCAACAATCGCGACAGCAAATCACGCCGCTGGTTGTTTACCGTTCGGCGGAGGTCGAAGCTCCTGACCTCTCCGGCACGAACAGTAGCGTTGCCCTCATCCATTCGCCGCGCGCGGGGCGGCGGTTCGCCGAACTGGTGAGCGACCGCAGCGAGATTTCGATCGCCGCCATCAGCGCCGTGGCCGCCGAGGCCGTCGGCGGCGGATGGCAGGAGGTCTCGGTTGCCCAACAACCTGCCGACGAGGCGCTGCTGGCTCTCGCTGCGTGCCTGTGCAACAACCCGCATCCGAAATGAACGGAACGCGCAGTGGAATGGGATGGGGTGCGCGGCTGCTCGTCGCGCTCGTGCTGCTCCTGGCCGGCGCGGCTGCAGCGATCTGGGGCCTTGCGCATTACCAACCCGCCGTCCGCTTGCTCGGCATAGCTCCGCCGCAACAGCCGGTGATGCTCACGCCCAAGCCGGTTGCGACGGGACTGGCTTCAGGAACGGCCCAGCAACCGTCTGCACCGCCGCCGGATTCCGCTCGGGTGGCCGAGCTCGAGAGCCGGATCGATTCGCTTCAGAATGCGACCCAGCGCGCGGAGGGCTTCGCCGGGCGAGCCGACGCGCTTGTCGTCGCGTTCGCCGCACGGCGCGCGGTCGACCGTGGTGTAGCCCTCGGTTATCTCGAGCCGCTGCTAGCCGAGCGTTTCGCCGGCCAGCACCGCGCCGCAGTTGCAACGATCATAACGAACTCCCGTCAGCCGGTGCGCCTCAGCGAACTTATAGAGCAATATCAGACTCTCGGACCGGACCTTCGCAGCGGCGGGCCACAGGACAGCTGGTGGACCAACTTCAGGCGCGAACTCGGGACCCTCGTCGAGGTCCACCGCGCCGAGCGGCCGGCAACCAATCCCGAAGCGCGTTACAATCGCGCGCTTCAGCAGCTTTCGGCGGGTGATGTCGACCAGGCCCTTGCCGAGACAATGCGCCTGCCGGGCGCAGAGCGAGCGAGCGACTGGACCAACAAGGCCCGGCGCTACATCGGCTCGCATCGGGCACTCGACGAGATTGAATCCGCGGCGCTTCTGACGGGCACCGGTCCAAGCCGATAAGCCAAGCGACGGTTCAGGGTGGCTCGACTAATCTGTTGCAATCGTTCGCTAAGTTAGGGGTGAGTTGAAGGCATGACGTCAGTTTGGGAGCGCATTGCACTGGGGCTTACGACCCTCATGGCGGTATCCGTTGTCGCCACCGCCGCGAACCACAAGCCCGCCGCGAAGCACGGTCGCACGGCAGTCGCGGCCCTTCGCCCAGCGCCACCCGCCCCGCAGTACATCAGCGATCGAGTCAATGATCTTGGACGCAGCTTCGATGGCCGCGTCGGGATTGCAATCAAGTCGATCAACGATGGCTGGGAAACGGGCTGGAAGGATCACGATCTCTACCCCCAGCAGAGCGTCAGCAAGCTGTGGGTGTCGATTTCAGCGCTCGACGCCGTCGATCGCGGCAAAATGTCGCTCGAACAATTGGTCACGCTGACCAAGAACGACCTCACCTTATTCCATCAGCCGATCGCAGACGAGGTGCTGAAGACGGGCACTTTCACAACCACGGTCGGCGACCTGTTGCTGCGTGAGATCACTGAGAGCGATAACACCGCAAACGACAAGCTGATGCGACTTGTAGGTGGTCCCAAGGCCGTCCGCATCATGATCGCCCGCAAGCATCTCGGCGCAATTCGATTCGCCAACGGCGAACGCGCGATGCAAAGCCGGATTGCGGGCC
This sequence comes from Sphingomicrobium sp., assembly GCA_025450755.1. Lineage (GTDB taxonomy): Bacteria > Pseudomonadota > Alphaproteobacteria > Sphingomonadales > Sphingomonadaceae > Sphingomicrobium. The sequence continues at coordinate 3,210 of JANWLR010000055.1, read as the reverse complement.
TGACCTGGTCACAGGATTATTCGATCGGCGGGAAGTTCTTCGAGGTGCGCGACGCGCTGCCGATGCAGGTGCGCCAGGCCGCATTCGACCGCTATGTCGCAAGTCCGTACGACGGAGCAGCGCCAAGCGCGATTGTCTCTGCGCTGTCGCGGCTCAAGCGCGGTGAGCTGCTTTCAGAGAAATCGACGGCATATCTGCTCGATATCATGAGCCACACGCACACGGGGCCCAACCGCTTGCGGGGCGGCCTTGCACCGGGCTGGACGCTCAACCACAAGACCGGGACGGGCCAGGAGCTCGACGGCGCCCAGGCCGGGTACAACGACATCGGAATCCTCACTGCACCGGACGGGAAGAGCTATGCCGTTGCAGTGATGATCAAACTCACCTCGGTACCGCTCCCCGTCCGAATGACACTCATGAACGACGTCGTTCGGGCGGTCATCGCCCAGCACGACATGCAGTTCGTGCCTGTTGCCCAGCAGTGAAGTGAACCCCGCATCGAAACTCGCGGCTACTCCTGGCGTGCAGCGCGTGCCGGCGCGCGAGCTCGAGCTGTTCATCGTCAGAGGCTTCCTCAATCAGCCCACCTGCGCTGCATTGATCGAGCGCATCGACACCAGGCGGCGGCCGTCCGAAATCGCCGACGACATCGGCATTTCAAACTTTCGCACCAGCGAAACGTGCGACCTCGACTGGCGCGATCCGGTTGTCGGCGACGTCGATCGAAGGATCGCCGAGCTTATCGGCCTGCCGCTCGAATCGAGCGAGCCGCTGCAGGGCCAGCGATATACGCCCGGCCAGGAATTCAAAGCGCATACCGATACCTTCGAGCCAGGCGGCTATGATTTCTACCTGCATACGGAGCGAAGCGGGCAGCGGACGTGGACCGCGATGATCTACCTCAACGAACCCGATGAGGGCGGCGCGACGCGGTTCAAGGCGATCGGCAAGACCATCCAGCCGGAAACGGGCAAGCTGCTCGCATGGAACAACCTCCTGCCCGGTGGGCGTCCGAACCCGGCGACGCTCCACCAGGGAATGAAGGTCCGCCGAGGTACGAAATATGTGCTGACCAAATGGTTCAGGGAGCGATCGGCGGCTGCCGACGCGTGAGCCGGCTCGACGAACAGCCGCGGCCAGCTTGATTCGAGGATGCTGCCGTTCCATGCTTCGCCCCTTAACTCGAGGGGGCGAGTATCATGATTGTTCGTCACTGCCTTGCAGCGCTGCTTGTTGGCTGCGCGACTGCTCCTGCGGGCGCACAGGATGCGCAAAACCTCCTTGCAAAGAACCTCGAAGCACGCGGCGGAGCTGCGGCCCTTGATGCGATCAAGAACGTCAGCTTCGAGGGAAGAACGATCTTCCCTGGCGATTTTGAGGTCACCTACAAGGAAACGCACGCTCGCCTTGGACCGAGCGGAGCCGCCGGTCGCGTCGATTTCGGGATCCAGGGGCTCGAGATCACTCAGGCCTATGACGGGCATGAAGGGTGGCGCGTGAACCCGCTCCAAGGGCGCAAGGACGCCGAGAAGATGTCTGCCGATGAGGGTCGCGCGCTTGCTGACGCGGTGCTCGTCGAAGGCCCGTTGCTCGCCGCAAAGACTGACGGCAGCCGCGTCGATTATCTCGGCCGCGAAGACTTCGATGGGACCAACGCCTACAAGCTCAAGGTGACTCAGAAGGATGGCGACGAGTTTACATATTGGCTCGACCCCGACACTTTCCTTGAGATCAAGGTCGACGAGACGCGCAAGATCCGTGGCGCCGAGCAGACCACCGAAACCGAGCTCGGCGATTATGAGAAGATAGCGGGGGTCTATTTCCCGATGTCGGTCGAAAGCTGGGCGCAGGGCCAGCCGGCGCAGCGACAACGCACGATCATCGCCAGCGGCAGCGCGAACACGCAACTGGCGAGCGACTATTTCGCCGAACCGTTTACGCCGGCGCCCACTGCAAAAGCCGCCGCGCAGCCTGGCGTCGGCGATACGAAGAAGGGCAGCGAGCCGCGGGCCAAGCCGGCCGCGACCAAGAAGCCGCCCGTCAACCCAAGTCATCCGGCGAAGGGGGAGTAATCATGGGGCGTTCGATCCTGCTTGCTTGCGCCGCAGCGCTCATCGCAAGCCCTGCGGTTGCCCAGAGCTTCGACAGCGCGGCCGTCTCCGGTCTCGGCGTGCGCAATATCGGCTCTGCCACCATGTCCGGCCGCATTTCCGCGATCGACGGACGCCAGGAAAAGGATGGCAAGATTACGTTGCTGATCGGCTCCGCCTCGGGTGGCGTCTGGAAGTCCGAGGACGGCGGTACGACCTTCAAGCCCTTGTTCGACAAGGAACCGGTCCAGTCGATCGGCGCAGTCGCCATGGATCCCAACGACAGCAAGGTGATGTGGGTCGGAACCGGCGAAGGCTGGGTCCGCAACTCCGTTTCCATCGGCAATGGTGTCTACAAATCGACCGACGGGGGCGAGACGTGGACCAATGTGGGACTGCCCGGGACCGAGCGGATCACGCGAATCCTGATCGACCCGAAGAACAGCAACATTGTCTATGTCTGCGCTCCGGGCGCATTGTGGTCAGACTCCGCCGACCGCGGACTTTACAAGACGATTGACGGCGGCAAGAGCTGGTCGTTGATCCTGAAGGGGGCAAACCTGTCGACCGGTTGCGCGTCGGTGGCGATGGACCCGGCCAACTCGAACCATTTGCTCGCCGGTACATGGGACTTCCGCCGCAAGGCCTACGAGTTTCGCTCCGGAGGCAATGGACCGGAGTCGCCCTCGGCAAGCCGTTTCGCCGAAAGCCGCGACGGTGGCCGCACCTGGACCTACCTCGACGCGGCCGACCGCAAAGGACTACCCAAACAGCCCTGGGGCCGGCTGGAGATCGCCTTCGCGCCCACCAATCCGAAGCAAATCTACGCCTTCATCGAAAACGTTCGCCCGGCGTTATTCGTCTCCGAGGATGGCGGAGCGACCTGGCAGGAACGCGATCGCAGTCAGTGGATGGTCTGGCGTCCCTTCTATTTCGGTCGAATCGTCCCCGACCCGAAGGACGCCAACCGCGTCTACAAGATGGGCTTCTATCCGATCGTTTCCGAAGATGGCGGCAAGAGCTTCTCCAATGCCGGCGGATCGGCGCACGTTGACTGGCACGACATGTGGATCAACCCGAACAACACCAAATATATGGTCGGCGGGAACGACGGCGG
>JANWLR010000054.1 GCA_025450755.1 Sphingomicrobium sp. | reverse complement strand
TTGAGCGCGCCGACGGTCTTTGCGAGCGGATAGAGTGGGTGAGCCGCATAATAGCTCGAGCCCAACAGCCCTTTCTCTTCACCCGTGACCGCAAGGAAGACGATCGAGCGGTCGGGCCGCGGGCCTTGCGCAAAGGCGCGCGCCTGTTCAATCAGCTCGGAAATGCCGGTGCCGTTGTCGATCGCGCCATTGTAGATGCGGTCACCGGTCGCGTCGGGCTTGCCGATGCCGAGATGGTCCCAGTGCGCCGAATAGATGATGGTCTCGTCCGGATATTTCTTGCCGGGCAGGATTCCGACGACGTTGTGGGACGTGACCACCGTTGGGCTCGCCGCATAATGCGCGCGAAGACTTGCCTTGAGCGGCACCGGTTGGAAGTCGCGGCGCCGGGCGGCGACCTTTTCCTGTTCGAAATCCAGCCCTGATCGCTGGAACAGCTGCACCGCAAGCGCGCGCTGGATCCAGCTTTCGAACTGTGTGTGCTCGGTGGCCGGATTGTCGCGGACGATATCGAACTGGGCGTTGGTATTGGAATTCTGGACGACTTCCCAGCCATAGGATGCCGGAGCAGTCTCGTGGATCAGGATCACGCCCGCGGCGCCCTGACGTGCCGCTTCCTCATATTTGTAAGTCCAGCGGCCGTAATAGGTCATCGCCTTGCCGCCGAACAAGCCGGCGACCGGCTCTCCCGGCTGTGCTTCGAAATCGGGGTCGTTGACCAGCTCGACCAGGATCTTGCCGCGCATGTCCTGGCCCTTGAAATCGTTCCACTGCCGCTCGGGCGCGTTCACGCCATAGCCAACGAAGACCAGCGGAGCGTTGGCGATGTCGACCTGCTTTGCGCCATTCAGCGGTGCGAGAACGGCAATCTCGGGGCCTTGGCTGAGCGGGACGATAGTGCCGTTCTCGTTGAGGCTGATCTGCGGCGTTCCGACGATCTGGGATTCGAGCAGCGGCACCTTTTGGAACCAGCTGCGCTTGCCGTTGACGATATCGCCGCCCGGCTGGACTCCGGAGGCGCGAAGCTGGCTGGCGATATAGTTGATCACCTTTGGCTCGATCGCGCTGGCCGTCCCGCGGCCCTGGAACGCATCCGACGAGATCGTCTTGTCGATCCCCGACAGTCGCTGAGGGCTGAAGCTGCCGCTCTGTGCAGCAAGTGGTGCGGCCGCCAGCGCGATAGCGCTCGCGATGAGCCAGCGGGATGCAGTCACTTCATCTCTCCCCATCGAGTGCACGAACGGCAGTCGGCGTTCCGCTGCCATTCAAGACAACTGCAACGCGCGATAGTTAGTGCGCGCTTGCCGGGGAAGCCCCCTGTGGTGCCGATGAAGCGGTCGGGGCCGCTGGGGCATTGCTGCGGTATTTGTCGAACCAGGCAAGGATTGCGCTTGCCTTCGCGGCCGACTGGCTGGGCCGATCCGTCAGAGTCTCGTGGCTCGCGCCCGGCACCTTCACTAGTGCGGTCGGAATGCCGCGGAGCTGCAGAGCCTCGTAAAATTGCTCGGCTTCGCTGTCTGGAGTTCGGTAATCCTCGCTGCCGACCACGACCAGCGTCGGAGTCTTCACGTTGCCGACGAGACTGAGCGGTGATCGCTGCCAGTAGCCCATCGGGTCCTCCCACGGGCGCTTTGCGAACCAATAGGGGGAACTGAAACCGGCAATGTCGGCGGTGAGCCCCCAGCTTGCCCAGTTGATCACCGGCTTCTGAGCCGCCGCCGCGCGGAAGCGGTCGGTCTTGCCGACGATCCATGACGTAAGCACGCCGCCGCCCGAGCCGCCGGTGACGAACAGATTGTTCTGGTCGACGTGACCGGTCGCGATCGCCGCGTCGGTGACGCTCATCAGGTCGTCATAGTCGTGACCGGGATAGGCCTTCTCGATCTGGTTGGCGAAGTCCTCGCCGTACGAAGTCGAGCCGCGCGGATTGGAAAAGACGACGACATAGCCGTGCGCGGCGTATAGCTGGTCGTCGGTCGAGAACTGCGGACCGTAGGCGGAGTAGGGGCCGCCGTGAATTTCGAGAATCATCGGATATTTCTTCGCCGGATCGAAGTCGGGGGGAGTCACCATCCAGGCGTCAATCGGGCGCTTGTCGAACTCGGATGTGACGGACAGCTTCTGCACTTGCGCCAGCACCTTGGAGTCGAGAAGGCTCGAGCTCAGATGGGTCAGGCGCCGAACGCCATTGCCGGACGCGACCGCGATTTGGTTCGGGTGCAGCGGATCGCCCGAGGTCAGCGCAACCACGCCGTTTTTCGAGACGCTGAAGTCGCCACCAGCGTAGGGCCGATCGAGCTCGCTAAAACCCATATCGCTGGCGATCACGCGAACCGAACCGTCGAGGCCGACGCGCTCAACCTTGTTCACGCCCTGATCTTCGACCTGGACGTAGACCGAGCGGCCATCGCCCGACCAGGCGGGACTCGACACCGATCGATCGAGAGAGGTTGTGAGCACGCGCTTGCCGGAGCCGTCGAGGTTCATCACGTTCAAGCGGCGGTCCTGGTAGCCAAGATGCTTGTCGTCGAAACCGATCCAGGCAATCTGCCGGCCATCGGGCGAAACCGCGGGCGCATTATCGGGCCCCTCGCGGTTGGTGAGCGCGACGGGCGCGCCGCCATCGATGCCGATCTTGTAGATGTCGCTCTGGAGCGGCTCGCGCTGCCAGTTGGACGAGAGGTCGGCGCTGAACAGGATCGAGCGGCTATCGGGAGTCCAGGATAGCTCACCGCCCGCATTTGTCGTGCCGAAGGTCAACTGCGTCGGCGCACCGCCGTCCGCGGGCACCCAGAAGATCTGGCGGTAGCCAGGCTTCAGATAGCCCGCTGCATCGAAGCGGTACGTAACCTTGTCGATCACCTGTAGCGGTTCGGCCCATTTCGCGCCCTCGGGCTTGTCGGGCGCCTTGCCGAGCCGCATCGATTCGTCGGGAACGAGCATGGAATAAGCGAGGCGGCGACCGTCGGGTGACCAGGCGATTCCGCCGGGGCTGGTCGGAAGGCCGGTAATCCGCGCGCTTTCGCCGCTTGCCATCCAGCGGACGAATAGCTGTGGGCTTGAGCCCTCCGCCGCAACATAGGCGAGGCGGGTGCCATCGGGTGACCAGCGTGGCGAGAAATAGGAGCCAGGTCCGGCGAGCAGCGGGCGCTGCTCGCCCGTCGCGACATCGATCAGCCAGATCGACCGCCGGACATTGTCATTCATGATGTCGTTGGAATCGCGGACATAGGCGATCGTGCGGCCGTCGGGGCTGATCTCGGGATCGCTGGCCCATTCGAGATTGAACAGGTCGCTGCCAGTGAAATAGCGGCTCGGTCCAGTCGCGGGCGCGGCGATCGCAGGCAGTGGCAGGCTGCCGGCGGCAAGCAGGATGGCGAGCTTTGAAAGCTTGGCTGTACGCAAGGCAGATCCCCTCCGGAAATGAAGCACGCACGATTCAACTTTCGTGAAGCTCCCGCAAGCGGCTTATCGACCGGCCGACGAACATCATTCAACTAATCGGTTGACAATTACATTGGATCAATGAATATTCAACTGCATGGTTGAGAATCGACTTGATGTGACGTTCCGGGCGCTTGCGGACCCGACGCGGCGCGGAATGCTCGCGAGCCTTGCGCTTGGTGAAAAATCGATCGGCGCGCTGGCGGAGCCGTTTGCGATGAGCTTCGCCGGCGCTTCCAAACATGTGAAGGTCCTCGAAGACGCGGGGCTTATCGCCCGCCGCAAGAAGGGCCGAACCCACCTCATCAAGATTGAGGCGAAGCCGCTGGAAGAAGCAGAGCGGTGGCTGCGGCAGTGGGAGAAATTCTGGACGAGGCGCCTCGACCGCCTCGAAGCGCTGATCGAGCAAGACAAGGAGAGGAAGAATGGCTGAAACCGCACTCGCCCCAATCCAGCAGATTGCGCCCGACGCGATCCGGCTCGAACGGCTGCTCGACGCGTCGCCGGAAACGGTGTGGCGTTACCTGACCGTGGCCGAGCTTCGCGAGCAATGGTTCATGGGTGGGACGGACGCGACTGGCGTCGGGGAGTTCGACTTGATCGTCGATCACGACAAGCTCTCGTCCGATGATGTGCCCTATCCCGCGCAGAACGAGTGTTACAAAGGCTCGGTGTGGCACGAGGAGGTGACCCGGTTCGATCCGCCGCGCCTGCTCGAGACGACCTTCCAGGGCGGCAAGAATGGGATCGTGACCTACGAGCTGGTGCCTGAGGGAGAAAGGACCCGGCTCGTCCTGACCCACCGTGGCATCGCCAGCGACACTGGCTTCCAAAGCTTCGGCGGCGGCTGGAACTCGCACATGACGGTGCTTCAGGAACTGCTCGCGGGACGCAGGGTCCGGAACTTCTGGGAGCTTCACGCTCAGTCGAACGAGGCCGTCAGGAAAGCGCTTGGAGCCTGATCCGATGTGTCCGCTCTGCGCATCGACCCTGGCGTGGCTGGCATTCGGCGGCGGCTCAGCGAGCACTCTTGCACTGCTGATCGGCCTCAAACTGAAAGGACAAGACAATGACGACGGTAACCGCGACGCATCCGACCGCGACGCGTGAGGAATGGCTCAGCCAACGGCTCGATCTGCTCAAAGCGGAGAAGGAGCTGACCCGAAAGGGCGATGAGCTCGCCAGGAGGCGCCAGGCGCTGCCCTGGGTCAGGATCGACAAAGACTATCGGTTCGATACCGACGAGGGGCCTGCTAGCCTGAAGGACCTGTTCCGCGGGCGCTCGCAACTGCTGGTTTATCACCTGATGTTCGGACCGGACTACACGGCGCCGTGCGCGTCCTGCTCGATGATCGCCGACGGATTCAGCGGCTTTTGGGAGCATCTTGCACACCATGACGTAATGCTCGTGGCGGTCTCCCGCGCGCCCTTCGAGAAGATCCAGGCACACCAGCAGAAAGCCGGCTGGACCTTCCCGTGGGCATCCTCTTTCGCCAACGACTTTAACCATGATTTCTTCGTCGGCTTCACCGAGGCGCAACAGGACGATGGATATCAGTATAACTTCGAGGAAAAGCCGCCGCTGCCGGCCGAAATGCCTGCGGAGCCGGACAGCCACGCCGGCATGTGTGGAGTCGACTGGCGTACGTTCCTCAAGGAGATGCCCGGAATGAGCGCGTTCGTGCTTGAGGAGGGCGAGGTCTATCACACCTATTCGACCTACGGCCGCGGGCTCGACATATTGTGGGGCGCCTACCAGTGGCTCGATCGGGCGCCGCTCGGCCGCAACGAACCTTGCGGGCCATGGTGGAAGCGCCGGTACGAATATGGCGCGCTTTGAGGCGCAGCGCTCGACTTATTGGCTCCCGCGCGAATTTAATTGGCCGCGCTGTTCTCCATCTGTTTCATCCGCTCATCCGAATTTGACGAGTCACTTTAGGAAGCCGCGGTGGCGCTCGACACCTACCGCGGCTTCCGAACGAGGTGCCTTTGGAGGGTGTTCGATGAAGCTGGTTTCGGCGGTTGTTGCCGCCGCTTTCCTATCCTTGATGGCGCCAAAGGTCGCCGCTCAGACCTACGCTGAGCGGCTTGGCGCAGCGATGAAGGACGCGCGCTGGACGGGGCCCTTGCTCGCGTCGAACGCCGAAACCTTGCCGCACGGCCATGTCTATACGGAGCCCTATTTCTTCGACGGCATTTCGGGCGGCGATCATCACCCGGGGACGAGCGGCTTCTATCAATATGGTCTGCTGGATAATTGGACTGTCGGCGTCCAGCCCTTCTTCTCGTTGGGCACCCAGAAATATAACCGCGACGTGGCGATCGGCGACTTCAAGCTGCTCTCCCAGGTCCGAATTTCCCATTTCACCGCAAGCCACCGCGTGCCGAGCATCGCGCTGGTCACGAACCTCATCCTGCCGACCGGCAAATATAAGGATCTCGGCGTACTGAAGGACGGCCATGGCTCGGGCTCCTTCGCTCCCGAACTTGGCATAAACGTGCAGCAATATTTCCTGCTCAAGAACGGGCGGCTGCTGCGCGGACGGATCAACATCCTGCATGACTTTCCGCTGCGCACTGACGTTTCGGGCCGCAGCGTCTACGGTACCGGTGCCAATTTTCACGGCCACGCCAGTCCGGGCGCCAAGACGACCGTCATCGTCGGCGCCGAATACAGCATGTCAAGGGAATGGGTGCTGGCGTTCGATGTTGAGCGCGACGAATGGGGCAAGACCGAAGTGACTGGCCGCGACGGCGCCGGTGCCGTTGTGAAGCACATTTCGCCCAGGAGCTGGAACACCGGCTTCGCACCGGCGGTGGAATATAATTGGAGCGACAGGGCGGGCGCCATCCTCGGCGTCTGGATCGTGCCCAAGGGCCACAACACGCAATCTTCGGTTACCCCGGCGATCGCGATCCAACGCTTTTGGTAGCGTCAGCCGACCGCTACGCCGAGGCTGGCCTTCACCTTCGGACCTACCCGCCCGGCGTGATCTTGAGCGCACGCATCTGGCCGGTGCGTTGGGGTCGCGCTTCTCTCCGTCTTTCTCGACCTTGCAGTGGGTTGGTCGCCAAGCCTCGGGCCATCGGCATCAAGCTTCTGATGGCGCAGCCGGTCTTTCGAAGCATGTGGAAGCGTCACCGCAACAGCTATGCTTCTGAGCTCATCGAAATTCCCGACCAGGTGATCAGGGATACACCTCTCACTCCACCGGCGGACAGTGTCGCCCAGTTCAAAAGCGAGATGGCGGCTGTGCAGTCAGGCAAACCCGCAACTCAGCCCTGAAACATCGCCTAGGCGAAAGATTCGCTTTCCAAAGCTTAAGAGCCAGGTCGCCTTCGGGACTTTTGTAAGCGGACACCACTCATGTTATCGCGACCGCGGGAAGCTGGGGGAGAACAGCCATGCCCTATCCGCGCGCGCCTTTCTACATGCTGTTCGTCATCGCGACGATCATCGTCGGCTTCTGGCCGAGTTATTTTGCCGTCGCGCCGACCGTCCCTTGGCAATTCCACGCCCACGGCGTCGCCGCGAGCCTATGGGTCCTGATGGTCACGACGCAAAGCTGGACCGCGCAGCACAAGCACCAGCTGCAGCTGCACCGCGCGGTGGGCAAGGCAAGCCTGTTCCTTTTCCCGTTTTTGATCGGCGGGCTCGCGGCGATCATCAGCCGCCAATCACAGGAATTCGTCGCCGGCGACCCGGTCCGGTTGCTCTACGGTCCCGGCTTCCTGATCGGCACGGTCGTCGCGATGGCGGCTTATGTGACGGTTTACTACCGGGCGCTGAAGTTCCGACGGAAGGTGTGGGTCCATGCTGGATACATGCTGTCGACTCCGCTCATCCTATTCGAATCGCCGTTCAGCCGGATCATGGGACAGTACATCCCCCGGTTCCAGGTGCACGGGCCCGCAGATTTCCCGCACATCATGGAAACGATCCTATGGTCGATGGCCCTGTCGCTGGTCGTCAGCGTCGTCATCTGGTGGCGGGTCGGCGAGAGGGCCAAACCGTTCCTCGTCACCGCCGCCCTCATCGCGGTTGAGTTGCTGGCGACTGGATTTGCCAACGATATCCAGGGGCTGAGGCAGCTCGACACGTTCATTGGTCATGTGCCCAGTACCGGCGCCTGGCTCATGGGCTTCGCCATCGGCGCGCTGACGAGCTGGGCAGGATGGCAGGCGAGCAAGCGGCCGACCGTGACGGTCGGAGCGGCGGCAGTTCCCGCCTAGGAGTCCGCTCGCCGGAGGTAAGTTCGCAAAACCTGAAGGATCATCGACACCGCTCTTGAAGGTGATCGCGACGATGGCACCGACACCCTGAACGATCATCAGCTGACGACAGACGGGGTCGGCGAAAAGTCCTCCATTAGGCTAGCGGGGCCTCGGCACCACACCTGACCCCGATCCATCATGACCGGGGACAGCCGCTCCTCCAGTCGAACTGAAGGCGTGGCCCATTACCGTATCTTTCCACCCAAAGCCGCCGCTAGGCCTGGGCCAATTGTCTTCACAGACCACCGCGGTCCGGACATTTCACGCGCCTCGTGCGGATATTAACGTATCCGTTACGGATTTAACTCTATTCTCATTTAATGGATGCACTTAAGCATTCGTTACCGAGGACGCGCTAGATGATCGCGCAATACAGGGCTTTGACGGCAATTGTCCTTGTTCTTTTCATCGCCGGACCCGTGTACGCCGGGCCAACCGCGACCTGCGTCAACGGCGCGGGGGTAGGCTCCACCGAGTGCGGCACGAACTCCGCAACCACAGGGACCCAGTCGACGGCCGTGGGCAACGCCGCCTCCTCCCAGGCGAGGAGCACGGCGCTTGGCGCGTCGGCCAATGCTTCGGGGACGTCGAGCGTCGCCGTGGGACAAGCGGCGGTTTCATCCGCTTCGACCAGCGTCGCGATCGGACAGGGATCCTCCGCGACGGCCGCGGGTGCGGTCGCGATCGGCGCCGGATCGGTCGCCAACACTGCGAACACAGTCTCCGTCGGCACGGCGGCAACTCCGCGGCGGATCGTCAATGTCGCCAACGGGACCGGCGCCAACGATGCCGTGAACCTCGGCCAGATGCAGGCCGCCGACACGACGCTTCAGAACAATATCAACGCCGAGACGACGGCGCGCACCAATGCGGACACGACGCTCACGAACAACCTCAACACCGAGAAGACGACGCGGGCGAACGCCGATACGACGCTTCAGAACAATATCAACGCGGAAGCCGCGGCGCGAACGGCAGGCGATACGGCGCTTCAGGGCAACATCGATGCCGAGGCGGCGACGCGGAGCAGCGCCGATACGACGCTCCAGTCGAACATCGACAGCGAAGCGGCGGCGCGAACGGCAGGCGATACGGCGCTTCAAAACGGGATCGACACCGAGGCGCTCGCCCGGGCCAGCCAGGACACGATCCTCCAGGGGAATATCAACGCCGAGGCGCTCGTCCGGCTGAGCAATGACGTCGTCCTCCAGGGGAACATCGACACGGAAGCGGCGACGCGGGCGAGCGCGGATGCCGTCCATACCGCCGCGATCGCCGCCATCGACGCTCGGCTCGACGGGAACTCGATCGCTTTGGGGTCGGGATCGACCGCCACGGTCAACGCCGTCGCCATCGGCGTCGGGCAGAACGCCAGCGGCGACGGCGCGGTCGCCATCGGCGATCCAAACGTCGCCAACGGAACCGGCGCGGTCGCCATCGGATCGAACAATACGGCAACCGGAACGGGCGCAATCGCCATCGGCAATCTGAGCAGCGCGGGCGGCCAGGGCTCCGTCGCGCTCGGCAACGGCAGCAATGCGGCCTCCCCGGGCGCGGTCGCGGTCGGCGATGGCGCTGTAACCGGCACCACCGGCGTTGCCGTCGGGAGCAATGCATCGAACGGCGGCCACGCCAATTCGGTCGCGGTCGGCGCCGGGTCGGTGAACACGGCCGACAACCAGGTCGCGGTCGGCAACCGCACCGTTTCCGGCGTGTCCGCCGGAGTGCTCGCATCCAGCTCGACGGAAGCAGTCAACGGGTCGCAGCTGTTCGTCACCAATCAGATGGTCGCGGCCCAGGGCGGGCAGATCACCAATCTCACCAACCAGGTCGCAGCGATCAACACCGACCTCAGCTCGGTCCGGTCCGACGTGAGCACTCTGTTCGACCTGCGCAAGTTCGACCGCCGGGACACGCGGCAGGGGGTAGCGAGCGCGATCGCGATGGCCCAGGCGCCGATCCCGTCTGAGGTCGGTGGCGTCGGCTATGCCGTGAACGCTGCCGTATTCCGTGGTGAATATGCGGTGGGTGGGTCGGTGAGCTACCGGCTCAACACATCGTCCCCGACGGTTCTGACCATGGGCTTCTCCTACGCCGGCAATAAGAACAATGGCGCCCGCGTCGGCATCGCCGGCGAGTTCTAAGGTCACGATGACGGCCACCCGTTCGAACAATGTGTTGAGCGTCAGCTCGGAGACAGTTCTTGTGCGCGGAAACTACCTGGTGCGCGCGTGAGGAACAGGCAAATCAGACCGTCGGCTAATGGCTGCTTCTGTAATGGGCCCTTGTGTTAGGCGCGGATGAGCGGCTCTCCAGTCGCGACAATCGCGAAAACATGGGTCATCGACACGGACATTAGCTTGGTCTCACCAAATCGCTGATATGTGCGGCGGCGTACAAAGCCTTCAGCGATTACCTACGTCGGTATACCGCATGTTCGCCTGCCGATTTCTGTTCGCGCAGGCGATGGGACGCTCCTCGCTCCCGTCGATCGCCGAAAAGCGGGAGCATGGCCGTTTCTTCTCCGAGAAATCTCCTTCTGCGTGCACTCAGTCGTGCCGATTACGCCCTCCTTGAGCCGCATCTGAAACTAGTCACGCTCCCCTTGGAGGCGCCGCTTTTTCAACCGAATGAACCCATCGAATCTGTGTACTTTTTGGAAGATGGCGTCGCGTCAATCGTCTCGGATCAGGAAGGCGCACGACGGGTAGAGATCGGCATCCATGGCCGAGAAGGCATGTCGGGCGTTCCCGTCGTTCTTGGCGCGAAGCAATCGCCGCACGCTTCAATGATCCAGGTGGGCGACGCGCCGGCCCATAGCATCACTTCCGAGCGGCTCCTGGAGGCCTGTGCGCAGAGCCCCGCGCTCAACCAGCTACTTCTACGTTATGCGCATGCACTGAATGTGCAGACCGCGCTGACGGCGGCTGCAAACGCCACGTACGAGCTTCCGGTGCGTTGCGCCCGCTGGCTGCTCATGTGCAACGACCGACTGCAAACCAATCGCATCGAGCTGACTCACGAGTTCCTTTCGATGATGCTTGCCGTCCGCCGCTCCGGCGTGACGGTCACATTGCATGAACTGCAGGAGACCGGCGCGATCAGGTCTTCGCGTGGAGTCATCACCATCTCGGATCGGACGCGCCTCGAAGAGATTGCCGGAGATTGCTACGGTCAAGCGGAGGCCGAATATCAGCGCCTCATCGCGCCTTTCGGAGGCGCTCACTCACGTTGAATACCGGCTAATCTTCCGCTCAGTTGAGCGCCATGTACATAGGAGCATCGATCGTGCGCCGCCGCGCCGACGACCTGCCGTGCCGCAGATGCAGGTAATGCGGATCGAATTCCCCGATCTGCGCCAGCTGATCAAAGTCGTGGACGTAGAGGCGGCCATTCCTCAGATCGACAAGCCCGCTCTGCCGCAAGAGCTGAAGCGTGCGATTGACATGTACTGCCGTCAGCCCGAGCGCGTGGCCAAGTATTTCCTGCGTGGTCGGCATATCGCATGAGTTCGCCACGAGCAGCCCCGCCGCCTCGGCGCGCACGAACATCTCACAGAAGAGGTGCGCCATGGCCGAGTGGGCCGGAAGAGTGCTGTTGCGAGTCAGCCACTCGCGAAACACGGCGGCCTGGACCAGGGATTCGCGCCACAGGAGAGCTTGTACTCTCGACCGTTGTTCCATCAGGCGGAACAGCTCGGGATGGGGAACAATGCCGACGGTGCTTGGCATGACCGCTCCGAGACTGTTGTCCATATAGTCGATATGCAATGTCTCGAGGCACGGAGTTTCGGTCGCCATGTAAAAGCTGTGGATTTGCCGTGTTCCGTCGCGCTTCCAGCTATGTCGGCACAGAAATCCCTTCAGCACGATCACCGAGAAATGCGGCACGTCGCCGGCCGATAGGACATCCCTGCCTTTGTCGAGCCTGCGGACCTCACCCTTGACGCGGAGGAGCGCGCCCGCGTCTTCATCCGAAAGTTCTCCAATGGAGGACAAATGCCTGCAGAGTGCCTCGCCGATCAATTAGCCACCTCGCGCTTTACGTGCAGCAGGAGATTTGACCCCCGGGCGCACGACGATACCGCTCGGCGTAACATGTTGAAGGTCTTGCAAAAACCGACAGTGCGGTAACGCACTGAATGGTTGGGTGGTAAATTGGGTCTTCGGTACCTACTCGTTCCTTGGCCCCACCACGCCATTGCCCTTGGCCTCGGAGAGGTCATGCCGCCTGGCTTCGTTCTCGAACTCCTCTGCGCTCTGCTGCAGAATGTCGCGTGTTCGCTTGTCAGAAATCGAATTCACCAGCTTCAGGCACCAGGCAGCCTGCGCTCGCAGGTGAGAGGCGCTTTGCTCGTTCACGAGCGGTTTGCGTCGCTGACGACGATCGCTCGCGGTGCGTCGGTGTCATGGACTACTTTGAGGGCTTCGGTGAACGGGACCGTCCTGACATGCTGTCCGTCGCCATCATGGATTTCAATCGACTGGTCGAGACAGAGTGTTCCTCGCCCAACTTCGCCCTTCATCAAGCATCGGGCGCCCCTTATTGCCTCTACGATCGCGCTGCTGGAGTCGGGGAACTCGGCGCCTTCCTCGTCCTCGATCAGCTCGGTCGGGGTGCGTAAGTTAAGGTGGAAGCACGGCATCGGCTGCTCCTCTAAAGGGCGGGAGCGCGATCGGTCTCTCAGCCGCCGAGGCCCAGAACTCAGCTCGGCGATTTTGGTAAAATACACCTAAATCCAGACCCTTTCCAGAAGTTAGGTACGGTAGCGTACGTATTATTGCGGACTATCCATCTTGCACCAATGCGGGGTACCATCACGCCATCGCTTGCCACTTTACAGGGCGCAAGCGGCTGAGAGTTCTCGTCAAGCTCCCGCCCCAATTTCGGAGGCGGAGAAATGTCCTCTCTCCAAATGTCCACCGCCAACCTGCTGCTTCGCGCCCTCAGCGGAGCCGATTTTGCGCTGCTGGAACTGCATCTCGAACGCGAGCAACTCAAGCTAAGAGATTCAATCTTTGAGGCAAATGAGCCAATCGAGCGTGTCTACTTCCTAGAGGAAGGCGTGGGGTCGATCATCTCCGAACAGGAAGACGGTGATTCGGTTGAGGTCGGCCTGTTTGGTCACGAGGGCATGTCGGGCGCCGCGGTGATCATGGACGCCAAACAAACGCCGCACGCGTCGATGGTGCAGGTCGGAAACCCAGCCGCACTTGTTATTTCATCGGCTCGCCTGCTTGCAGCCTGCGACAAGAGCGTAACCCTGCTGCGGCTGCTGATGCGCTACGCGCAGTCATTGAACGTGCAAGCAACAATGACCGCTGCGTCGAACGCCCACTATGCGCTGCCGGAGCGCCTCGCCCGTTGGCTCCTCATGTGTCACGACCGAACGGAAAGCGATCGAATGGAGCTCACGCACGAATTTTTGTCGATGATGCTGGCGGTGCGGCGTTCGGGAGTGACCGTCACCCTGCACACGCTCGAGGCCACGGGCGCGATTAGGAGCAATAGAGGCGTGGTGACGGTGACGAACAGAAGCCGGTTGGAAGAGATTGCAGGCGACGCCTATGGACAGGCCGAGGCCGAGTACCGGCGGCTGATCGGCCCGTTCGGGCGCGGAAGGCACGGCATGGCGGTGGTGCAATAATGTCAGCTTCAGTAATGGGCCCCTGTTTCACCCCCGCGGGGATGCGCGCGAGCTTTGCTCGCAAACAGACGGAGAGAACAGGGGCCCGGCGGCTTTGGCGCTCCATGGTCCCGAGGAGCCTGTAATCGCGAGGCAGCTTCTCCGAGTTTCTCGTGACCGCAAAGAAGCAGCCGAACAATGGGCTGGTGTTCAAGCGACCTGGTTTTTCCTGGATGCTCAGCGGCGCTAAATTGCCGCCCGGAAGATTTCTCCCGGCCCTCTCATTGTCGAGCTAAGCGCTATTCCGCCGCAGGAGTTGCATCGTCGGCCTTGGGCTTGGCTGTCGCCTTGGCTTTCGCCTTGGGCTTGGCCTTGGATGGCTTGGGCGCCGCCGGGACCATCTCGAACGCCGGGGCATTGTCCTTGATCCGGACCCTGACCTCGCCGCCATTGACCAGCTTGCCGAACAGCAATTCCTCGGCGAGCGGCTGCTTGATCTTCTCCTGGACGAGCCGGGCCATCGGCCGCGCGCCGTAGAGCTTGTCGTAGCCGCGCTCGACGATCCACGCCCGCGCATCGTCGTCGAGCTCGATGTGCACATTGCGGTCGGCAAGCTGCAGCTCGAGCTGCAGGATGAACTTGTCGACGACGCGCGCGACCACTGCCGGCGGCAGGTAGCTAAACGGAACGATCGCATCGAGGCGGTTTCGGAACTCGGGCGTGAACATCTTCTTGACCGCGTCCTCCTGCGCATCCTCGCGCGTTGCCGCGCCGAAGCCGATGCTCTCGCGCGCCATGTCGGCCGCGCCGGCATTGGTGGTCATGATCAGGATGCAGTTGCGGAAGTCGACGGTCTTGCCGTGATGATCCGTCAGCTTGCCGTGATCCATGACCTGCAGCAGGATGTTGAACAGATCCGGGTGCGCCTTTTCGATCTCGTCGAGCAGAAGCACGCTGTGCGGATGCTGGTCGACGGCGTCCGTCAGGAGGCCGCCCTGGTCGTAGCCGACATAGCCCGGAGGAGCGCCGATCAGGCGGCTGACCGCGTGGCGCTCCATATATTCGGACATGTCGAACCGCTGCAGCGGGATGCCCATGATCGAGGCGAGCTGGCGCGCGACCTCGGTCTTTCCGACGCCGGTCGGTCCGGAGAAGAGATAGTTGCCGATCGGCTTGTCGGGGTCGCGAAGGCCCGCACGGCTGAGCTTGATCGCCGAAGCGAGTTTCTCGATCGCCAGGTCCTGACCGAACACGACACGCTTCAGATCAGCCTCGAGATGCTCGAGCACCTGCTTGTCGTCGGCGCTGACCGACTTCGGCGGGATTCGCGCCATGGTCGCGACCACGGCCTCGATCTCCTTGGGCGTGATCACCTTCTTGCGGCGTGAAGGCGGCACCAGCATTTGCATCGCGCCAACCTCGTCGATGACGTCGATCGCCTTGTCGGGGAGCTTGCGGTCATGGATGTAGCGCGCCGAAAGCTCGACGGCGCTCTTCACCGCGTCCGGAGTGTAGCGGACATTGTGGTGCGCCTCGAAGGACGAGCGAAGGCCGGCGATGATCTTGATCGTGTCTTCGATCGTCGGCTCGTTGACGTCGATTTTCTGGAACCGGCGCAGCAACGCTCGGTCCTTCTCGAAATGATTGCGGAACTCCTTGTAGGTCGTCGATCCGATGCAGCGGATCGCGCCGTTTGAGAGCGCGGGTTTCAGGAGGTTCGAGGCGTCCATCGCGCCGCCGGACGTCGCGCCTGCGCCGATCACCGTGTGGATCTCGTCGATGAACAGGATCGCGTTCGGCATCTTTTCGAGCTCGGAGACGACCGACTTCAGCCGCTCCTAGAAGTCGCCGCGATACCGCGTACCGGCCAGAAGGGCGCCCATGTCGAGCGCGTAGATGGTCGCGCTTTTCAGGACGTCGGGAACGTCGCCCTCGACGATCTTTCGAGCGAGGCCTTCCGCGATGGCGGTCTTGCCCACTCCGGGGTCGCCGACATAGAGCGGGTTGTTCTTCGAACGGCGGCAGAGGATCTGCACCGTGCGATCGACCTCGGGCATGCGGCCGATCAGCGGATCGACTTTGCCGGCCTTCGCCTTTTCGTTGAGATCCACAGTGAACTGCTTGAGCGCGGATTCCTTCTTGCCGCCCTCCTTCTCGCTCTTCTCCTCGGCGCCTTCGGGGGGCCGCGTCTCGGCGGCGCTTTCGCCCTTGCCGACGCCATGGCTGATGTAGGTCACCGCATCGAGGCGGCTCATGTCCTGCTGCTGCAGGAAATAGACGGCATAGCTCTCGCGCTCGGAGAAAAGGGCGACGAGCACATTGGCGCCGGTAACCTCGTCACGACCCGACGACTGGACGTGAAGGATCGCGCGCTGAACGACGCGCTGGAAGCCGCTGGTCGGCGTTGGGTCGGTCGCGCTGTCGGCGACGAGGGCGCCAAGCTCATTATCGAGATACTGCTTCACCGATGCGCGCAGCTCGTCACGGCTAACTCCGCAGGCGGTCATCACCTTGGACGCATGCTCGTCGTCGATAAGAGCAATCAGAAGATGTTCGAGGGTCGCATACTCGTGCCGCCGGCGGCTGGCTTCCCCCAGTGCATTGTGGAGGGTCTGTTCGAGTTCGCGAGCGAAACTGGGCATTTAGACGATGACTCCCTGTCCCCGTGGAATGGGACGAATATGGTTAACAATGTCATACGCTGCACCGCGGCAATCAAGGGCCGGCACCTCTCTTTTCAACAGATATCGGCTTTGAAAAATTGTCGACGGCTGAACGGCCGCGGCGGTCACGGCTTCTTGAACAGGTCTTCGGCCGCGGAGCGGTGGGTCTGCGCTCGCTGCATATGCGCTTCGACGCGAGCGATCTCGGCCTTCAGGGTCTCGATACGCCCCTGCAATTCCTCGATCGACATGGGGTCGAGGTCCTGCTTGCCAAGCTCGACGAGCGGATCGCCAGGCTTGCTTGGGAAAAGGTCTTCCAAATCCACGGCTGAATCGTTGACCGTCGAGACCCTCAAGTCAATAAGCCCTCCAATGACGAGCCTGCCGCCCTCGATGCGCGCCGTGATCGCAAAAGGCGGCGGCGAGTTGGCGATCGTTGAGCGGACGCTTCCTAAGCCTGTGTCCGGCGAGGTGCTCGTGAAAGTGGATGCTGCGGGCGTGAATCGGCCCGACGTTCTGCAGAGCAAGGGTCTCTATCCACCCCCACCCGGGGCACCGGATATCCTGGGGCTCGAGATCGCCGGCAAGATTGTCGCGGCGGGAGAGGGATCGAAAGTCCTGATCGGGCAGCAGGTCTGCGCGCTGGTGGCCGGGGGGGGCTATGCCGAATATTGCGCTGCCCCCGTCGGCACATGCCTGTCGGTCCCGGATTCGATCAGCGCTGTCGAAGCAGCAGCGATGCCGGAGACCCTGTTCACCGTCTGGGTAAATCTGTTCGAGCGCGGCTTCGCTTCGGATGGCGAATGGGTGCTGGTCCACGGGGGCACCAGCGGCATCGGGACCATGGCGATCGCTCTTGGGCGGCTGTTCGGCCTCAGACTTATCGTCACATGCGGGAGCGATGCGAAATGCGCGCGTGCCCGTGAGCTCGGCGCCGAAGCGGCGATCAACTACCGGACCCACGATTTCGTCGAGGAGGTTCACCGGGTCACCGATCGCGGGGGAGTGAACGTCGTCATCGACATGGTTGGTGGCGATTATGTTCCGCGGAACCTTGCCTGCCTTGCCGAGGATGGACGTCATGTATCGATTGCGGTCCAGCGCGGCGCGAGCGCCGAAATCCAGATCTTCGACATTATGCGCCGGCGGCTGATCCTGACCGGGTCGACGCTTCGTCCACGAAGCGTCGAATTCAAGACCATGGTCGCCGACGAGATCGCGCGGACCGTCTGGCCTTATGTCGAAGGCGGGCGCCTCAAGCCGGTCATCGACAGCGTGTTTCCGCTCGAGCGTGTAGCCGAAGCGTTCGCGCGGATGGACTCGGGTGACCATGTCGGCAAGACCGTACTGGAGATCGCTCACTAAACGGGGGAGTGAAGCCGATGACTGGGAAGCTCGTGCTCCACGAATATGCTGCATCGGGCAATTGCTACAAGGTGCGGCTGACGGCTGCGCTCGTTGGTGCCCGTCTGGAGCGGCGCGAATATGACATCATGAAGGGGGAGACCCGAACACCCCATTTCCTCGCCAACGTGAACCCCAACGGACGCATTCCAGTGCTCCAGGATGGGGATCGGTTCATCCCGGAAAGCAATGCCCAATCTTATTATCTCGCCGAGGGCACAAGCCTCATTCCGACGGCCCCCTTCAACCATGCCGACATGCTTCACTGGATGTTCTGGGAGCAGTATAACCATGAGCCGAACATCGCGACCTTGAGGTTCTGGATGCACGAGATTGGCTCTGCCAACCTCGATGATCTGAAGCGGATGCAAATGCCGGCGAAGCGGCAAGCGGGAAATGCCGCGCTCAAGCTGATGGACGAGCATCTAGCCAGCCGCGAATGGTTTATCGGGGATTTGCTCAGCCTCGCCGACATCTGCCTGTTTCCCTACACGCAGGTCGCTGGCGAGGCCGAGTTCGATCTTGGCCGCTATCCCAATGTCGTACGCTGGATTGAGCGGCTGAAGGGGCAGCCAAGATACGTCGCAATGGACGCCTGAGCCATTGCTTCTGGAATAGCCGAGGATTACATCGCGGGGAGCCGGCCGCTCCGCGAGGGGCGGCCCAATTCGTTTCTAGAACATTGGAGACAAGCAGTGGCCCAGCCCCTGATGCCCCATGCGACCGCCGCCTGGCTCGTCGAGAACAGCTCGCTGACGTTCGAGCAGATTGCCGAATTCTGCGGGCTTCACATCCTCGAGGTGCAGGCGATCGCCGACGATACAGCGGCGACGAAGCTTACTGGTCGCGATCCGGTCCGCGCCGGAGAACTCACGCATGAAGAGATTGAGAAGGGCCAGGCCGATCCCGATTACCGGCTGCAGATGTTCAAGGCGCCAGATCCCGTTCGAAGGACGCGCGGTCCGCGCTACACGCCGGTCAGCAAGCGTCAGGACAAGCCGGACGGAATCGCCTGGATCATCAAGAACCATCCGGAAGTCAGCGACGGCCAGATCAGCAAGCTCATCGGTACGACCCGCAACACCATTGCCGCGATCCGCGACCGCACCCATTGGAACATGGCGAATATTACGCCCAAGGACCCAGTGACGCTGGGGCTGACAACCCAGCGCGAGCTCGATGCGGCAGTCGCCAAGGCGGCAAAGGCAGCGGGCATGCAGGCACCGACCGATACGCGTTTCGACAGTGACCGCGAGGCCCTCATCGAGCAGCTTCGCAGTGAGCGTGAACAACATGCCCGCGAGGCCGAGGCTGCGCTTGCTGTGGCGGGTGAAGAAGCGCTCCGCGACGAGATCGTTCCGGGCATCCGCGACCCGTTCAAAAATACTCCGGTCGAATAGCTGGTTGCTTGATTTGAACGCTTGCGGGGACCAGAATCCGCCCATGGCTACCGCTGAAGCAGACGTAAGCCAGATGAGCTTCGAGGCGGCGCTGCAACGCCTCGAAGAGATCGTTCGCACGCTTGAGAAAGGCGAAGCGCCGCTGGATCAATCGATCGAGCTCTATCAGGAGGGCGATCGCCTGAAGCGGCACTGCGAAGCTCGGCTCAAGGATGCGCAGGCGCGGATCGAGCAGATCGCGTTTGGAAGCGACGGCAAACCGGCAGGGCTCAAGCCCTTCGATGCCGGTTGAGACGATCGACCGGCTGCAGCAGGAGCTGAGCGCCGAAGGCGCGCGTGTCCGCGCGGATGTCGACAGCTTTTTCGGCATGATACTTTCGCCGACCGGAGACAGTCGCCTGTGGCTTTACGAAGCGATGCGGCACGCCGCCATCGGCGGCGGCAAGAGGCTCCGTCCGCTCCTGACCCTCGGCGCTTCGCGGCTGTTTGCGATCGATCGCCAACGGGCGCTGCGGGTCGGCTGCGCGATCGAGGCGATTCATGTCTATTCGCTGATCCACGACGACTTGCCGTGCATGGACGACGCTGATCTGAGGCGCGGCAAGGCGACGGTTCACAAGGCATTTGGCGAGGCCGCGGCGGTGCTTGCCGGAGACAGCCTCCATGCACTGGCATTCGAGATCCTGGCCGATCCTGCAACACATGAGGATCCGTGGGTGCGATCCGACCTAGTGCTCGAGCTCGCAAGAGCTGCCGGGCCTGGCGGAATGGCCGGCGGCCAGATGATGGATCTGGCGGCCGAAGGTCAGCAGCTCGACCTGCCGGCAATCACCCGGTTGCAGCAGCTCAAGACCGGCGCCCTGATCGAATATTCCGTCGAGGCGGCATGCATCATGGTCAAGATGGCGCCCGAAGCGCGCACGCCTTACCGGGGCTATGCTCGTAATATTGGGCTTGCCTTCCAGATCGCCGATGATCTCATCGACCACAGCGGTAGTGAAGCCGCCGCCGGAAAGCCCACACGCAGGGACGCAACCGCGGGCAAGGCGACTTTCGTATCCCTTCTGGGCGAAGATCGGGCGCGCCAGCAGGCCGGCTTCCTCGTCAGCCAGGCCATCGAGCATCTGTCGAGCCATGGCAGCGAAGCGGATTTGCTTCGTGCAATCGCGCGCTTCGCGATAGAACGGGATCATTAGGGGGAGAGACGGGTGAAGATCGCTGTGTATCCCGGCACGTTCGACCCGATCACTCTCGGGCACCTCGACATTATCCGGCGCGGCGCGCACCTGGTCGACAAGCTGGTCATCGGGGTCACGACGAACCCCTCGAAGGAGCCGATGTTCTCGGTCGAGGAGCGGCTCGAGATGGTCCGGCGGGAGGTGACCGGAATTCCCGGGCAGATCGAGGTCGTCGAATTCGATTCCCTGCTCATGGATTTTGCCGAAAGTCAGGGAGCGACGGCGATCCTGCGCGGGCTCCGCGCAGTCGCCGACTTCGAATATGAATTCCAGATGGCGGGCATGAACCAGCAGCTAAATGACAATATCGAGACCATTTTCCTGATGGCGGACGCGTCGCTCCAGCCGATCGCGTCCAAGCTGGTGAAGGAGATTGCTCGCTACGGCGGCGCGATTGAAAAATTCGTGACTCCGGCGGTTGCCGACGACGTTCGGCGCCACTTGAACGGCGGTTCACGCTAAAGTCAGCGGCGGCCACTCAGACGCCGCAAATTGCCTGGGGAGGGAAATGTTTAGTAAGTCACTCATTGCCTTGCCGATGATCGCATTTGCGCTCGTCGCGGCGAAACCCGCGCCTGCTCCCGTTGCGCCAAGCGTCGCTGCGCCCGCCGAGGTCGCCGCGAACAAGGCAAATCACGTGTTCATCCAGCTTTCGAGCGGCGGAACCGTCGAAATCCTGCTTCGCCCCGATCTTGCCCCGCACCATGTCGAACGGATTCAGACTTTAGTGCGGCGCGGCTTCTATAACGGCCTCATGTTTCATCGCGTGATCCCGGGTTTCATGGCGCAGGGCGGTGACCCGAAGGGCACGGGCGAAGGCGGTTCAGACCTCCCCGACCTCAAGGCGGAGTTTTCGTCTGTGCCGTTCCTCAGGGGCTCGGTTGGAGCAGCGCGGGCGGACAGCCGGGATTCCGCCAACAGCCAGTTCTTCATCATGTACGCTCCGCACCCCGAGCTGGACCATAATTACACGGTCGTGGGCCGCGTCGTTTCGGGAATGGACGCAGTCGACGCAATCGCTCCCGGTGAGCCGCCAGACCAGCCGACCAAGATCGTCAAGATGTGGTTGGGCGATGGGACTCCTGCTTCCGCTGCTTCGAACTAACGTTATTGCGGCGCGATGCGCGTCGACCTTTTCGATTTCGAGCTTCCACAGGACCGGATCGCGCTAAGGCCGGCGCGGCCGCGGGATAGCGCGCGCCTGTTGCTGGTCGAAGGGAGGCAGATTTCCGACCACCAGATGCTCGAGCTGCCAAACCTGCTGCAGCCGGGCGACGTGCTGGTGTTCAACGACACGAAGGTGATTCCCGCCCAGCTGGAGGGGCGGCGTGGAGGAGCAAGCGTCGGAGCGACGCTGCACAAGCGCGAGGGACCTCGGGACTGGTTGGCTTTCCTGCGTAACGCCAAGCGCGCCCGCATCGGTGACAGGATCGATTTTGGCCAAGGGGTCGCCGCGTCGGTCATCGAAAAGGCGCAAGATGGCTCGGCTCTGCTGCATTTTCACGGGGAAGAGCCGGTCGAAATGCTGCTCGAGCGAGCCGGGAGGATGCCGCTTCCGCCTTACATCGCTTCGAAAAGGGCGGTGGATGAGGAAGACCGTTCGGACTACCAGACGATGTTCGCCCGCAAAGAAGGTGCAGTCGCCGCGCCGACAGCGGCGCTCCACTTCACGCCCGGGCTTCTCGACACGCTGGAGCAGCGCGGCGTCGGCCGCGAAACGCTCACGCTGCACGTCGGAGCGGGGACTTTCCTGCCGGTGAAGGCCGACGACACGGGCGGCCACAAGATGCACTCCGAATGGGGACGAATCGACATCGCGACCGCGGATCGGCTGAATGCAGTTCGCGCCTCCGGCGGTCGGCTGATTGCAGTCGGCACAACGAGCCTTCGTCTGCTCGAAAGCGCAGCAGACGACGACGGGCTCATCCATCCCTTCGAGGGTGACACGGCGATCTTCATCACGCCCGGCTATCGCTTCAAAGCGGTCGACGGGCTCATCACCAACTTCCACTTGCCACGCTCGACCCTGTTCATGCTGGTAAGCGCGCTGATGGGGCTTGGCGTCATGAAGTCGGCCTACGCCCACGCGATCGAGCGGGGCTATCGCTTCTACTCCTATGGCGATGCAAGTTTGTTGCTGCCAGAGCGAGCCACGTGACGCGCTTATCCTTCAAAATCTCCGCGACGGATGGCGCAGCACGCACGGGTGCGATCGCGATGCATCGCGGCGAAATCCGCATTCCCGCTTTCATGCCGGTCGGCACCGCGGCGACGGTCAAGGCAATGCGGCCGCAGGAGGTGCGCGCGAGCGGCGCAGACATCATCCTTGGAAATACCTATCATTTGATGCTCCGGCCTGGCGCCGAACGCATCGCGAAGCTCGGCGGGCTACACAAGTTCATGGGTTGGGAGTGGCCGATCCTCACCGACAGCGGAGGCTATCAGGTGATGAGCCTCAGCGAGCTCACCAAAGTGACCGAGGAGGGCGTTTCGTTCGCGAGCCACCTCGACGGGTCGCGGCACATGCTTTCGCCCGAACGGTCGATCGAGGTGCAGCGGCTCTTGGACAGCGATATCGTCATGCAGTTCGACGAGCTGGTGCCGACGACCTCGACGCCGCAGGCGCAGCGCGCGGCGATGGAGCGCTCGATCCGCTGGGCAAAGCGAAGTCGCGACGAGTTCGATCGTGGCTGCGAGCACGCGGAACGGTCGGCCATCTTCGGCATCCAGCAGGGCGCCTTGAACGAGAAGCTAAGGCGAGCTTCGGCGGAGGCGCTGATCGACATCGGCTTCGATGGCTATGCGGTTGGCGGCCTTGCCGTGGGGGAGGGCCAGGAGGCGATGCTCGGCTGCCTCGACTTCGCCGTCGCCATGCTGCCTGCCGACAGGCCGCGCTATCTGATGGGCGTCGGCAAACCCGACGACATTGTCGAAGCCGTCATTCGCGGGATCGACATGTTCGACTGCGTGCTCCCGACGCGCTCGGGAAGGACGGGGCAGGCGTTCACTTCCGACGGGCCAATGAATCTGCGCAATGCGCGCTTTGCCGACGATCCGGAGCCGATCGAGCCGGAGTGCCCATGTCCAGCCTGCACCCAGCATAGCCGGGCCTATGTCCACCACCTGGTGAAATCGGGCGAGATCCTCGGCGCCATGCTGATGACGCAGCATAATCTGTGGTTCTACCAACGGATGATGGAGGATTTGCGCGACGCCGTCGCCCGGCAGCGGCTCGCCGGTTTTGCTTCGGAATTTCTCGCCCGGTACCGCGCGAGGTCCTGAGGCGATTGCCCAGGTCCAGCCGCGATGGTAGCGTTACCAGAACAGGAAAGGAGACGACCGATGCGTCGCCTGTTCGCCGTCTCACTTGTCTCGGCCATGTTTGCAACCGCTGCAGCTGGAGCACCGTCACCCAAGGAAAGCTGGGGCAAAGCTGGAATCACGCTCGAGCAATACCGCCAGGATGCGCTCGAGTGCGGCCTAAAAGGCTATTACACGGACATCTCGAAGACCGAGGATGCGAAGCTGTTCGTGAAAGCGTCGCAGCAGCTTGACGCGATGACGACCGGAGCATCGGCGCCGATGACGGTCGAAAGCAACGCGACAGGACCCGATACGACGAATGCGGCCGACCAGGTCGCCGCTTATGCCGATCAGCAGCAGCATATTGTCGAGAGCGTCCGCCCGGACGAACGATATAAGAGCATCAAGAAGACGCTGATTTCATCGACTGAGCAGTGCCTCGCCGGCCGCGGCTATTCGAAATTCGAGCTTACGGACGATCAGCGCAAGATTCTTCGCAAGCTGAAGGCCGGGTCGGACCAGCGTCGTGCCTATCTCTACAGCCTTGCCAGCAACCCGACCATTCTCCAGAGCCAGAAAATGGTCGGGCAGCCGGAAATGGCTAGATCGCGTCGTCCCTGACGGCGGCCAGATCCTCCGCCTCCGCAGAGAGCGGCACCTTGTCCTCGGTCCTGAGCTCAAAATCGCTGGCGTCGTGCCGCTCGTGCAGCTGCTGCGACGGGTCACCAGTCATTTTGTTGACGATTCGGCCGCGCTTCACGGCCGGGCGCTGGTCGATCTGCTTCGCCCAGCGCAGAACATGCTCATATTCGTCCGTCGCGAGGAATTCGGCAGCGCCAGTGTAATTGCGGCCCAGTGCGACGCCACCGTACCACGGCCAGATGGCGATATCGGCGATCGAGTAATCCGGCCCGGCGACATATTGGCTATCCGCCAGACGACGGTTGAGCACGTCGAACTGGCGCTTGGCTTCCATCGAATAGCGGTTGATCGGATATTCGAATTTCTCGGGCGCATAAGCGAAGAAATGGCCGAATCCGCCGCCCAGGAAGGGCGCGGCGCCGACCTGCCACATGAGCCACGAAAGGGTCTCTGCCCGCGCAATTTTGGCCGTGGGCAGGAATTCGCCGAACTTCTCGGCGAGATAAAGGAGGATCGCGCCGCTTTCGAATATGCGCACGGGCTCGGGGCCGGCGCGATCGACCAGCGCGGGGATTTTCGAATTGGGATTCACCTCGACAAAGCCGCTTCCAAACTGCTCGCCCTCGCCGATTCGGATCGGCCAGGCGTCATATTCGGCGTCGCGATGGCCCTTTTCGAGCAATTCCTCGAACAGGATTGTGACTTTCTGTCCGTTCGGCGTCGCCAACGAGTAGAGTTGGAACGGATGCTTTCCGACCGGGAGCTCCTTCTCATGTGTCGGCCCGGCGATCGGGCGATTGATATTGGCGAATTGGCCGCCGCTGGGCTGGTCCCACGTCCACACTTTAGGCAGGACATAGTCGGTCATCACGGTTCCTTTGCTTGCACAGCCCGAAGAAGAGCTAGGAACCGGCGCCGGCGCTTTCCAGTGTCAGGCCTGTAACTAACCCGCGCTGACCGACAAGAAGCTCGGCATTGGGCCGTTCCACTCGCCGTTGATATCCTCGACGACCGGAGAGCGGTCGGCCTTGGGCCGTGCTTCCTCCGCCTTCGAGGCCGCCTTGGGCGCTCTCGGCTTCGGTTCGCGCACCGGCGTTTCGGACTTCGCTTCCGCCGCCTTCACCGGCTTGCCGCAGCGTGCAATCTTCTGACCGGTCAGTTTTTCGATGCGATCGACGAGTTCACCGTCCGACTTGCTTGCGAGCGTAATCGCGATTCCGGTGGCACCAGCGCGCCCCGTGCGCCCGATGCGGTGGACATAGTCATCGGGCTGCCACGGGACGTCGAAGTTGAAGACGTGGCTGACGCCTTTGACGTCGAGGCCGCGTGCTGCGACGTCGGACGCGACGAGGATGTTGATGTCGCCGGCCTTGAAGCGCTCGAACTCGGCAATGCGCTGCGCCTGGTCCATGTCGCCTTGGATCTGCCCCGCCGCGAGATGCGCTCGGCGGAGGCTCGAGGCGAGCTCGCGCACCGTCGTCTTGCGGTTGCAAAAGACGATCGCGTTCCTGACTTCATCGGCGCGCAGCAACTCCTTCAGAACGTCCTTCTTCTTGTCAGCGCTGACCTCGACCAGGCGCTGCTCAATATTGACGTTGGCTGTTGCCGGTCGCGCGACTTCGACACGCTTCGGGTCATTAAGGAACTTCGCCGCCAGCTTCTGGATCGGCGGCGGCATGGTGGCCGAGAAAAGCAGGGTCTGACGGCTCTTCGGAAGCTTCGAGCAGATCTCCTCGATGTCGGGGATGAAGCCCATGTCGAGCATCCGGTCGGCTTCGTCGATCACCAATAGGTTGCAGTCGTTGAGCATGATCTTGCCGCGCTGGAACA
Source organism: Sphingomicrobium sp. (assembly GCA_025450755.1). Lineage (GTDB taxonomy): Bacteria > Pseudomonadota > Alphaproteobacteria > Sphingomonadales > Sphingomonadaceae > Sphingomicrobium. Next base: position 3,179 of record JANWLR010000054.1, on the reverse strand, counting down.
AGTCCATCAGCCGGCCTGGCGTCGCGATCAGCACGTCGACTCCTTTCTCCAGCGTCTTCACCTGGTCGCCCATCTGAACGCCGCCCATCAGCAGGGCCATCGAGAGCGGGTGGTATTTGCCGTATTTCTCGAAATTCTCCGCGACCTGCATCGCAAGCTCGCGGGTCGGCTCGAGGATCAGCGATCGCGGCATCCGCGCCCGGCTGCGGCCATGATGCAGAATGTCGATCATCGGGAGAACGAATCCGGCCGTCTTTCCGGTGCCGGTCTGGGCGATCCCGATCAGGTCCTTGCCCATCAGGACGGACGGAATGGCCGCGCGCTGGATTGGGGTCGGCTCGTTGTAGCCGCTGTCGTTAACTGCGCGAAGCAATTCGACGGATAGGCCGAGATCGGCAAAGGTCATTCAGGTTCCGGATGATAGAGTGGGCCGCGGCTTCTTAAGGCCGTTGCGGCAATCGCGCGAAGCGCGGCTAGGCCGCTCGGCTTCGGCTTGTCAAGCAAAGTGGGGGTTGCCGGACGAAATTCCAAGCTAGTGACGAAACTTGGGAACGAGTTGCTTGAAATGCTCGATCGTGCAGCTCCCGCCCATTCGCGAGCGGATTGCGTCACGCCCGGCACAGAGGCGGTCGTCCTCGGGTTGCAGATAGAAGCCGCCGTAGAAATCGAGCGCAGGGCAATCCTCGTCCAGCTGGGCCCGGATGCGGGTGCGATTGATAAGGACAAAGTCAACCTGCTCGGATCCCTGAAGAAGCGCGCGCTGGATTGAAGCGACAGGCACACATTTCGGACCCTTCTTTTCGATCCAATCGATCTGCGGCATCAACGGTCGCGGTTGGACCGGGACGCGAACGATCACCTCGTCCTGGATGATGAGCCGCGTTACGGACTGGCCGACCGCCGCCGGTTGCGCAGCGAAAAGTCCAAAGAGAAGCGGCATGACGCTCCAGAATGATCCAACGCTCACGGACGGCCCGACCCCATGAACGCGCGCTTTGCAGCAAAGCGTTGAATGTTCAATGAACTAAGGTGTGCAAGATGCACACGAGCCGCCGCTTGCCTAACGGCCAAGAGGTTAATAGAGGCGCGTCCACATAATCTTCCGGCAGGCGCGCTATGGGCGCGACCGAAAGACCGGCCCCAGGAGACGCATTTCGATGGCGACCGCCGCCCCGACCCAGAACTTGCCGCTTTTCTACAATGACATCATTCCGCTCAACCTCGAGCAGCATGGCAAGATGAAAGTCCGCGGTCTGACAAGTTTGCCCGAGGCAGGCCGTACTCACGCCGTGCCGCTGACAGTCGACGAGTTCGCGTTGGTGCAGCGCCATTACCCGATCGTCTTTTCAGTCGGCGGCTCGCCGGTGCCGATTGCGCTCATGGGCCTCAATGAAGGCGTGAACGTGTTTCTCGACGAGGACGGGCGTTCGCGCGATCCAAGCCTTTACGTTCCAGCCTATCTGCGCCGCTATCCGTTCCTGCTCGCAAAGCTTCGAGCCGACAGTGACGAACTTTCGCTTTGTTACGATTCCACGTCCGGAGCGGTCGGCGATTTTGATGAGGGCGAACCACTGTTCGACGGCGACCAGCCGAGCCCGGCGACAAAGGCCATCCTCGAATTTTGTGAGCAGTTTGAGGCGGCGGGCCTCAGGACCAATGCCTTCATCGAAGACCTGGTGAAGTCCGACCTGCTGATGGACGGCGAAGTTGCCATCCAGCCCGAAGGTTTCAACCAGCCATTCGTCTACCGCGGCTTCCGGATGGTCGACGAAGAAAAGCTTCGCAACATGCGCGGCGACGAGCTGCGCAAGATGAACCAGAACGGCATGCTGCCGCTCATCTATGCGCATCTCTTCTCATTGACGCAGATGCGCGACGTCTTCGCTCGCCAGATGCAGCAAGGGAAAGCGCCCAGCCAGGTCCCTCAACCGGCGCCGGCAACCGTCTAGTTTTCAAGGCGAAAAGCCGTCGCGCGAGTGATTTGCGTGACGTCAGACGGGTTCAGCTCCGCTGACCCGCCGGCCGGCGCTCGCTCTTTCTCTTCGACATAAGCTCGCCCTTGCCGAAGCAAGCGCTCGCTTATGCTTGGAAGCTCACGATCTATTCGGCGGCGGTCGCGAACTGGCGGCCGATCAACGATTGGCCAAGTTCCACCGCCAGCGTTTCAATCAGCGCTGCCATTCGATCGAACCCGCGGCCCGGCTTGGCAAGCTGCTCGTCGAGATAGCAGCGGCGATCGATCTCAAGCTGCAGCGCATGAACTCCGGCCTTCGGTCTGGAGTGTCGCTCGATGACATGGCCGCCTGCAAATGGATCGTTGAGCGCTGCCTCAAAGCCCGAACGGCCGCAGATCGCGACAGCGTCTGTGCTGATCCAGCCATCCGCCGAGCGGCCACGGCAATCTCCGAATACAAGCGGAGGGACGCCTTTCGGCGGCGGAGGCATCGAGTGGCAGTCGAGCAGGAGCGCGCAACCGAAGCGGTCAATCAGCAGCGCGAGCTGTGCCTCGATCGCCTCATGATAGGGCCGATGCGCCTGGCTCAAGCGTTCGTCGAGCTGCTTTGGACTGATCGGCCGCCGCCACAAATATCCATGCTGCTGAGTTCGCGCCGGGATGATCCCCAGGCCGCCCCGGGCCCGGGCGCTCACTCGCCCGCGCCGAACGCCATCGACCACCGAAGGGTCGACCTCATCTTCACTCCGGTTGCAATCGACAGCAGCTCTGGGAGCCCGGGCGATCACTGCGCCGCAGCCGCGCTGGAGCGCGCGCCATACCAGGCGATCGACGAGCGGATCTTCGAGAGTCGTCAATCCGGGCCTGCCGGCAGCGGAAAGGGCAATGAGCCAGTCGGGATAGTCGCGGCCCGAGTGCGGGACCGACAGCAACACCGGAAGGTCGCCGCGCGGTTCGTGGATGATTGGAGAGGCGAGCTTGCTCACGGGCTTTTTGGTTAAATTTCGTGCCAGTTTAGGACTTGCTGAGGGAGCCTGCAACGCGCGAGAGCATTATTCGCTTCTGGAAAAACAATTCCGAGCAGAGCATAGAGAGCCCATGGCGAGAATTCTTCTGGCAGAAGACGATGCGTCGATGCGCGAATATCTGCAGCGCGCACTGCAGCGCGTCGGCTACGAAGTTTCCGCCGTTGGCTGCGGTACCGAGGCGATGCCGCTGCTGCAGA
>JANWLR010000053.1 GCA_025450755.1 Sphingomicrobium sp. | reverse complement strand
TCTGCACGCGTTTCATCTTCGGGTTCGGAGCGGCATTCCTGCTTCCGATCCTCCTGATGATCCTCGAGCGTGCCGGCATTGTGACTCGGGAGCAGCTGGCGAAGTCACGGCGCTACGCGATCGTCGCAGCTGCGGCCGTTGCAGCCGTCCTGACCCCGCCGGACGTCGTTTCGATGCTGCTTTTGCTGATTCCACTCTATGGACTGTACGAGTTCGCGATCCTGGCGATCCGAATCACGCACTGGCGGGCAGCTCGGAAAGCCGCTCGGTCAGGCTCTGTAGTGAGCGCCGCTGTTTCCGGGCCCCAGACAGAAGAGGGCCCGGAAACGCCACCGGGGGGGGGGAGGGTTGGCGGTTCCGGGCCCATTTAAGCGGATAGCGAGAGCGGGGGGGCAAAAGGTCACTATCCGAATGGCACAACGCGCCTTGTTCGAGATGGGTTCCGGTGCAACTCAACTTTTTTCGGCGATGCCGTAACGACTTAGCAGTCAATCCTAAACCGGCGGAAACACAGGCAAATCAACGCTGTAGCGCCCAAGCTTGCGTTCAACGGTTGAGCGAAGCTGCTTGGCAAGTCCGCCGACGATGCGTTCGAACTGCCGTTTTTCGGAATTTTCCTCTTCCTCGGGGGCGAGCACCGGGCTGCTGAGGCTGAGCCTTGCCGTCAATTCGCTCGTTCGTCTCAGCGACAGCTCGACCGGTTCGTTCGGTGCGTGAAGCATCGCATATTCGATGATTTCCGTGATCAGGAAAGCGACTGCGACAGCGACGTCCTGCGTCGTATTTAGGCTGTCTATTTCGAGATCGATGGTCAGCCCGCGCGCCGAGTCCGGCACATTTGCGCGCAGCTCCGCAGCAAGCTCGCTAACCAGCGGTCGCAGCGAAATTCCACGGTTCTCCTCCATTTCCGCGAAGTGATTGCGATGGACGATCGAAAGCGCGCTGACACGGCGGCTGATCCCGGCGTAAGCAGCTTGTGCCTCTGGGGCGTTCGCGCTTCGGCCGTGGATGTTGAGGAGCGAAGCGACGACCTGGAGGTTGTTTTTAACCCGGTGATGAACTTCGCGCACGAGCCGCCGCTGGCCTTCCAACGCCAAGGTCGTCTCACGCTCAGATTCCTCCGTCCGGTCGATCGCTCTTGCAAACGCGCTGCGCAGCTCCCGAATTTCTTCGCTAGGTCCGAGCTTGTGCGGCAGCACGAGCGGCCCCTCCCCTGGCCGGTAGGCAAGCACCGAACGCTCAAGACGTTTAAGCGGCCGGATGAGCAATCGGCTGACAAGCGACCAGGTGAGCAACGCTGCAGCAATCCACATGAGCAACGGGAGCAGCAGGAGCAAGCGGTTGAGTGTCGTGATTTTCTGGCGGCGGGTGGCGACTCGGACGTAAAGATTCCCATTTCCGATCGGCCAATCGGTGACCGTCAGCCGATCCTCCGGTGTTTGGTCCTGGTAAAGCGCGATCTCGCGATTGCCGTCATGAAGAATGATCGAGCGAATCGCATTTCCCGACCCGAGCGCAGCGACCTTCAGGTCATTGAGCGGAATTGCCGTTGTAGCCATTCCGCCAATCACGCCGACGCGGATCGCGATTGAGGCGGAATCGGGAGCGACCCTGACGCGTATGTCTCCGGGGGCAATGACCGGAAGCTCGCCAGTGTCGGGAATTTGTCCCACCGCACAAGCCGGTTTGCCGTCGCTGGTTTCGAGCTCGAAGGCCTGCGCAACGCCGGGGGAGATCGCGAGCGACTTGCGAATTCGATCACAGCTATCGCCGCGGCCGTCATTGATCCTGCCATTCGCGGCAATTCGTATCGCCAGTGCATTGCGGGCGATCAGACTTTCGATCGAACGCGCAGCGAGTCGCGCCTGATCCTCATTGCGCCCTTCGAGAGCGACATTGGCCTGGCGGATCCCGTTTTCGCCCAGCCACGCGAGCGCAATTCCGATGGGCAAGAGGACGGCAGTAAGAATGAGGAGAAGCTTGGCTCCCGTCGGAAGCCGCGCGAACCGCTCGGCGCGACTCATGACCTCGCCGTCAAGGCTCGATTAGTGGAGCTTGCCCAGGAGCATGACGAGATCGTCCGGGACAGATTCGCGGAGCGTGTCGTCATAGACAGAGCGCAGCGCCCGGCCGAGGTCGCCTGACCGCTGCCTGCGCCCGCCACGGGCTGATGCTGAGGACTTCTTCGAGCGGGCGGAATCTCCGGCTCCTTCCGTCTCGCTTCGCTTTTTGGCACTCAACTCCTAGTCCCCCCTGGCGCGGGTCGTGCGCGCTCATAACCATCTCAATAAAAGGCGCAACCGGCGTGTTGGAAGTGCACCGGCTCGGTACGCATGGGGGACGGCCGCTGTGCAGCGCTTCATTGGCGTTGCAGCAACCCCCGGCCCTGTGTCGGAAACCAAATGGCCGATGCTTGGTTCCACACCGCAGCGACTTCTCTTGGGGGCGGTGCCGCAAAGCAACAGGCGGTCCTTCCAGGGTTGCAACAATTCAGACGCGCCGCCAAAGACGGCGCAAATTGTAAATTCGAGGGAGAATTACCCATCATGTCCCTTGGCCAGGAACTTGCGCCCCACCTGCCATTCCTCCGTCGCTATGCTCGCGCTCTGACCGGCAGCCAGACACATGGCGATGCGTTCGTTCGAGCGACGCTCGAGGCGATCGTCGCCAAACCGGATGAATTTCCGCGCGATGTCGACCCCCGGCTGGGGCTGTACAAGACCTTCCACGCGATCTGGTCGACCGCGAACGTCGAGGAAGGCGAGGAGCCGGTGACGAGTCCCACGGGCGCCGAAGGAATTGCGCATGCCCGGCTTTCGCGAATCACGCCGCTGTCACGCCAGGCGCTGCTACTGACCTCGCTCGAAGGATTCTCGTCCGAGGATACGGCCTATCTGATTGGCGCATCGCCGGGCGACGTCGATTCGCTGGTTGCCGAGGCTCTTGAGGAAATCGAACGGCAGACGCTCGCGGATGTTCTCATCATTGAGGACGAGCCGATCATTGCGATGGATATCGAAACGATCGTTCGCGACCTTGGCCATAATGTCACTGGCGTTGCAGTGACGCGCGACGAAGCGGTTAGCCAGGCGCGCGCCAATCCGCCCGGCCTGGTGCTCGCGGATATCCAGCTTGCCGACGATTCGAGCGGGATCGACGCCGTGAAGGATATACTGGCAGAGTTTTCGGTGCCGGTGATCTTCATCACGGCTTTCCCGGAGCGGCTTTTGACCGGGACTCGGCCCGAGCCGACATTCCTGATCACCAAGCCTTTCCAGCGCTCGACGGTGAAGGCGGCGATCGCCCAGGCTCTGTTTTTCGACGCTGCAACCGTCCCTGCCGCTTGAGCAACGGAACACGGTTCCGGTCGGCGCGTTGGCCGGAAGAACAGTGATTTCGTGACGAGAGCTTAATGACGGCCGACCCGCGACAAAGCGACGCTCCCATTCGGAAGACCACAACGGAGGCGCGCGCTGGATCGGCTCCTGGAGTGACGCGCAACGTCCTGATCTTCGGGGTTCTGCTCGTGGTGATGATTTTCGTGGTGATCGTCTTGGTTGGGCGCTCCTGAGCACCTAGCTTCTGTCACAAATCGTTGTTCATGTACGATCAACGCTCGCGCAGCCACGGTTGCGCCAGTCAACGGGTGGGGTCTGGTTTGACGAAAACTCGCGAAGACGACAGGCCAACAACCGCTCCGGCGGAACTGGTTCCACTGTCCGATCCGGAGTTCAAGGAGCAGCTTGCGGCGGTCATTCCGCACCTTCGTGCGTTCGGACGTTCGCTGTCCGGAAGCCGCGACCTCGCCGACGACTTGGTGCAGGAGACGCTGCTAAAGGCCTGGGCGGCGCGCAAGCGCTTCCAAGCCGGCACCAACATGCGCGCCTGGACCTTCATCATCCTGCGCAATCTCTTCCTTAGTCAGATGCGTCGCGCCCGCTTCAAGGGCGAATGGGACGATATTACCGCATCGAAGATCCTGGCGGCACCGGCTAGCCAGGACCGCCACATCGAACTTGGTGACATGCAGCGCGCGCTGATGCACCTGCCGCAGCCGCAACGCGAGGCACTCATCCTCGTCGGAGCAGGTGGTTTCGCCTATGAGGAAGCCGCCGAAATCTGTGGCTGTGCTGTGGGAACCATCAAGAGCCGCGTCGCGCGGGGGCGGGTTGCGCTCGAGCAGCTGCTGTCGAGCGGAAAGCTCCCTTCAAGGCGCCAGCACCGGACCGATCCAGACAAATCGGCGCTGCAGACGATCATGGGCGAAGTGGACGAGCTCAGCCGCGACCACGAGTGAAGCTCCCCTGCGGAGAGATGGTTAGTTCAGTCGGCGCAGAAGCTCCGCAAAATCGCGGTCCGTAGGCTCCGCCGCCGCAGCCTCGAAGGCGCGGCGGAGCGCGGCAGTAATGCCTGCATGGGTCGGCGGCATATCCACACGGATAATTCGACGGTCCATGCTGTTCAGCTCCGACGCCAAAACGGATCCTCGCTCCAGCTTCATCACAATTGCAAACGACCCAACTGCCCACCAAGTTTCGTGCGGATGAGCGTCGAAACGATCAAAGCCAAATGAAACGTCTCTCTTCGGCAAGCGCCAGGAATGATGCGCTGCTGCGCGCGAGCGAGCATTCGCCGTTCCTTCGCGAAGCGATCGTGAGTTGGCCTCACCTCGCGCAAACGTTCCAGGAGCGCGGAAGCGTTACGGCGGTCGAAGAAGCGTTGGCGGCGAGCGGCGACAGCGTCGAGGCCCGCTTGCGGCGACAGCGTTTAGGCCTCGCGCTCACTGTCGCGCTTGGCGATCTCTCCGGCGAACTGCCGCTCGAGGAGGTCACCAAGCTCCTATCCGATTTCGCCGATCGCGCGATCCATGAGGCACTCGCCGCCGCCATCGCCGAGCGCGCCCCCGGTGCGCAAGCGCAGGGTTTTGCGGTCATTGCCATGGGCAAGCTTGGCAGCCACGAACTCAACTATTCGTCCGACGTCGACCTGATCTTCTTGTTTGACCCCGAAACGCTGCCGCGGCGCAGCCGCGACGATCCCGCCGAAGCGGCAGTGAGGTTCGGCAGACGCCTGATTGAGACCCTGCAGAAACGAACCGAGGACGGCTACGTACAGCGCGTTGACCTTCGCCTTCGACCGTCACCTGAAGTCACGCCGATCGTGCTGCCGGTAAACGCCGCAATCTCGCACTATGAGTCGAGTGCGTTGCCGTGGGAGCGGGCAGCTTTCATCCGCGCACGAGCCGCTGCAGGGGATATTGGCCTGGGGCAGCGTTTTCTCGACTCGATCCAGCCATTCGTTTGGCGTCGTTCGCTCGATTTCGGAGTGATTGACGAAGTGCGGCAGATCTCTTCGCGAATTCGGGATCATTTCGCGCAGGGCGCACATATTGGTCCCGGCTATGACCTGAAGCGCGGGCGCGGGGGCATTCGTGAGGTCGAGTTCTTCATCCAGATCCAGCAAATGATTCACGGCGGCCGCGATATTTCCGTGCGTACACCCGCGACGCTCGATGCAATTCAGGCGCTGCTTTCGGCGGGTCGTCTTGACGAGTGCAGCGCGAATTCATTGGCCGAAGCCTACCGGCTCCTGCGAACGATCGAGCATCGCGTGCAAATGGTGGATGATGCGCAAACGCATCTCATCCCCTCGAGGCCGGAGGCGCTCGACAATATAGCCCGACTGCACGGCGTCAGTGACGGCCGGAAGCTCATCGCGTTGCTGCGGCCAAGGGTCGAGTGCGCGGGCGAGATCTTCGATAGCCTGTCACCGGAAGATCGCCAGCAGCTCTCGAACGATCCCAAGATGCTTCACAATGAGCTCGCCGAGCTTGGCTTTGCGGATCCGAAGGGGGCGGCACGCCATGTAGCACACTGGCGCTCGGGCAAGGCGCGCTCGCTTCGCTCGCCGGCCGCGCAGCAAGCTTTCGAAGCAATGCTTCCCGGCCTGTTGCAGGCGATTGCTTCGGGCGCGGACCCGGACCACGCGCTCAACCGCCTCAGCGACATCGTCGAACGCTTGTCGAGCGGTGTTAACCTGTTTCGCCTGCTGGAAGCACGTCCGGCGCTCGCGCAGCTGCTCGCCAAGCTGCTCGCCCACGCGCCGGCGCTCGCCGACCAACTTGGACGCCGCCCGGAGCTTTTCGAGGGATTGTTTGATGCGTCGAGTTTCGCGATGCCGCCTTCCGCGCAGCAGTTCGCCGAGCTGCTCCGGCGCACGATGCAGGGACATCCCTATGACGTCGGGCTCGATCGTGTTCGCCGGCTCGTCAATGAAAGGCGGTTTGCTCTCGGAGTCCAGCTTGTCGACCGGAGGCGCGACCCTCTGGAAGTGACCGAAGGCTATGCGCGAGTCGCGGAAGGAGCGCTAGTCGCACTTGCTGACGCCGCATCGGTCGAATTCGAAACGGCTCACGGCCGATTTCCTGGAAGCGAGCTCATTGCGCTCGGCCTTGGCCGCTTTGGCGGCCATTCGCTCACCCACGCTTCCGACCTTGACCTCATCTATCTCCACACTGCCGACCAGGGCGGCAGCTCCAATGGCCCAAAGCCGCTCGGCCCCAACGACTATTTCAACCGACTGGCGAGCCGAGTGACGGCCGCTCTTAGCGTTCCCACCGCGGCGGGTCCGCTTTACGACGTGGATACGCGCCTTCGGCCCGGCGGCGCGAAGGGGATGCTGGTGGTATCACTCGATGCATTCGAGCAATACCAGCGCAATGAAGCATGGACGTGGGAACATATGGCGCTCTGCCGCGCCCGTCCGGTTTATGGTTCGCCCGAAGTTCGAGCGCGGATCTCTCAGATGATCGACAGCATCCTGCGACTCCCGCGCGACTTCAAGAGCGTCGCTGCAGATGCGGCCAAAATGCGGGCCGAGATCGAGCGGCATAAACCGGCGCACGGTGCGCTCGACGTCAAGCTGGGCCGTGGAGGATTGGTCGATCTCGAATTCTCGGTCCACGTCCTTCAGCTTACGAAACATGTGGGCCTCAAGACCCGTCTCGAGAATGCGCTCGAGGAGCTCCAAGCCGAAACTTTAGTGTCGGCAAATATTGTCGATGCGCTAAAGTTGCTTTCGCGCATGCTGGTGATGATGCGGCTGGTCGCGCCGGGTTCGGTAAAACCCGCCCCAGAAACCTGGCAGCTCGTTGCGGAGGCGTGCGGTGCCGCAAGCTGGGATGCGCTCCTTGCCGAGCACGATGCAGCTCGGCAGAGCATTGCCGAGCTTTGGGACAGCATCAGGCGAGAGGCATGACATGATCAACGAAGGCGATAAGGCACCATCGATTGAAGTGACGGCTAGTGATGGAAGCAAGGCGAACCTCGCCTCGCCGGGCCAGCTGCTGGCGCTCTATTTCTACCCGAAGGACGATACGTCGGGCTGCACCCGCGAGGCGCAGGACTTCACCGCACTTGCGAAGAATTTCGCGAAGGCAGGCGTGAAGGTCGTCGGCGTCTCGCGCGACCCCATGAAGAGCCACGAGAAGTTCATCGGCAAGTACAGCCTCGAAGTGCCGCTCGTATCCGACGAGGACGGCCGCATCTCAGAAGCGTTCGGCACCTGGGTACAAAAGTCGATGTACGGCCGCAAATATATGGGCATGGAGCGCTCGACGTTCCTGATCGGCGCGAATGGCCGAATCCTCAAGGCTTGGCGCAAGGTGAAAGTGCCCGGCCACGCAGAAGAGGTGTTGAAAGCAGCGCGGGAAAGCGCTTGAGCCGCCTAGCCCGCGAGCGACTTGATGATCATCTCCCAGTAAAGCACGTCATCGTACATCGAGCGCACCGGGATCCGTTCGTCCAGGCCGTGCGCGCGATCGTCCAGCGGTGAAATGCCCCAGCTGCCATCAATGTCGTAAACCGGGATTCCCTGTGCGCGGAAAAAGCTGCCGTCGCTCGCACCCCTCGCCATCTCTGGGTAAACGTCCATCGCTGGACCTTGCAGTCGGTGGATTGCGGTTGTGACTGCATTCAGCACATCCGGGCGCAACGGCGACGCAGGCGTCGGCTCCCCGATGTAGTTCGGATCAGGCGTGACCTGCACCTTTGGCCCGGCAACCTGCTGAAGTTCGGCCTGGATGGTCTTCGGATCAACTCCCGGCATGATCCGGCAGTTCACCGTTCCGGCTGCGCTTTGCGGCAGGGCATTGTCGGCATGCCCCGCTTGCAGCATCGTCGCAACGCAAGTCGTGCGGGTAAACCCGACTTCGAGCGGATTGGCGTCGATCGCGTCCGCCGCCGCACCGTCGTTCGGATTTGCGAGCCACGCGCGAATTTGCTGCCCGAGGGGCGAATTGCCCTCCTGCTTGGCGCGGTGCTCGAAATAGCCCCGTGTCGTTTCGTTCAGCATCGGCTGGAACCGGTGCATCTGGAGACGCTTCAAGGCATCCGCCAGGTCGTAAATCGCATTGTCAGGCCGCGGCTCTGAACTGTGGCCGCCCGGATTGTGCGTCGTGAAGAAATAGGTCTGGAACGTCTTTTCCGCAGTCGAGATCGTGCAGCCAAGCGGCCGGAACTGTTCGTCATAGGACGCGCAGCCACCGTCGGCATTGAGGCCGAATTCGGCGTCAGTGAGGTTGCGCCACTTGGTCGAGCCGAGCGTCGCCCCAATCCCGCGCGTCTCCTCGTCACCGCTGTAAAAAAAGATGATGTCGCGGTCGGGTTTGAACCCTTCCGAGATCAGCTTGACCGCCGCCATGGTCGTCGCGACATCGCCGTTCTTCATGTCGCTCGTGCCGCGGCCGTAGAAATATCCGCCTTCCTCGCGAAAGACGAACGGATCATATTTCCAATCAGAGCGCTTGGCTTCGACGACGTCCATATGGCCAAGGATCAGCATCGGCTTCTTGGTCGCATGCGACGAGCGCCAGCGGACGATCAGCGCTTCTGTTTGATCGCCGGGAAGCGCTTCGTAAGGCATGAAGTGGATGTCGGCGTCGGGAATTCCCGCGGCACGAAATTGATCGGCAAGCAGCTTGGCGACGCGCGGAACCTCGCCGCGGTTGTGGACGCTCGGAATTTCGATCGCCTGCTTCAGGAGTTCACGCGTTTTCGCCTGCCAGGCTGGAGGAAGCTTCGTCGGGACAGTGCGCGGATCGTTGGCGGCAGCGGCACCCGTCGCCATGAGGGCCAGCAGAATAGCGGCGAGCTTCTTGGTCATGAGATCTCCGGGAAATTCGGCTGCACGCTAGGGCTGCGCGCAGTCGCGTCAAGGCTGGCTAATGCCGCTCCTCGAGTGACCGATAATAGCTGGCAAGCACATCGAAGGCTTCCTTGCGCTGGCCAGTCTCCGATTCGAGGCCTTTGCGGTTCCAGCCCTGCTGATAGATCGGATGCTGACGATTGGGGGAGCGGAAATCCTTCAGGATCCACGGCGACATGCCGCGAAGGAATGGAATCCTTGAGGCCTCCGCGAGCGTTTGCCTGTAGAACTCGGCCTGAAATTCCTCGCTGAACTTGTGCGGGTTCGCGGGATCGTCGTGATAGCCGGCGAGCGCGCCGGCACCGAGCTCGGAAAAGATCAGCGGCTTGTCCACTGGTTCGCGCCACTCGATCGAGGATAGCGTTGGGAGCGCGTCGGGCGAATACCAGCCGTTGTACGTGTTTGCTGCCAGCACATCGAGGTCGGGAGCGATCGGATCGTCGATCGTCTGGATGTTGCCTTTGCGGCTGGCGAGCAACGCCGCGCTCACCAGCCGGGTGTCGTCAAGCCTGTGCGCATTGGCGATTAGAGTGCGGAGAAATGCGTTGCGCGCGTCGCTGACCGGCGTTTCATTGCCGACGCTCCAGATGATGATCGAGGCGCGATTGCGGTCGCGAAGGATCGACTCCGACTGCATCTGAAGAGCGGTCTTCAGCGTCTCCGCGTTCGTGAAATCGACAACCCAATAGACCGGGATCTCGCTCCACACGAGCAGGCCAAGTTCGTCGGCGGCGCGGAGCATCGTCTCGGGGTGCGGGTAATGCGCGAGGCGAACGTAATTCGCATGGAGGCCGGTTTTCGCTTCCGTGAGCAAGGCAAGAGCGGCAGCCGGGGTGATTGCACGGGTGGGATCGGTCCCGAATTCTTCTGCGTGAATCGAAATGCCGCGAAGAAAGATCGGCTTTCCGTTGAGCAGGATCTCGTGGCCGCGCACTTCAATCGTTCGGAAGCCAACTTTGTCATTGAGAATATCGCCGCCAGACTGGAAGCGGACTTCGTAAAGCGTCGGGCTTTCCGGTGACCAGCGCTTGAGAATTCGAGGCGCCGGAGCGCTGCCCGACCAACTGCCATCAGCCGCTGTGCGGCCAGACAGCGCAAATCCGAGTGCCGGGATCACGACGCGAACTGGCGCACCAGTCGCCTGAGGCCCGTCGAGCTTCATCGTCACTGCAATTTGCCCGTTGCGAGTAAGGCGCACCCAGCCGTCGTCGACGAATGTCGGCGGTGTGAGGATCAGCGAGACGGGCCGCGTGATCCCGCCATAATTCTCCCAATCGGTGCTCGGCGGCGGCAGGTCCCCTGCCGTCCGCTTGGAATCAACGCCGACGGTCAGCCGGTTGTCGCCATCGCAAAGCTGCTTCGTCACTTCGAATGAGAATGGCGTGAAGCCGCCTTCGTGCTCGCCGACATATTTGCCGTTGAGCCAAATGCGGGCCCGGTAATCGACCGCCCCGAAACGCAGGAATGCGCGCTGCCCGGCAAGAGCATGAGCCGTGAAGTGCTTCTGGTTCCAAACGAGGCCGTCGTAGTGGCGCATCTCAGGAGAGTAAGTGAGGAATGATTGCGGCAGGTGGACCACGGACGCGCGGTCCATGTCGAACTCATAAAGCGCCTTTGGATCGCGCCGCATCGCCTCGGTGACATCGAAATCATTGTAGCGCCGCGCCGAAGGCGAGGGGGCGTCGCCGTGGAAGTTCTGAAGTCCGGTGCCGTATGGGTCGATCGACCAAGTCCATGCGCCGTCGAGATCGATCGCCGGGCGCATGTCGGCGCCGGTAAGGACGGGCCGTCCAAATACCGCAGTCGCGGTAGTTAAGATGAGAAACGCAACCAGGCTCCGAAACCAGCGCATCATCTTGGTGCCGCTTCATTCTCCTCGACATATCGTCGTTCACCACTCGATGAATCGAACCATATTGTCACAAGCTTTCCGGTTTCGGGATCGACGAATTTTTCGTTGGTTGGCCGCCAACCTTTGCCAGCCGGTTTGCCGTTTGCACGGCCGTAGATTGGCTCGAGAAGCGCGGTGAGGATCGCGATCGCGCCGACGATGAGCAGCACTGGTCCGCCCCCATTGAACCACAAAAAGACGCCGCAAAGGGCGAGGACCGCGCCGAGCGCGAAAGAAAGGCCGCGCCAGCCTGTGCTCATTGACGCTCGACCCTGACAGCAGTCCCGTATGCGACCACCTCGCTCATTGTCTGGCCGATCTCGCCCGAATCGAAGCGCATCATGACAACCGCGTTCGCGCCCATTGCAGTTGCGTTGGTGACCAGGCGGTCGATGGCATGCCGCCGCGTTTCCTCGACCAACGCGGTATATTCCTTGATTTCGCCACCGCCGATCGAGCGCAACGCCGCGGCAAGATTGCCACCGATGCTTCGGCTGCGAACCACAACTCCGAAGACCTGGCCAAGCGCTTCGACCGTCCGATAGCCGGCGACGCTTTCAGTTGTCGTGACAATCATGACTTCCCTCCCCTTACTTTGGTCAGGCTAATCCGTGCCGTGGCCTTGCGCCAGATATTCGGTGCTGCGCATCTCCTGGAGCCTGCTGACAGTCCGACGGAATTCAAATTTGCCATCGCCTGAGGGGTAAAGCGCCTGTGGCTCGGCGTCGGCGGCGGCGAGCAGCTTGACCTTATGGTCGTAAAGCGCGTCGATCAGCGTGACGAAGCGCGCCGCTTCATTGCGCATGTCGGGGGTCATCACTGGAATTCCGACGATGATCAACGTGTGAAAACGCCGCGCAATGGCGAGATAGTCGGCGGCTCCGCGCGGCTCTCCGCATAGACGTTTGAACGAGAAAACCGCGACGCCCTTGAGACTTTTGGGCACATGAAGAGTGCGCCCGCCGGCAATTTCGATGTCCTCGGATGGAACCTTGGCCCGATCTTCGACGGGATAGTCGGTCAGCTGAAAGAAGGCGCGGGAGAGGTCAATGGTGGCCTGCGGCCCATTAGGTACGTGCCAGACCTCAACTCCAGTCAGGCGCTCCAGCCTGTAATCCGTCGGCCCGTCGACCGGGACGACGAGCATTTTGCGCTCGATCAGCTCGATGAACGGAATGAACAGTTCCCGGTTGAGGCCGCCCTGATAGAGATCGCGGGGCGCTCGGTTCGAGGTTGTGACGATCTTTACGCCTTCCTCGAGCAGTTTTCCGAACAGGCGCGAGAGGATCATCGCATCGGCCGGGTTGGTGACCTGCATCTCGTCGAAACAAAGCAGTTTCGTTTCATCGGCTATCTGTTGCGCGACAGGCGCGATCGGATCGCCTTCCTCGCGCTCCCGCGCGACCCGCAGGCGGGCGTGAGTCTCGAGCATGAACTCGTGGAAATGGACTCTGCGCTTGGGCGCAACGCCGATGTGGGAGAATGCAAGATCCATAAGCATCGACTTGCCGCGGCCAACGCCTCCAAAAAGGTAGACGCCCGCGGGTCCGTTCTCCCTCGAACCGAAAAGGCGCCCGAACACACCGCTGCCGCTGGCAATTTCCGCGGCAAGGCGATCGAGCGCTGCAACCGCGCGCACTTGGGCGGGGTCGGGTTTCAGCTCATTGTCGGCGATCAGCGCGTCGTAAGCGACCCGTACGGGTCCGCTCATCGCGAATGAGGTCCGTTCGGCTGGTTCACCCGTTTCAACGTGCCACTGAAGCAATAGCAATTCTCGCCATTCTGCCTGACCACGCCCTGGAGGAAGGCGTGACCGCGCGTCTGCTTGATCAACTCGACATGGGAGTCGAGTGGTGAGCCGGCCTGTCCGCGCGCCAGGAAATGGGTCGTCAGATCGAGCGTGACATAGTGGCCGCGCTCCATGCCGGCGCACAGCCCACCGGC
The DNA here is from genome assembly GCA_025450755.1 of Sphingomicrobium sp. Classification (GTDB taxonomy): domain Bacteria; phylum Pseudomonadota; class Alphaproteobacteria; order Sphingomonadales; family Sphingomonadaceae; genus Sphingomicrobium. The sequence continues at coordinate 15,647 of JANWLR010000053.1, read as the reverse complement.
AAACATCGACATGTCGATGAAGCTCATGACCGCGCCGCCATGGATCGACCCGCCCATGTTCATATGGTCGTCGGTTGGGAACATGCGTGCGATCCCTCGCCGGGGGCCGTCCGGTTTGAACAGCAGACGCCCGGTAGCGGCTGCGAAGCTCGATCGGGGAAAGTCGCCCCAGCTATACCAGCCGGGATGGTCAGGGTCCGGCGTCGCCCCGCGCGGGACACCCACGTCCTCCAACCCTTCTGCTTGATATTGTTCTTCGCTCAAGCGGCGCGTTCCGCGATCAGTTTCTTGGTCTCCGCGATCGCCTTTGCCGGGTTAAGACCCTTGGGACAGACGTTCGCGCAATTCATGATCGTGTGGCAGCGGTAGAGGCGGTACGGGTCCTCGAGCTGATCGAGCCGCTCCCCGGTCGCTTCGTCGCGGCTGTCCGAAAGCCAGCGGTATGCCTGGAGCAGGATAGCGGGTCCCAGGAACTTGTCCGAGTTCCACCAATAACTCGGGCATCCGGCGGAGCAGCAGAAGCAGAGGATGCATTCATAGAGGCCGTCGAGCTTCGACCGGTCCTCGGGGCTCTGCAGCCGCTCGCGCGACGGCGCCGGGCTCGCCGTCTTCAGCCATGGTTGGATGAGAGCATATTGGGCGTAAGCGTTGGTTAGGTCCGGAACCAGGTCCTTCACCACCTCCATGTGCGGCAGCGGAGTGATCCGGATCTCACCCTTCATCTCCTCAATCGCGCTCGTGCAGGCGAGCCCGTTCGTCCCTTCCATGTTCATCGCGCAGGACCCGCAAATACCCTCGCGGCACGAGCGCCGAAACGTGAGCGTCGGGTCGATCTCGTTCTTGATCTTGATCAGCGCATCGAGGACCATCGGCCCGCATTTGTCGAGGTCGATCGTATAGCGGTCATACCGCGGATTGGCGCCGCTATCGGGGTCGTAACGGTAGATTTTGAAGGTCTTGAGCCTCTTGCCCTCTTCGGGCTTCCACTCGCGGCCCCGCATGATCTTGCTGTTCTTCGGAAGCGTGAATTCGGCCAAAACGATCAACTCCTTGCTCGGTTCGAGCCGCTAGCACGCAAGGCACGCGTTTTCAAAAGCTACGAAACACATGCTTTGGCCGACGTTCGGAGGAACGGCTGTTGCTTACCTCCCGTTGCTTGTCACGTCACGAAAGGAGGAGCTTATGCTCGGAAAAGCTGACGCAACCCCGATGATCGCGGTCAAGGATCTCGATCGGGCACGCAGGTTCTACGAAGAGAAACTTGGCCTGAAGACGAAAGACGAATGGGGCGAGGGTATCACGTTGAAGAGCGGCGATACCCGGATCAACCTTTATCGATCGGAATTTGCCGGGACCAACAAGGCGACCGCATTGACCTTCCAGGTCGACGATTCGGAAAAGGAGGTCCGCGACCTCAAGGACAAGGGAATCTTCTTCGAACATTATGATATGCCGGGGCTTGAACCTCTCGGCGATCTCTATGTCGCCGAGGGGTTCAAGACCGCCTGGTTCAAGGACCCGGACGGGAACATCCTGAGCCTGATCGAAGAAGATTAAGTCTTTTTTACAAGAAAACCGGGTCGCTAGCGCAACAGTGCACCGATCACCTGCGCGATCAGCATCGTACGCGGGTTCACGACGTAGATGTTGCCGTCACGATAATAATAGCGATAGCGAGAGCTCAAATCGTAGCGGCGCCGCAGATCATAAGGAATGCGGCCATATGAATAATATGTGCCATAGCCGCTCTGCCAACGCTGACCGCGATCGAGCTTCTTTGCCTGCCCTGGAGGCATGCAGCCATTGTGCTTCTTGGCAAGACCCGGCGGGCACCCGCCGACGCCGTAGCCGACCGCCCGGCGATTGCCGTAGTCATAGCCGTAAGCATGACCGTGGCCGTTTCCATGCCCATTGCCCGGTCTTGAATAAGCCGGAGCAGCAACGCCGAGCGCCGCGGCGCCGACGATCAGACGCGCATGTTTCATAATCCCACCAGTCCTTCGGAAGCGCTGAACGTTCGTTGAGCGAAATGGTTACGCACAAGAAAGGCCGCCGGAAGAAGCCCGGCGGCCTGCGCGTTGATCAATCAAAAATCAGGGAACGGAAATGACCCTGACCACGCGATAGGTGTTCGGGTTCACGACATAGACGTAGCCGTTCTCGTTCACGTAGCGGAATGTCGGCCGCAAGTGATAGCGGGTAACGACCGGCTGCGGCAGCGAACCGATATCCACATAGGAATAATTTGGTCCGAAATCATAGCCGACCCGATAACCTGCCGCCCTTGCTTCGCGGCGGGTCATCCGGTGCCAGGAAACGCATCGACCGTGCCGCCATTGATCGCATGCCGTATGACGCGTGTAATGCTGCGCTGCGGCAGGCACTGCGCTCAGCGCAACTGCGGCCGCACCAAGCGTCAGAAGTACTTTCGTCATTGAGACTCTCCTTGTTAGATTTCGATGATCAACGGAGCGCGGCCGTGCGCAGTTTCGGCATTACAGGCTTTTAATCCTGCCCTTCTGCACGGTTCATCGTTCCGGTGGGCGGTTGCGGCATGGAAGGCACCTCGCTAATCGGGCGCCGCGCTCCCCCTGGCGGCGACTCCCCAGAACCGTCGCCCGACAAGACAGAAAGGTTGGACAAGCGGCCCTATGGCTCGGAAGAAGATCGCGCTCATCGGCGCCGGAATGATCGGCGGAACCCTCGCTCACCTCGCGGCGATGCGCGAGCTCGGCGACATCGTCCTGTTTGACGTCATCGAGGGCATTCCCGAAGGCAAGGCGCTCGACATTGCGGAGGCGGGGCCCGTCGACGACTTTGACGCGAAGCTCAAGGGCACCACGGACTATGCCGACATCGAGGGCGCGGACGTGTGCATCGTCACTGCAGGTATCGCCCGCAAGCCCGGAATGAGCCGCGACGACCTTCTCGGAATCAACCTCAAGGTGATGAAGTCAGTCGGTGAGGGCATCCGCAAGCATGCTCCCAATGCCTTCGTCATCTGCATCACCAACCCGCTCGACGCGATGGTGTGGGCGCTGCGCGAATATTCGGGGCTTCCGCACAAGATGGTCGTCGGAATGGCGGGCGTACTCGACAGCGCGCGCTTTCGCCACTTCCTCGCCGAGGAGTTCAACGTCAGCATCGAGGACGTGACCGCATTCGTGCTCGGTGGCCACGGCGACACGATGGTGCCGGTCGTGAGTTATTCCACCGTGGCCGGAATCCCCATCCCCGACCTCGTGAAGATGGGCTGGACCACGCAGGACAAGATCGACGCCATCGTCAAGCGCACGCGCGGCGGCGGCGGGGAGATCGTCGCTCTGCTGAAGACTGGCTCGGCCTATTACGCGCCGGCAACCAGCGCGATCGCGATGGCCGAGAGCTTCCTCAAGGACAAGAAGCGAGTCCTGCCCTGCGCGGCCAACCTCACCGGCCAGTACGGCGTCAACGACCTCTATGTCGGCGTGCCGTGCGTGATCGGCGCCGGCGGCGTTGAGCGGATCGTCGAGATCGAGCTCGATTCGGCAGCGAGCGAGAACTTCAATCTCAGCGTCGATGCGGTGAAGGAGCTGCTCGTCGCCTGCAGGCAGATCGACAACAGTCTTGCTGAAGAGTGGGTGGCATGAGCATATTGGTCGACAGGAACACCAAGGTCATCACGCAGGGAATGACCGGCGAAACCGGAACGTTCCACACGCAGCAGGCGCTTGCTTATGGCACAAAGATGGTCGCGGGCGTGACTCCGGGGAAGGGCGGGACCGAGCATCTACACCTGCCCGTGTTCAACACCGTTCACGAGGCGGTCGCCAAGACCGGCGCCACGGCATCGGTAATCTACGTCCCGCCGCCATTCGCCGCAGATTCGATCCTCGAGGCCATCGACGCCGAGGTTCCGCTGATCGTCACGATCACCGAGGGCATCCCAGTCCTCGACATGGTGCGGGTGAAGCGCGCACTCTCGGGGTCCAAGTCCCGCCTGATCGGCCCGAACTGCCCCGGGGTGCTGACGCCCAACGAGTGCAAGATCGGGATCATGCCCGGCAACATCTTCAAGAAGGGCAGCGTCGGCGTCGTCAGCCGCTCGGGCACTTTGACCTATGAGGCGGTTTTCCAGACAACGAACGAGGACCTCGGCCAATCGACCGCGGTCGGCATCGGCGGCGATCCCGTGAAGGGAACCGAGTTCATCGACATCCTCGAAATGTTCCTCGCCGACGACGAGACCAAGTCGATCATCATGATCGGCGAAATCGGCGGCAGCGCGGAGGAGGACGCAGCCCAGTTCCTCGCCGACGAAGCGAAACGCGGCCGCAAGAAGCCCGTTGTCGGTTTCATTGCGGGACGCACGGCGCCTCCTGGTCGCCGCATGGGCCACGCCGGCGCGATCGTCTCGGGCGGCAAGGGCGACGCCGAAAGCAAGATCGCGGCGATGGAGGCGGCTGGAATTACCGTTTCCCCAAGCCCATCTGAATTGGGCAAGACGCTCAAGGAGTTACTGGTCGCCGCATGAACGACTTGGCCGGATCATTCGAACACGAGGCTGGCCCAAGCTGGGCGCGCAAGGGCTGGCCGATCGCCGAGCTCGATGAGCTGAACCTCGGCCTCGATCCGACCCAGGCGACGATCGAGAAGGTGAAGGCGGCCGTCGTTGCCAAGGCTGCCGAGACGACGAGCGATCCTGAAACCATCCGCCGCGCCGCCGAAGATTCGATCAGGGCGATGATGCTGATCCGCACCTATCGCGTGCGTGGGCATCTTGCCGCCGACCTCGACCCGCTTCGGCTGACGCGGCGGGAAGTTCCCGCCGACCTCACTGCCGAATATCACGGCTTTTCCGACGAGGACCTCGACCGGCCGATCTGGCTATGTGGCGCGCTCGGCTTCGAACAGGCAAGCGTCCGCGAAATCGTCGCGATTCTTCAGCGTAATTACTGCGGCCACGTCGGTCTTGAATATATGCACATCAACGACGTCGAGGAACGCCGCTTCCTGCAGGGCCGAATGGAGGGCAAGGACGCCGAAATCACCTTCACTCCCGAAGGCAAGCAGTCGATCCTTGCCAAGGTGATCCACGCCGAGCAGTGGGAGAAATTCCTCGCTCGGAAATATGTCGGGACCAAGCGCTTCGGACTTGATGGCGGCGAAGGAGCGGTTCCGGCTCTGGAAGCGGTGATCAAGTACGGCGGGCAGATGGGCGTGACCGAGATCGATGTCGGCATGGCCCATCGCGGACGTTTGAACATCCTTTCGAATGTGATGGGCAAGCCGGCGCAAGCGATTTTCCATGAATTTGCCGGCGGAGCAACCAACCCCGCCGACGTCGGCGGATCCGGCGACGTCAAATATCACCTCGGCACCTCATCGGATCGCGAGTTCGACGGCAATAAGGTGCACCTGTCGCTGCTCCCCAACCCGTCGCATCTCGAGGCGGTCGATCCGGTCGTCCTCGGCAAGGCGCGCGCAGTCCAGACGATCCGCGACGACAAGCGCGGAAAGACCGTACTTCCGATGCTGCTGCACGGCGATGCAGCGTTCGCGGGACAAGGTGTGGTGTGGGAGTGCCTGAGCTTCTCGGGCCTTCCCGGCTACGGCACGGGCGGGACGATCCACTTCATCATCAACAACCAGATCGGCTTCACCACCAGCCCGCAGTACGGCCGGTCGTCGCCCTACCCGTCAGACGTGGCGAAGGGGATCCAGGCGCCGATACTCCACGTCAACGGCGATGATCCCGAAGCGGTTACCTTCTGCTGCAAGCTCGCAACCGAGTTCCGCCAGACATTCAACCGCGACGTTGTCATCGACATGTGGTGCTACCGCCGGTTCGGGCACAACGAGGGCGACGAGCCGAGCTTTACCCAGCCGCAGATGTATGCGGCCATCAAGAAGCACCCACCGATCAGTCAAATCTATGGTCAAAAGCTGATCGAAGAGGGCGTGATCGACCAGCCATGGATCGACAAGACGACACAGGATTATGTTTCTCACCTTGAGGAGCAGTTCCAGAACGCCGTCTCCTATGCGCCCAACAAAGCGGACTGGTTCGAGGGCCGGTGGGCAGGTCTCGGGCGCCCGGACGAGCCGGTGCTCGCCCGCCGCAACGTTCGCACCGCAATCAGCGAGGAAGAGGTCCGCCGCCTCGGCGAGGTGCTGACGACGGTTCCCGAAGGCTTTGCCATCCACAAGACGCTGCAGCGCATACTCGATGCGAAGAAAGAGATGTTCGCGACTGGCGAAGGCTTCGACTGGGCGACCGGCGAGGCGCTCGCGTTCGGCAGCCTGATCCAAGAAGGCCACGGCGTGCGCCTTTCAGGCCAAGACAGCGGCCGCGGCACGTTCAGCCAGCGGCACGCCGTTTGGGTCAACCAGCAGAGCGGCGAGAAATATATTCCGCTATGTCAGGTTGAAGGAGCCCGCTTCGAAGTTCGCGACAGTCCGCTTTCCGAGTTCGGAGTGCTCGGCTTCGAATATGGCTATTCGCTCGCCGACCCGAAAACCCTGGTTCTTTGGGAAGCCCAGTTCGGCGACTTCGCTAATGGCGCGCAGAGCATCATCGACCAGTTCGTCGCCGCGGGCGAGGCCAAGTGGCTGCGCGCGAGCGGTCTCGTCATGCTTCTTCCCCACGGCTTCGAGGGACAGGGGCCGGAGCACAGTTCGGCACGGCTAGAGCGCTATCTGCAGCTAAGCGCTGAGGACAATCTGCAGGTCGCGAATTGCACGACGCCGGCCAATTACTTCCACATTCTCAGGCGACAGATGCGGCGTGACTTCCGCAAGCCGCTGGTGATGATGACTCCAAAGTCGCTGCTTCGGCACAAATTCGCAGTGTCGAAGCTCGGCGACTTCACGGGCGACAGTCATTTCCGGCGCATCGTCAGCGACCTCAATCCGCCGGCGGAGGGCGAGACGCGCCGGCTCGTGCTTTGCTCGGGAAAGCTTGCCTATGAGCTGATGGAGGCGCGCGATTCGGCTGGCGATCTCGGCGTGGAGATCGTTCGCCTCGAACAGCTCTATCCATTCCCCTCGGAGCCGCTGGTGAAGCGCCTCAAAGCGATGCCAAAGCTCCAGGATCTGGTCTGGGCGCAGGAGGAGCCGAAAAACAACGGCGCGTGGCTGTTCGTCGAGGATTTGCTCGAGCAATGCCTCACAGACTCCGGATTCATGGGCATGCGTCCGCAATATGCCGGCCGGGACGCCAGCGCTTCGCCGGCGACGGGTCTGGCAAGGCGCCATGCGGCCGAGCAGGCATCGCTGATCGCTGCGGCACTCGGACACGATACCGACAAGGACAAGGCGAGCGAGCGCCCCGGGGCGGTTGCCGCAGAATGAAGGGAAGAAAGTGGCCACTGACGTTGAAGTCCCCGCACTCGGGGAATCGATCACCGAAGGCACGCTTGCGCAGTGGTTGAAGAAGCCCGGCGAGGCGGTCGCGGCCGACGAGCCGATCGCAAGTCTCGAAACCGACAAGGTGAGCGTCGAAGTTCCCTCGCCGGTCTCCGGCGTTTTGACGGAGCAGCTCGTGGGCGAAGGCGAGACCGTGGCCGTTGGAGCAGTGATCGCGCGCGTCGACGAAAAGGCGGGCGCGGGTGCAGCTTCGCCCGCGCCGAGCCCGGCCGAGGCAGCCGCCGCGACCAGCACCAATCCCGCTGGCGCCGGTGAAACTCCTTTGCTTCGCGGCGACGAGCATGCGCCCGAGCCGGCATCGGCGATTGCTGAAAGTTCGGAAGCCGACGAGCATGTCACGACGCTTTCGCCGGCGGTGCGCCGGGCGGTGCTCGAATATCATGTCGACCCGACGAAGATTCGCGGGACAGGCAAGGATGGACGACTGACCAAGGACGATGTCGTTGCCGCCGCCCAGGATCAGAAATCGGCTGCGCCGCCCCAGGCGGGGACCCAGGCACCGCAGGCGAAAGCTCCGGAAGCGCTAGCTCCTCAGTCTCCGCCGGAATCGAAAAGAGCGCCTGCGGCGGGAGGCGAACGTCTCGAGGAGCGTGTCAAGATGACGCGGCTTCGTCAGACCATCGCCCGTCGCCTGAAGGAAGCGCAGAACACCGCCGCGATGCTGACGACGTTCAACGACGTCGACATGAGCGCGGTCATCGAGGCGCGCAGCCGCTACAAGGATTTGTTCGAAAAGAAGCACGGCATCCGCCTCGGCTTCATGGGCTTCTTCGTGAAAGCCTGTGCGCTCGCGGCGACGGACGTGCCGTCGGTCAACGCCAGCCTCGAGGGCGACGAGATCATCTATCATCACTATCTCGATGTCTCGGTAGCTGTGTCTGCGCCAAAGGGTCTTGTCGTTCCGGTGGTCCGCAACGCCGACAGCATGAGCTTTGCGGATATCGAAAAGACGATCGCCGACTTCGGGAGGCGCGCGAAGGAAGGCACTCTCGGAATCGAGGATATGCAGGGCGGCACCTTCACCATTTCCAATGGCGGCGTGTTCGGCTCGCTTCTGTCGACGCCGATCATCAACCCGCCGCAGTCAGCCGTGCTTGGCATGCATCGGATCGAGGAGCGGCCGGTCGTCAAGGACGGGCAGATCGTCGCTCGTCCAATGATGTACCTTGCGCTGTCCTACGATCATCGTCTCATTGATGGCCGTGAGGCGGTCACCTTCCTGGTTCGCGTCAAGGAAGCGATCGAGGACCCGACGCGCTTGCTGATCGACCTTTAGGCCACAGCTGCGCGTTCGCTTGCGTGAAGGTCGTACGAAAGGCGCTCGGCGGCTCCGGTGAGCACGGCTTCGTGCTGGTCAACACGCCATTCGGGAGCGCTGATCATCAAGCGGCTGAAATTGCGGCGCCTCGCATAGGTTAAATCAAAATAGACGCGGTTGCGCGCCTCGAGAATGCGGCCTGCGCGCGACCCGGTGATCATCATCCCGTGCCATGCGCCGAAGCTGTGCATCGGGTTGAACCCATCGTTAAACGCGCGCTACCGCTCGCCAAACTTGCGGGTGCGGGACCACACCCCTAAGTCGCGCTCGCAATCTTGAATAAGCGGAGCAGTTGATGGCCGAGGGCTATGATTTCGACGTTCTTGTGATCGGCGCCGGCCCCGGCGGCTATGTCGCAGCGATCCGGGCAGCCCAGCTCGGCCTGAAGACTGCCTGCGTCGAAAGTCGCGAGACTTTGGGCGGCACCTGCCTCAACGTCGGCTGCATCCCATCGAAGGCGCTGCTCCATGCCTCCGAGCTGTTCGAGGAAGCCGCACATGGAACGCTCGCCAAGTGGGGCGTGAAGCCCGGCAATGTCGAGCTCGACCTTGGTCAGATGCACGCGACGCGGCTCGAAGCGGTGAAAGGCCTTACCCAGGGCATCGAGTTCCTGTTCAAGAAGAACAAGGTCGAATGGCTGAAGGGCCGTGCGAGCTTCGAGAGCGCGGACACGGTAAAGGTCGGCGACCGGAACGTTCGCGCCAAGAATATCGTCATCGCGACCGGCTCCTCGGTGACGCCGCTGCCGGGAATCACCATTGACCAGGAACGGATCGTCGATTCGACCGGCGCGCTGGAGCTGCCGGAAGTACCCAAGCGGATGGTCGTCATTGGTGGCGGGGTGATCGGCCTCGAGCTCGGCTCCGTGTGGCGGAGACTGGGCGCCCAGATCACGGTCGTCGAGTTCCTCGATCAGATCCTCCCCGGGTTCGATGGCGACGTCCGCAAGGAAGCCAGCAAGATCTTCAAGAAGCAGGGCTTCGAATTCAGGCTTTCGACCAAGGTCACCAAGGCCGAGCGCAAGGGCGACACGGTCACGCTGGCCATAGAACCTGCCGCTGGCGGCGCTGCCGAGACCATCGAAGCGGACGTTGTTCTCGTTTCGATCGGCCGCAAGCCCAACACCGACGGCCTCGCGCTCGACAAGGCAGGGCTTCAGACCAACCAGCGCGGCCAGATCGAAACCGACCATCGGTTCAAAACGAAGGTGGCGGGAGTTTGGGCCATCGGCGACGTGATCCCTGGCCCGATGCTCGCCCATAAGGCCGAGGACGAGGGCATCGCGGTCGCTGAGAATATCGCCGGTCAGACCGGCATCGTGAATGAGGAAGTGATTCCGAGCGTCGTCTACACCATGCCCGAGATCGCCGGCGTCGGTCTCACCGAAGAGGAAGCGCGCAAGTCCGGCGATGTGAAGGTCGGCAAATTCCCGATGCTTGCCAACAGCCGCGCCAAAACCAACCGCGAGCCCGACGGTTTCGTGAAAGTCATCGCGGACGCGAAGACCGACCGCGTCCTCGGCGTCTGGATCATCGCTTCGGTGGCGGGGACGATGATCGGCGAAGCGGCGCTGGCGATGGAATTCGGCGCGACGAGCGAGGACATCGCTTACACCTGTCACGCGCACCCGACTCACGAAGAGGCGCTCAAGGAAGCGGCGATGGCGGTGCAAGGGAAGCCGATCCACATCTGAAGAGCGCGCCAGACAATCGGTCGACGCATTGAGTCACGAATTCCAAAGGCGAGCACGTTAAGGGAGAGCAACCCGAAAAGGATGACGCGCGGATCCGCGATGTCGCCGACAAGCTGCCCGAACCGCAGCGTGATCAAGAGATAGGCTGCCGGGGCACGAGGACGTCAGGATCGCGAACGCACGGCTCTCCAGGTCGCCACGTCCGCAGCAGGTTGACCGCGGCAATCAGGAAGATGAGCACAGTCGCGGTCAGCGACCAGACAGGGTCTGCGGATCGCGGTAGAAATTGAGAACCCCGTAAGTATGGCCGATGCCCAAGAGGATCAGCAGGCAAGAAAGCCCACGGTCAATCCATTTCATCTTGGCCGCGCTCGAACTGGTGTTCGCTAGCTAACCAATTCCTTGATCAGGCCGAGCAGACCAAGGTCCTTCTCGTCAACTCGTGCCGGGGCGACCGGCGGGCATTCGAGGCAACGCGCCTGGATGCTCGGACCGGACATGATCGAACGCACCTCGGAGAGGACGCTCGCAAGCTGCTGCTCCGGCTGGTGAGCAAGGATCGCAAATGCATCGTCGGGAGCGCTCGTGCCCTCATCGCCATTATGTGCCAGAGCCTCGATCAACCGATCGCGGAAGCTGAGCTGCGGCTCGAGGTAGCGGACCCCGCGTTCGTTGCCGAGGTTGGCGAGTTGCGCTGCCTTCGCGATTGCATCATCGAAACCGCCGAAGCCGTCGATGAGGCCGAGCTGGCGCGCCGTGCCGCCGTCCCAAACGCGCCCCTGGGCGATCTGGTCGACCTGTTGCGGAGTCTTGTGCCGAGCCGCGGCGACCACGCCCAGGAAGCGGCTGTACATCGACTCAACGCCGGTCTGGATGAGTTGGCTTGCCTCGGGCGAGGGTCCTTTTAACAGGTCGGGCTCGCCCGAGAGCGGCGTGGTTTTCACCCCGTCGGCTCCGACGCCGAGCTTTTTGAGCGTGCCCTGGAAGCTTGGAATTACGCCGAACACGCCGATCGAGCCGGTAATCGTGGACGGCTCGGCATAGATGAAGTCGCCTGGCGTCGAGACCCAATAGCCGCCTGATGCAGCAACGCTTCCCATCGATACGACCACGGGGATCTTCTTCGCCTTCGCGGCAAGCTCGGCCTCGCGGATGCGTTCCGATGCGAGCACGGATCCTCCCGGACTGTCGACCCGCACAACCAGGGCCTTGATGCCCTTGTTGACGCCATCGTCGATCTCCTTGGCGATCGTGTCGCCGCCGGCAGTCCCTGGGCCGGCCTTCCCGTCGACGATCATGCCCGCGATTGTCACGACACCGATGGGACCCGCGGGTCTCTGATTGACGACGTCGGCGATGTAAGAGCCGAGCTTCACTTCTTTGAATGGCGCACCATTTGCTCCGGTGCCGCCACCAAGCTGCGCCAGACGCTCTTCGAAATCGCGCCGCTCGCCGACCCGATCGATCAGACCCGCTTGTAGCGCGGCCTTGGCCATGTCGCCGCCAGCTGCCGCGACAGCTCCATTCATGTTGGTGAGGAACAGGTCGATGTTCGCCTTCGGACGCGCCAGCTTGATTTCCTGCTTCCAGGTCTCGAGCCGGGCCTGGTCGAGGGCCGTGTAATTTTCACGCGCCGCTGGCGACATGTCGTTACGAATGTATGGCTCGACCGCCGATTTGTAGGTGCCGACACGGTAAACATTCGCAGTCACGCCAAGCTTGTCGAGCAGCCCCTTGAAGTAAAGGTTCGAGCCACCCGGTCCGGCAATCAGGACACCGCCAAGCGGATTGAGCCAGATTTCAGAGGCGGCGGACGCCAGTGCGTAGCTGTCGTCGGTGTAGCCGACCCCATAAGCGATCACCGGCTTGCCGGCCGCGCGCACACGCCGAACCGCGTTCGCAAGGTCGCCGATCGCCGTCGCACCTCCGCCGCTGAAGCCGTCAAGGTCCAGCGCGACCGCCTTGACGCGGCTGTCGTCCCTCGCTTTGTCCAGCGCGGCGACGAGATCGCGGAGCCGATATTCCTGCGGATGCGACGATCCGGCAATGTCGGCCCAGTTCCGCCGAGCCGGCTGTTCGACCACGCTCCCGTTGAGGTTGAGATCAAGCACGCCTTCCTTGACCGGCGCGGGCCGTGCCGAGAGTGCGCCATAGAGCATTGCGAAGAAGAAAATGAGGAGGATCAACACAAGGGCGTCCTTGATGCCAACCAGCAGTTTCCAGATCGCGCGAACGAACTTCATTTTCACAGCCTCTAGATCTTTTCGGCGCCACAGCTAGCGGAGGAGACGGTGCCGGGCCAAACCTTTTCGACGTGTGGCCCAACAGTTAGGCCCGATCCAATGGACGTGGCGGCGATGAAATTGCGTGACGATGGCATACTTCCGTGGCGTACGGAGCTTCGCTCGACGCTGGCGCTTGCGTGGCCGTTGATCCTCGCGAACCTTACGCAGCAGGCTATCCAGGCAACCGACGTCCTACTGATGGGGCGGCTCGGCGCGACCCAGCTCGCCGCGGCCACCTTGGCGTTGAATCTCACTTTCACGTTCAACCTGTTGATGCTGGGTCTGGTCACTGCGTCTTCGCCAATGATGGCGACCGCGTTGGGGCAGAGGTTCAACGCCGTGCGGGACGTTCGGCGGACTTTTCGCGCGGGCCTGTGGCTACTTGGGTTCATGCTGCCGCCCTACTGGCTGGTGCTTTGGCACGTCGGCGATTTCATGCGCGCCTTCGGTGAACCGCCTGAGCTCGCTAGTCAGGGCCAGACTTTCCTGCGCGCCTACATGTGGTGCACCGCGCCTTGGCTCATCTTCCAGCTTCTGAGGAACTTCGTTTCCGCGCTTGAACGACCGCGCATCGTCCTGTGGCTCAGTCTCGGCGGAATCGCGCTCAACGCGCTGCTGAGCTGGTCGCTGATCTTCGGCCACTTCGGCATGCGACCGCTCGGCCTTGTCGGCGGCGGACTTGGCAGCACGCTGACGTGGATCGTCTTGTGCGGTGCGCTTGCCGCGGTCGCCCTGATCGAACGGCGGTTCCGCCGTTTCCATCTGTTCGGACGGTTCTGGCGGTTCGACCGGGAGCGGACGGGTGCAATGGTAAGACTTGGCTGGCCGATCGGCGTTACCATGGCGCTCGAAATGGGCGTGTTCGCGCTGGCCGCCTATTTCATGGGCTGGATCAGCGCCCCGGCTGTTGCTGCTCATGCAGTCGCGCTTCAAATCGCCGCACTCACTTTCATGGTCCCCCTCGGTCTTGGCCAGGCGGCGACCGTTCGCGTCGGTCTTGCGGTTGGCCGCCGTGACGCGCCCGCGATCACTCGTGCCGGCTGGACCGCATGGGTGATTGGTGTCGGCTTCATGGGGACGATGGCGCTGGTCATGTGGAGCATCCCGCGCTGGCTCATCACATTGTTCCTGAGGGACGATCCCGCCAATGCCGAAACGATCGCCCTCGCCGTGAGCTTCTTGAACGTCGCGGCCGCCTTCCAGCTAGTCGACGGAGCCCAAGTCATCGGAGCGGGCATGCTGCGGGGGCTTCACGACACGCGCTGGCCCCTTCTGTTCGCGCTGGTCGGCTACTGGGTCGTCGGCCTTGGAATCGGCATCTGGCTCGCGTTCGGCCGTGACTGGAGGGGTGTCGGTATCTGGGTCGGGCTCGCGAGCGGGCTGGCCGCGGTCGCTGCACTAATGCTAGTGCGCTGGCTTTTGCGCGACCGGCTCGACCTGACACGCCAAGCCCACTCCTAACCGTTACGGGCCGAAAAAACCGTCGGCCTAGGCGTTGACGGATGAGCGGCTGACAACCATATGGCCGCCATCGTTGGCACTCTCATGCTGGGAGTGCCAACGTAGAAGTTCAACTTTTTTAGAGAGAAGAGGGGGTTAAGACCCATGGGTTTCAGGCCGCTTCATGACCGTGTCCTCGTCCGTCGCGTCGAGGCCGACGAGAAGACCGCGGGCGGGATCATCATTCCCGATACCGCCAAGGAAAAGCCGCAGGAGGGCGAAGTCGTCGCCGTCGGCGGCGGCGCCAAGAGCGAAGAAGGGAAGGTCACGCCGCTAGACGTCACGGCCGGCGACAAGATCCTGTTCGGCAAATGGTCGGGCACCGAGGTGAAGATCAATGGTGAGGACCTCATCATCATGAAGGAAAGCGACATCCTGGGGATCGTCGGCTGACCTCGAAGAGGGGCGCTAAGTTCGCAGAAAATGGCGCCTCATCGCGTGACAATAGAGATTTTAGAGAAACGGAAAGGGTAGCCAGATGGCAGCCAAGGACGTGAAATTCAGCCGTGATGCGCGGGAGCGCATTCTCAACGGTGTCGATATCCTCGCAAATGCGGTGAAAGTGACTCTTGGCCCCAAGGGCCGCAACGTCGTCATCGAGAAGAGCTTCGGCGCTCCTCGAATCACCAAGGACGGCGTTACCGTCGCCAAGGAAATCGAGCTCAAGGACAGGTTCGAGAACATGGGCGCCCAGATGGTGCGCGAAGTTGCCTCGAAGACCAATGACATCGCCGGCGACGGCACCACCACTGCGACGGTCCTCGCTCAGGCGATTGTTCGCGAGGGCATGAAGTCGGTCGCGGCGGGCATGAACCCGATGGACCTGAAGCGTGGAATCGAAAAGGCGGTCACTGAGGTGGTCAAGGACCTCAAGGCCCGCTCGAAGGACGTTTCGGGTAGCCAGGAAATCGCGCAGGTCGGAATTATCTCGGCCAACGGCGACCGTGAGGTCGGCGAGAAGATCGCCGAAGCGATGGAGAAAGTCGGCAAGGAAGGCGTGATCACCGTCGAAGAGGCGAAGGGTCTCGAGTTCGAGCTCGACGTCGTGGAGGGCATGCAGTTCGACCGCGGTTATCTGTCGCCTTACTTCATCACCAACCCGGAAAAGATGCAGGTTGAGCTTTCGGATCCGTACATCCTGATCCACGAGAAGAAGCTCTCCAACCTGCAGGCGATGCTCCCGATCTTGGAAGCGGTCGTCCAGAGCGGCCGTCCGCTCCTCATCATCGCGGAGGATATCGAGGGTGAGGCACTGGCGACCCTCGTGGTCAACAAGCTGCGCGGCGGCCTCAAGGTCGCGGCGGTCAAGGCGCCGGGCTTCGGCGATCGCCGTAAGGCGATGCTTGAGGATATTGCAATCCTCACCGGCGGGGAGATGATCAGCGAGGACCTCGGCATCAAGCTCGAGAGCGTCACGGTGAACATGCTTGGCCAGGCCAAGCGG